>JAHEHN010000069.1 GCA_024644515.1 Gammaproteobacteria bacterium
TATTCTTGTAGATGGTGGGCATGCCGATTGGTATGACAGTTTACGTCAGGTCGTTGAAGAGGCCTTTCCCGGTGTTCCCATCAGAGCCCTCATAAACACCCAGTGGCATCGGGAACAGACCGGAGCCAATGTGCCATTGGGTTCCGCCGGCGTTGAAATTATAGCTCACGAAAACACCATGCTCTGGCTGAGTACTCACGTGTGGCAACGCTGGGCTGACAAAAAGTATGCCCCACTGCCCGAGGCAGGCCTGCCTGTAACAACGCTTTGGGATGATGGTGTGCTGCAGTTGGGTGATCGCTCGGTGTATTATGGCTTTTTGTGGAATGCACATACCGATGGTGATATCTGGGTGTATTTTGAAGAAGAAAATGTACTGGTTACCGGTGGCCTGGTGTCCAATGGTCGCTGGCCTGAAATAGACTGGAGTACCGGGGGTTATATTGGAGGCATGCTGGATAGTTTTGTTTCACTGCTGACGGTGCCGGATCAGAATACCCGCATCATTCCAGCCTGGGGTGGCATCATGAACCTCGATGAACTCAAGGCGCAAAACCAGATGTACCTGACTATTTTTGACCGCCTTCATGCTTCAGTAATCAGCAGCTATGATCTTGACGATATACTGGCAGAAAAGCACACCGCAGAATTTGAGGCGCAAATGGGTGACCCAACCCTGTTTATGACACTGGCTTTCCAGAGTTTTCAGGGACGTTATCGCGATGCCCAGAATTTCAGATTATTAAATATTCCGTAAGCTAACGCTGCGAAGAAATAATTAAATTAAAAAGTATTGGAAGCATAAAAGTAATAAAAAAATAACACCATGGTTATAGTTCCTCCAACAAAGTCCGTGAATAGCCTTGGCCTGAAATTCAGGGCCGGCGTGTTAATGGCTTCATTTCTGTTACTGGCGGCTTGTAGCGATAACGACGGATCAGATGTTGCCGATATGCCAGTTGAGACGGCCATTCTTTCGCCGTCAGAGCTGGAGGCGCAGGCGGAAACACAATGGGCCCTGCTCAATGAATATTGTGTCGATTGCCACAATCTCGATGATTACAGCGGAGGGCTTGCCTTTGATCTGATGGATCACAATGCCATTAGTGCAGATGCCGAGGTCTGGGAAAAAGTGGTACGAAAGCTGCGTGGCAGAATGATGCCACCTCCGGGCCAGGAAAAGCCTGCCAATCAGCAGATCAATCAATTTGTTGCCTGGCTGGAGGGTAACCTTGATCAGCCTGCAGAATTTGTTGATCCGGGTGAGAAACTGCTGCATCGCCTGAACCGCACTGAATATGCCAATGCCATCAGGGATTTGTTAAAGCTGGATATTGATCCGGCGGCGCTGCTTCCGGTTGATGGTGCTGAGGATGGTTTTGACAATATAGCAACCGCCCTGCAGGTAACACCTTCTTTTATTGATCAGTACCTTGGCGCTGCCAGAGTGGTCAGTGAGCAGGCGATTGGTTCGTCATCAGCCAGAGCATCGGGTACGCCGTATTCCTTTTCAACGGTTGGACAGTCATTTCATATTGATGGCTTGCCACTGGGTTCCCGTGGCGGCGCTGTAGTGGAGCATTATTTCCCCAGTGATGGTGATTATCTGTTGAATATTGCCAGCATGGCATCGGGGCTGGCAGTTGGCAGTATGGAGCATGGTAATACTCTGATCGCCACTATTGGTGGCAGGAAGTTTTTCGAAACGACCATTGGCGGCATGGAGGAAGCGGAGCAACTGGACAAGCTGCGCGCCCCGGCTGTGGATGCCCTTAATGCAAGAATACGCGATATTCCCCTGACGACTACAGCGGGCCCCCACAAAGTTGCCGTGTTTTTTCTGCATCGCTCCTTTGCTGAATCAGACGACCCCTTGCAGCAGTTGACCCCGCGAAAAGGCCAGGATGCTATTGTCGATGTCCGGCAGTTTGAAATCTATGGTCCGGTCAATGCCTCGGGATTAAGCTCAACACCCAGTCGCGACAGAATCTTTTCCTGCCACCCGGACAATGATGTGGAAGAAGTAACCTGTGCAAGAAACATCATCACAGATCTTGCCAGTGAAGCCTTTCGTGGATTTCTGGCGGATGAAGATAGCGAACTGTTAATGCGCATGTATCAGGCGGGCTATGCCGATGGCGGTTTTGAGAAAGGCATATCCTTTGCCTTGTCAGGCATTCTGGTACACCCAAAATTCCTTTACCGGCTTGAACCAGTTCCCGAGTCATTGCCGCCCGGCGCCACCTTTGAGCTTAGCAGTCTGGAGCTGGCATCACGGCTGTCGTTTTTTCTCTGGAGCTCAATTCCTGATGAGATATTGCTGGAGATTGCCATCGATGACGGGCTGAAAGATCCGGCGATTCTGGAACAGCAGGTTAGGAGAATGCTGAAAGATCCGCGCGCGGAGAATCTGGCGCGTAATTTTGGCTATCAATGGCTGGGTCTGGCTGAGCTTGAAAATATTACCCCTGATGGAAAACTGTTTCGTGATGTGGATGGCAATATCAGGGCAGATCTGACACAGGAAGCCCTGCTGTTTATGCAGAGTATATTCAGTGAAGATCGCAGCGTGTTAGATTTACTTACCGCAGATCATACTTACCTGAATGAAAACCTGGCCTTGCATTACGGCTTCAATGGAATTCGTGGTTCAGAATTTCGCAAGGTCACATTGGAAGATGAAAGACGTTGGGGCATTCTGGGTAAAGGAGGGGTACTCATGGTGTCTTCCTATCCAAATCGTACCTCACCGGTATTACGCGGGGCCTGGCTACTGGAAAACATCATGGGGACACCGCCAGCGGCACCACCGCCAGATGTGGAAGGTTTTGTTGAGATAGAAGAAGGCCAGGAATACACCACGGTAAGGGAGCGCCTTGAAATGCATCGGGTTAACCCATCCTGCAATGGCTGTCACGGGGTGATTGATCCGCTTGGCTTTGCCCTGGAAAATTTTGATGCGGTTGGACGCTGGCGTGATAATGATCGTCAGGCCAGAACACCCATCGATTCTTCCGGGGTGCTGGCAGATGGCACTCCCGTTGATGGTCCGGTTGCCCTGCGGCAGGCAATCCTGAGCAGGCCGGATCAGTTTGTGCAAACATTTACCGAAAAACTGATGACCTTCGGCCTGGGTCGCAGTATCGAATATCAGGATATGCCAACAGTAAGGCGTATTGTACGGGAAGCAGAGGGCGATGATTACCGCTTCTCTGCGCTGGTTCTGAATATCGTGAACAGTGAGCAGTTTCGTATGAAGCATAACAACGACAATGAAACTCTGGCGGCAGCAAATTAGCTGTCCAGACAGGCGAAAAACAGTATCCATCTTGCAGAACGGTGGGTCATAAATCCTGAATATTGTTGTATAGTTATTTGCCTGCTAAAAAAATCAAGTAAAGGCAAGGCACTGGAAAAGGGCGATCCAATAGCGGATCAAGGGGAAGAGATATGTTTATTTCTAAAAAGCACCTGTCACGCAGAACCCTGTTAAGGGGGGCGGGTACAGCAATTGCCCTGCCATTACTGGATGCCATGATTCCGGCAGGCACGGCCCTGGCACAGACTGCTGCGGCCCCCAAAGCCAAACTGGGATTTTTCTATTTTCCCCATGGCGCCATTATGGATAAGTGGACGCCTGCCAGCGTCGGCTCCGATTTTGAATTAACACCGATTCTAAGACCTCTGGCAGCCTATAAAGAGCAGATGACCATTGTCAGTAACCTGCGCAATACTGCCGCCGAAGGCGCCGGAGTGCATGCTACGTCACCAGGTACCTGGTTAAGTTGCGCATCGCCCTTTACTGTTGATGAGAATGATCCAAATTACGGTATCTCCGCCGACCAGATTGCGGCCCAGACCATTGGTCAGGACACGCCTTTTCCTTCCATCGAACTTTGTACTGAAGTGAAGGCCTCGAGTGCCGGTGCTTGCGACAGCAACCTGGGTTGTGGTTATGGTTCCACTATTTCCTTTAGAACCCGAACGCAGCCATTACCTATGGAGCATAATCCACGTAAATTATTTTTCCGCATGTTCGGCCAGGGTGATACGGCAAAAGAACGCGACTCCATCATGAATCAGAAATTCAGCCTGCTGGATCTGGTGGCGGAAAGTGCTACTTCCCTGAATGGCCGACTGGGTAGTGCTGATCGCCAGCGCATGGATGAATATCTGGATTCAGTGCGTGATGTGGAACGTCAGGTTGAGAAGCTTGGCGAACAGGATTTCAGTGGGCTGGATATTCCGGATGCTCCTTTGGGCGTGCCGGGAAACTGGGAAGAACATATAAACCTGATGTTTGATTTGACAGCGCTCGCCTACGAGGCGGATTTAACCCGGGTTGCTTCCATGATGTTGTCGGCAGAAATAAGTATGCTGACCTACAATCAGATAGGGATTTCGGATGCCTACCATCCGCTGTCCCATCATCGCTATGTACAGGACAAGATGGACAGATGTGCTGTCATTCAGACCTACCACTCGAAAATCTTTGCCAGATTCCTGGATCGTTTAAACAACACGGCAGATGGTGATGGCTCCATTCTCGACCATTCAATCCTGCTGTATGGCAGTAATATGAGCGACTCCAATGCGCATAATGCCAACCCGCTACCGTCGGCTATTTTTGGCGGCGCCAATGGCCGCCTGAAAGGAGGGCAGCATCTAAGTTATGCAGCGAATACACCCCATGCCAACCTGATTCTTACGCTGCTGGAACGTGCCGGTATTTCCGGAGTGGAATCCCTTGGCAACAGTACAGGGATTTTCTCGGAGGTTTAGGGTCTGTCCAGAATCATGATTTTTCCAACAGCCCACTTTCGCTTCATTGTTTCATGCCTGACCGCGGTCATTCTGCTATTGAATGCCAATACTTCCTTGCCTGCTTCGTTGCCGGATCTCGCCGAGGCTGGGGAGCGTGCTGCAGTCATGGAAATGCTTGCCGCCGGCGCTGATGTCAATACGCCGTCCGTAGATGGCACGACGGCCCTGCACTGGGCGGTTTATAAAAACGATCTTGAGCTGGTTGAGGCACTTCTGAAACAGGGTGCTGACCCGGATAAGAGCAATGATTATCACGCCAGTTCCATGACCGTGGCGGCCGTTCATGGTGACTTTGCCATTATGAAAGCGCTGGTGGATGCCGGCGCTGATATCGAGTCACCCAATACGGAAGGCCAGACACTGTTAATGGCGGTGGCCAGAACTGGTAATACTGAAACTGCCAGACTGCTGCTCGAGCGAGGCGCAAACGTAAACGCGGTGGAAAACTGGGGCGGTCAGACTGCCCTGATGTGGGCGGCATCACAAAAACAGCCGCAGATGGTAAAGCTGTTGCTTGAATATGGAGCGGAAGCAGACACCCGGGGAAAAGATCATGACTGGCCCCGCTGGATCACGTCGGAACCTCGCAATAAACCACTACAGCGCGGCGGCTTCACCGCTCTGCTGTATGCCGCCAGAGAAGGGTGTAAAGAGTGCGTGGAAGCGCTGCTTGATGCAGGGGCGGGCATTAATCTGACTGATATCGACAGCGGCACACCCTTGCTGATGGCCCTGCAAAACCTGCATTACGATACCGCCAATATTCTGATTGAACGGGGTGCCGATATTCAGCGCTGGGACTGGTATGGGCGAACACCCCTGTATTCTGCCATTGATCTGCACCTGATACCGAGTAGTCGTCGCGGCGATCTGCCGTCAACAGACACGCTGACTGCGCTTGATATTGCCAGAACGCTGTTGGAAAAAGGCGCCTATGTGGATATGCGACTGAAAAAAGAACCGCCCTACCGCTCCGGAGGGGATCGCGCTTATACCGATGCGGGTCCGGATTCCCGGGTACTCAGTGGCGGCGCCACAGCCCTGCATAATGCCGCCAAGAGCGGTGATGTTGAGGCAGTGAAATTATTGCTGGAATTTGGCGCACGGGTCGATATCGCCAATATGGTCTACGAAGTAACGCCCATGCATAGCGCGGCAGGAGTCTGGCGCGTTTACGGAATATTTATGGAAACACCGATCTCCGGGGCTTATAAAACCGGCGCGGATGCTGCCACGATCATGTCACTGTTACTGGCTGCCGGGGCTGATATTCATCAGCTGGCGGCCAACGGTCAGAATGTTGCTCATGGTTCAGCAAAAGCAGGTTGGAATGAAGCCCTGCAGTTCGCCTGGGAGCAGGGGGTGGATTTCAGTGTGCGCGATGTGGGTGGTTATACACCGCGCGATCTTGCCCGTGATATGGGGCATATGGATTCGGTGGCATTTATCGACAGCCTCACAGGTCAGCAGCAATGAATATAAAAAAACTGCTGTTTACACTTTTAATAATCTGTTCCCTGAGTGCGCTTTCAGTCAGTGCCCAGGTCGCCAATGATATGGCAACCCGGCAAGCCATCATTGAGGCCTTGCCAGAAGGTGTGACAAGCGCCACTGCCAGTGCCGATCAAATAGCCCAGGCGGCAATGGAACTTGCCATCGGCATGGAGGGTGAGATAACCGATAACATGACCCAGGTAATGGTTTCGCTGGGAGACCTGACACGGGAAGGGACGTTTAAAAGTGCTCCGCGTTTTGGCAGCAAGAATCCACCAGGGCGACTCTATATCAAGGTATTAAACCTGGCCTCCAGTGCGCTGGATGTTTCCTACAACACCTATTACGGTATTACCGTGCAGCACATCATGGCATTGACCACCGCCTTGCGGGGTGGTCAGAATTTTTTAGTTGGTGCTGAAAGTAACGCTATAACCCGAAAATAAACCAGCAAAGTTATTGAAATGCAGAACTGAAATCACCCGCTGCCACTGTGCCCGGGGTTTCAGGGAGAAAAACATGAAGAAAATTATCAATGTAAGGTTAATGATAGTGCTACCAATGTTGGCAATCTTGTTAATGATTGGCAAGGCCCAGGCACATCACTCCTTTGGTCTGGAATTCGATGCGGATGCGCGCGCAGAGCTGACGGGTGTTGTTACCCAGATACGCTTCAGTAATCCCCATGTGCGCTATCGGGTCGATGTGGAGGGCGCTGACGGCTCGATGGAATCCTGGGAATTACAGGCAGCCAGTGTGACTTCGCTACGTGGGCAGAACTGGAACCGTGATAGCGTCAAGGTAGGGGATATTGTTTCCGTAGAAGGGCAGCTGGGTAGAAATGGGGCAAAAAAACTTTTTATCCGTGGCATTGCTGTTGCTAAAGGCGGGCACTTTGGCAGTGCTGCTGCAGACGCTAATCAGGCAGTTGCAGATGAAGAGTATGCCAGTGCTGCCGAGTATGGTTATGGTGACATTATTAGCGCTTACCCGATCGACATCACTGGCCCCTGGAGCAACCGTTACAAGTTTCGTACCACGGTGGATGATCTGGATCCCAAGCCAATGCCTATGACTTCACAAGCCCGGGCTATTTATGAAGGCATTAATAAATATGACGATCCGGCCCTGCGTTGTCTTGCCTATGGGCTGCCCCGTCTGTTTGGTAATCCCTACAATATGACTATTTACGATGCAGGCACACATTACCTGTTTCTCTACGTTGACCACAACTCTCCGCGTCGAATCTGGATGGATGGCAGAACTCCCACTGCTGAGATACCAGCCACCTCCAATGGCTTTTCTGTGGGTCATTGGGAAAACGCTGAACTGGTTATTGAAACTACGCACCTGTTGCCGGGATGGCTGGATGGCACCGGTTATCCCATGTCTGGCGAAGAGACACGAATCGTTGAGCGTTACAGCTTTGCCGATGACAGGCTGACTATGGATCGAGTGATGACAATCCATGACCCTTATTACACAGCGCCTCTGACCCGCGTACGTGGTTCCGCGCGCGGCAATAACCTGGATGTAAACGAGCAGTTGGCCTGTGATCCTACTGGTTATTTCCTGGATTTGCATGAAGCAGGGATGCTTGAAAAGTATCTGGATCCTGAGGTGTATCTGAATCCCTGATGCTGGAACGAACCAGGGAAATGTGACAAAAAAAATGGGCCCTCAGGCCCATTTTTTATTGCCTTAAGAAGTTTTAAAGCAGGAAGCGACTTGTGGCGATACCGATAGTATCGATTTCTGCTCCCATCAGATCCGCTATACCAAGTAACAGGTTGGACGTAGGTTCGTCTTCCCTGGCCTGAATATGGCGATTGCCTTGCAGGCGACCTCCAGCCCTACCTACCAGCAGAGCCGGTACGTTATGCCGATCATGTTCCAGACCATTACTCATGCCTGCGCCGAAATACAGCAGCGTGGAATCCAGCAATGAACCGTCACCATCAGGTGTCGCATCCAGTTTGGCAACGAAATCAGCAAACTTCTGCATCTGGTAAGTGGTGATCTTGGCGTACCGGGTAATACTTTCTTCGGTATTCTGGTGATGGGTGACATTATGATGAGGCTCATTCACCCCGATGTGGGCATAACTGCGACCACTGGCTTCATGACCGGTTAAAAAGCTGAACACACGAGTCATGTCACCCTGGTAAGCAAGATGCATCAGGTCATAGGTTACATTCATGTGCTCGTCGAAGTCGTCAGGAATACCAACCGGACCACCGGAGGTGTTGGCAATGACAGAAGAACGATTGGACAGTTTCTGCACCTGTAGTTCAATACGACGAATATTGGTCATATATTCTTCCAGCAAGGCGTTGTCGCTTGCTCCGAGCATACCTTCCAGGCGTTTGGATTCGTCAAGCACTGAGTCCAGCATGCTTTGCTTGGTCTCCAGTCGACGCAGACGTTGCTCAGGGGTGCCTGGATCGCCGAACATGCGTTCAAAGGTGACCTGCGGGCTAATGCCAACGGGTAGCGGGCTATGATCGTCATACCAGGACAGGGTGTTGAAATACATGCAGGGGTAGTTGTCGCAGGCTCCGGCAGAGGTGCCCATGTCTTCAGTACCCAGTTCCAGTGACCTTAAAGGCGTATCGCCAGCGATGGCATCGGCAATGTACTGATCGACAGTCTTTTTAGAACGCAGTTCATTAAAATCACCATTTTCACTGAGTGGGCCGGCGCCGTTCAGGAATGCAGAGCTGGCACCCATGTGAATGCCTCCCATATCCTGGTTGCCTTCGGGTGATTTCAGTCGGCTGATAGTGGTGACATAATCGCGAAACGGCTCAATCGGCTTCATCACGCGCTTGAATTCGAAATCCTTGCCTGTTTTTTCGGGATGCCAGTCAGCCGGAAAAATACCATTAGGCACATAGACAGTACCAAAGCGAAGCTTTCCTGCTGCTGCAGTTTGTGATTGTGCCGTAGCGGCTGGCACCATTGCATCAAGCAAGGGCAGTGCGATGGCGGCTCCCGTTCCCTTAAGAAGCGTCCTGCGACTGAGATGTTTTTTTGAAATGAACATTCTTAATCTCCTGTATGTATTTTCCCAGGGACTGGTTCTGCAACCCGGGTTGCAGCGTTCAGTCGCTAGTGGCAATGGCGTTAATATCTGAAGCCGAACTGTTGGTTCGCATGAGGAAAGGATAGCTTTCAACAATCCCCAGAATTATCGACATCAGGCTATAATCACTCTGAGCGGCGTATCTCACAATTTCCCGGACTACAGGCATGTCCCTCGGGATGAGTCCACGACCCAGAGAGTATACCAGTAGCTTTTCAGTAACAGTACTGGCAAATAGTTCAGGATCCGCCGACAGCGCGTTTCGCAGTGCCGCCGGCCCATTAACTGGCGTTCCATCAAGCAGAATCCCGGTGGAATCAATTTCCAGGCCATCACGGGTGGTGTCGCGCCAGGAACCGTCTACATCAAAGTTTTCCAGAGCAAAGCCCACCGGATCAATAAAATCATGACAGGCAGCGCAAGCCGGGTCGGCACGATGTCTTTCAAGTTGTTCGCGAACTGTTGATGGCCGATCCACCGGGGCGCTTACTTCCAATGCCGGTACATTGGCTGGCGCGGCCGGTGGAGGATTGTTCCAGAATTCTGTGAGGATGAATTTTCCTCGCATAATGGGTGAGGTGCGGCTCGAGGCGGAGGTTAGTGACAGCAGAGAGCCATGGCCAAATAATCCCCAGCGGTTGCTGTCTTCGACGTTAACCTTGCGGAAGCGTGCACCGGTGACTCCCTCTATGCCGTAGTGACGCGCCAGACGTTCATCAACAAAAGTATAGTTTGCTGTGAGCAGTTCATGCACGGGGCGATTCTCCCGCAATACATGGGCAAACAGCATTTCTGTTTCCTGACGAAATGCCTTGCGCAGATTGTCATCAAAGTCAGGGAACATTTTTATGTCGGGACGGGCGCGAATTTCCAGGTTTCTCAGCTGCAACCATTGACCAACGAAATTCTTTACAAACTCCTCGGCGCGCGGGTCAGCCAGCATGCGCTCTACCTGTGCAGCGCGCGTGTCCGAATCCTTGATCTCATCGGTTTCCGCCAGCTCAAACAATTCATCATCAGGCATGCTGGACCAGAGGAAAAACGACAGTCGTGATGCCAGCTCATAACCATTAACCATCTGATCGGAGCCTTCCGGGGTGTCAGTGGCATCGGTCTCGACGCGGAACAGGAAAAACGGACTCACTATCATGCGCGCCACAGAAGCGCGAATGCCCTGGTCAAAATCACCTCCATTGACGCGTTCATTTTTATAAAAGGCCAGTGGCGCAGCAATATCATCTTCTGTAATAGCACGTCGGAATGCACGCTTGGCAAGCCGGGTAAGAATTTCCTCAGCGCAGGCATCTTCCTCAGCTACTGACTCTGGCTGGCAGGTCATGACTCGATCCCGTGTCGCCATATCACTTACGCCAGTGGCATTATAGGGACCTTCTATACGTACTTCTTCCAGGCGTGGCATACCAGATGGGTTATGAATCTCAAGTGAAGCCCGCATCGATGGCTGCCATGAATTCTGCTCGGCAGAAACCCGTTCTCGCCAGGTAAAGACCACTTCATGTGGGCCTGCAGTGATGGGAATTTTCGGTGAAGTCAGTTTCTTGTCAATGATGGGAATGACACTAACATAACCGTCCTCGACACTGACCTTGTGGTCTTCAGGGCCGCCGATTTCGGTGGAGTAAACAACCTCACCATCGACGTACACCAGGAATTCATGGGGACGATCGTGCCCCTCGATACCAAAATAACCTTCTGCCACACCGTTGAGAGGGCGCGCAGCAAAGATATACTCAGCATCAGCAGGGAAATAATGGGTTGTTGCTATACCGCCGCGGGTACCTATAGGCAGGCCTCTGAGGTGTTTGTCCTGAGAGGTATCAAAAGGAATTTTTAGTGTTGTTGTATTTAATGAGGCGTCCGGATTACCCAGTGCCATGTCGGCCACTCTAAGTCCCACTGTCATGTAGCGGTCCAGCAACATTGGCGAAGTGCGCAGCAGATCAGCAATATTGTCAAAACCGAAATCCCCACCGTCACTGGGTAAGAGTTCAGTGAGGTCGAGATCGAGACCGAATAAATCACGAATAACATTGGAGTATTCAGCGCGATTGAGTCGATGTATGGTCGTTAACCCGGCATAGGGGTCTGCATTAGCGGCTGCATCCAGTGTTTTTTCAAGAGCAGCGACGAAGCGCTGGCGTTGTTCTTTCGCGGGTTGATCCTGTTTGCGCGGAGGCATGGCACTGATCTTGAGTTTGCGCAAGACCTCTTCCCAAACATCCGGATTGGCATGCACATCATCAGGGTCTAGCCCCTCAAGAGAAATACCCCCTCTGAATTCATCGTAGTTGTGACAATCGGTACAGTAGTTGTCAATCATTGACCACTGATCAGCCAGCAACGCTTCAGGAGCAGAATTGTTATCTGCCGCAGAGACAGACAGCGCCAGTGTACTGCCTATAGCGCCAATACAAACGCTTGTTACAAAGGCTCTTATCTTCATTGTGCGCTAGTTTCCTGACCGGAATTGTTCATGCCACTCAATTCAATCAATGCGGCAATAATTTCTTCCTGTGAAGCTGACGGTGCATCGAAGTAAAAACCCGGGGTAGGTTTTTTGGCTGGCGTATTTTCAACCAGTTCCTGCGGTGTTTGGTCACTCGTGTTCTTTGCTGTAAGCGATGCGCCATGGGCTGCAAGAGCATAGACAATATCAAGCTGGCCGGCATTGGCGGCAACATGAAGAGCGGTTAGGTCATCGGGGCCTTTAACGCTGACATCGGCGCCAGCTTCGAGAAGAAGTTTGGCTGCCTGAACCGGGTCACGCACACCGGCTTCCCGAAAGTCTGGCGGTCCATTGCGTAAATCATTGGGGCCGCCGGCAATAGCAACGCCCTTGCCTCCGGTAATGGCGACCATCAGGGCAGAGCGGCTGACGACTTCTTCTTCACCATCAATACCTACATATTTAGTCTCTGATGCCGGCTTCCAGTTCGGATCAGCGCCATACTGAAGCATCAGGCTCAGATCCGCTATATCTGCAGCTTTTGCTGCTCTGTAGAACGGGGTCATGTTGGACTTGGTATCACAGCACATTGAGGTATTGTGCATCTGGCCAATAAAGGGCTTGTTTGGATCAGCGCCCGCTTCCAATAACAGACGGGTAAGTTCAATAGCACTGATTTCATTGGGATGATCGGCACGAAAGATGGTTCCGTCCCGGGCACGCCAGTCTGTGGTGGCATCGCGCATCTCGGTTGCGAAATAAAGCGAGCCATCATTGGCGTCTGCATCAAGATCGAGCAGCAGTGCCGCAATATCAAAACGGTCATTTACTATCGCCAGCATCATTGGCGTAGAGTCATCACCATTTCTGACATTAATGTCGGCGCCGCCATCAAGCAGGGTTCTGATCATTGCTTCGTCGCCATTTCGCGCGGCCCAATGCAGGGCTGCAAAACCGCCTGACGGAAAATCGGCGTTTTTGCGTTTTGTCAGTTCTGAAACCCGGGCTCTCATATTGGGATTGGCGCCGGCATCAAGCAGTATTTTTACCACATCCAGATGGCCTTCGGCCGCTGCCCACATCAGCGCAGTCTGATCATCAACAGGCTCGCTGGCATTTGGGTTGGATCCAGCTTCCAGAAGAGCTTTTACTGCCACGGTGTTGCCGGAACGGGCGGCAGCCATAAGAGGAGATTCTACGCCGAGTCCGCTGTACACAAGTTTGGCACCACTGCTGATCAGCATACTAATCATGCTGGCATCGCCATAGCGACTTGCCTGCAGTAATGGGGTAATTCCAAGCTTGTTGGGGATGTTTGGATCAGCATCGGCATCGAGTAATAACTGAACCAGTTCGGCAGATGAATTGTAGACGGCCCAGAGCAAAGGAGTAGTGCCATCAGGCGCGGGAATATTTACATCAGCACCGCTGCGAATGAGTTGCTGCAACTGTGCCTGGTCGTCAGAGCGGGCAGCATCTACCATGGTGCCAGAGGAATAGGCGTTGTCCATACCCCAGAAAGTACCGCTTAGTACTAGTGTCACTGTAAGTACAGCAGGGAAAAATCCCTTTTTCTTGATATCCATCATGCAAGTCCCCCTCAACAATTGATGGCAACGTACTATTTATGAAAGATAAGAAGCCAGTTACCAAATAAAAAGGCTTCCATTCTGACAGTACGCTTAAAAGTGTCTGATCATTTCTATGTTCGCTGATGCGAATCTACTGTCTAAAAGATCAGAAAAAGTCGAGAAATAATGCCACATGTAGATCTATGACGCAAAGAATTACTGGGTCTGCAACGCTGGTTTGAATGGGCGTTCAGCATGGAAAAAAGTTTTTGAAAAAATGCTTTTCAATCAGGAAAACCAGATGTGTTATTTAGTGCAACATTATCTTACGATTTTTTAAACCGGACTTTCCAATTATGTTGATTTGATAGCTATTGGAAAAAATTATCTTATGTTTTTAGAGAGAGTCTGGAGCGGAACAATCCTGCGCTGAGGCAATGAATTTAATTGAGCTGGAAATGGCAATAAACCATTTAAATTTTGAGTTTAATGAGGGAATAACATTTCCAACACTGTTACATGAAAATAAGAATACCTGCCAGAAACTGATCAGTATTCTGGCGGTCCTATTGGAATACCTGCAAATAAGGATTATGGGCTGGATTATGCAATTTAAAGATTATTACAAAATTCTTGGAGTTAAACCTGAAGACGATAAGAAGGCTATAAAGACCGCCTATTGTCGATTGGCTCGTAAATACCACCCTGATGTAAGCAAGGAACATGACGCAGAAGCGCAGTTCAAATTGGTCGCGGAGGCTTACGAAGTGCTGAGCAGCGACGAAAAGCGAGCCGAATATGATCAGCTGCGTCAGTATGGAAGCCAGGGACAGCCATTTACCCCGCCACCTGAATGGCAGCATGGTGAGGGCGCTGGCTATAGTGAAGGTGATTATTCCGATTTTTTTGAATCGATTTTCGGCGCCGATTTTCACCATCGCGCAACTGGCGCCCATGCGCGCAGCGAAGACAGGTTTTCCCGGCGCGGTCAGGATATTGAAGTCGATATGCCGATTTTCCTGGAAGACACCCTGAGTGATGAAACAAAAACCATATCCTATAACCTGCCTCACTACGGTGAAACCGGGCGCATGGAGGACATCAGAAAAACGCTTAAAGTGAAAATTCCCAAAGGCGTAACGGATAAAGAACGCATCAGGCTTAAAGGACAGGGCGCGCCAGGCTTTTGTAATGGTACGCCTGGTGATCTGTACCTTAAAATCAAGCTGGTTCCCCATCCGCTATTTGATGTGATCGGGAATGATCTTTCCATTACCGTTCCGGTAGCGCCCTGGGAAGCAGCTTTGGGCGCTTCCATTGAGGTCCCGACACTCAGTGGCCAGATTAAAGTGACCATTAAACCCGATAGCCAGAGCGGGAATCGTCTACGCATCAAAGGCAAGGGACTTAGTAGCAAAAAATCACAAGGTGATCTTTACGTGATACTCAAGATTGTGATCCCTGATAAAACTGACGCTGAAAGTGCAGACCTATGGAAGACGCTGGCGAGTAAATCCAGCTTTAATCCCCGTAGCGATTTAACTAATTAAGCCAGGACATGACTATGAATGATCATAACGTTGAATTGGATCTGAATGATGTGTGCGACGCAGTTGAGTTGCCCAGGAACACGTTTATAAAAATGGTGGAATATGGCATCGTCGAACCCAGAGGGGAGACGCCCACTGAATGGTCTTTTGATTTGACCATGGTCAGTATTGCCCGGCGCGCTGTACGTCTCAGGCGGGATTTGAAGTTGAACTGGTCAGCCGTGGCTTTAGTGATTGAACTTATAGAGGAAAGAGAGCAGTTGCAGGCTGAAAATGAACTGTTAAATCAGAGTTTACAACGTTTCCTGCAGGAATAAATCCACATCAGCTTCGGTCGCAGTGGTTCAGGCCGTCATTTGATGTAATGACAGCCACTTCACAATATCGGAATGCTGAACCAGACCCAGCACCTTTTCATTTTCCACTACCATGATCGGTTCATCGCCCGCCTTCACCAGAATATTAATGGCATCTTTGGCTTGCGTCTGTGGTTCCAGCCAATCAATATCTTCAACAGCGCTCATCGCTTCCGCCAGAGTGAGGTGCGCGCGGTTTTCTGCGGGGAGATGATTAATCCGGGCGAGACTGATTGAGCCAGCTAATTTCTCACCTCTGGTTACAGGCCAGAGTCGCTGACTGCTACGCAAGAGATAATTGTCGACAAATTCAGCTAAAGGCATGTTGGCATCGACTGTTTCGAAATGCGTGCGCATCAGGTCAGCTATCCTGAAACCACCCAGCGCGCGGTCGGTGACCAACTGCCGGTAACTCATGGTAGCCAGGTTGGATAAAAACCAGCCGATGAGTATTGACCATAGACTGCCAATGCCGCGCCCCTGCAATAATCCCATAACGCCCATTGCCATTAGAAACCAGCCAAAATAGCGGCCAACATTGGAGGCCCATAACGTGGCCTTGAGCTGGTCGCCGGTAACAGCCCAGATAGTGGCGCGGAATACGCGGCCGCCATCCATGGGAAACCCCGGAATCATATTGAAGATGGCCAGCAACATATTAATGGAGCCAAGCCAGAACAGGGCGGTAGCCAGTGGCCCCAGACTCGCAATAACGCTTAAATCACCTGAGTTTATGGTAGCAGCCAGATCCATGTCACCTGCAATATAAAAAGCCAGATTACTGCAGACAAGGGCGATAACCAGACTCATCATGGGCCCGGCAATAGCAATCAGAAACTCGTGTTTGGGGCGGTCAGGCTCGCGGCTGATTTCAGCGACACCGCCAAACAGAAATAGCGTGATACGAGGGACCGGTATGCCGAAGTGCTGAGAGACCACGGAGTGAGAAAGTTCATGGGCCAGCAGCGACGCGAAGAATGCCAGCCCGGAAAACAAGGCAGTCCCCTAGGCTAGAGCTGGCGTCCAGTCAGGATGCCAGCTGGCATAGACTCCGTTCCCCAGGCTGTAGACGATCAGGCTGAAAATAATAATGACGCTGATATCCAGTCGGATCTCAATACCGAACAGGGTAAACAGCGACAGGCTATGGCCACTGTCTTTTTTATCTCGCAAGGTCGAGTTATCCGCGCGTTGTTTGTTCATATTCATTACCAAGCGGTACGTTTATTTGTTGATCGTAACATGATTGCTGCCGGTAACTGTTGAAAGTGCTTGAGCCAAGGTACTGAATCTGATCTTGATCGTGCTTCCATAATGATGACACATCAGGCTCTTAATCAGAATCGCTGGTGCATATTTGACCAACAATGAAGATGGATTCATTATGGCTAACCCAGAGTAGTTGATTTTAATGATAGACAACAAGCAGTCCTGTAAGTAATCGCCCGGATTATTGTCTGCTTGCTAATAAATAAAGATAAAAAACATAGAGAGGAATAGCAATGCTCGGCTCATTACCTGTAATTAAAATTCTACGACGCCTGCAAATTGTTTTATGCGGATGCTTTTTGTTGGCGCTTACAGCAGCACTTCCGGTTGCTGCCCAGATACCAATCACTACCCAGGAAACCTTGCTGGATCGTCTGCAGATAGAGGATATGCTACTTGCTTATTATTACGGTTTTGAAGTCGATGATGGCCATGACTGGACGACCATGTATACCGATGATGCAGTGCTGGATATCAACGGATTGGTGTATACAGGAAAAAAAGAGATTCAGGGGTTATACGATAACTATGGAGAAATCTCGCCGGAAGAAGATGTGCCTGGCAAAGTTCATGTGTTGATGACCAACCCGCGAATTATTGTGAATGGTAATACTGCAACAGCGCATATGATCTACACAGAAGTCATGAATGATTCGGTATATCTGGCTCCTCGTTTGATAGAGCAGGGTCGTGAAGATACTGAATTCAGAAAAGTGAATGGAACCTGGTATATCACTAAACGCCTCATCACCCAGGACGGTGGATTACCCCCGGCTTACTTTAATACCTATACCCCTCGTTAATCTCACGACAGTAAAAGGGCCTTATTTTTTATAAGGCTCTCTTTTTACTTTTACTCTTTACAAGGCAACTTTATAACATGCATGCATATTAAAAAGTTGCCAGGCTATGGTCGTCTATATTTGCAGTGTCAGGTCTTGGCTAACGGTGGTACAGGACGGTCAATGACGAATGCAGCAGTGGAAATCAGCGCAGCACCAATGCACATTACAGCGAAAAACGGCACTGTACTGCCTGCTCCAATATCAAGTAGCGTGCCACCGAAGGCGCTGGAGCCGATAGCGCCAAAGCGACCCATGAAGATTCCAAAACCAATTCCGGCCGAACGGCAGGATGGTGGATAGGCGTGGGTCATGATGGCGTACATGCTGGCGATACTGGCGCTGAAAAAGGCAGCAGCGATGCCAATCAATGTAACCACTATTAACCTCTCGCTTTCACTTGGTACTCCCGACAGTGATTCCAGCATTATTGTAAGCAGGATCAGGGTCACCAGCAAAATGCCACTGAAAGAGTTCATGGCCAGTTTTGAACCGAAGCGCTGCACAATCAGGCCGGCGGCAATGGAAGACAAGATAGAAGTCATTCCGGCGACGGCAACCGCATAGGAGGCTTGATCAAACTCGAAGCCTTTGGCAGTGAGTATGGTGGTGGTCCAGCCGAGGATGCCATAAGCCACCATCGTGGCTGAAGTAAAAGCAATACCAACGCCGATATTGAGTCGCTTGTTAGTGCGATGCAGGACACCAATGGTGCCACCATCTGAATCAGGAAGGTGCGTTTCTTCCATAAGATCAAGCGCTTCGTCAGTAACCTTTAGTGCAGCTTTTTTTGCTTCCTCAACTTTACCTCTTGCCATCAGGAAAGTGGGACTGTCGCGCAAAAAGGCAATGATCAGCACAACCACCAGCAAGGTAAGAATACCGAGAAAGATAAAGGAGCCATCCCAGTCATAACTTTCCACCAGACTGGGAGCGATGATTCCCACCACCATGCCGCCAGCGGGTGTGCCCACTGAAAGAGTGGTTACGCCTACTGAGCGCCAGCGTCCCGGCAGCCACTCGCCAGCCAGGGTAATGGCATTGGCATAGGCAGAACCGAAACCCAAACCACTGACAAGGCGCCAAAAGGCCATTTGCCAGACATCTGCGGAGGTACTGACGGCGATGGTGCCAAGGGAGAAAACTACTGCAGCCAGCGCCAGCGACCAACGCCGTCCAACGGTGTCTCCAAGCCATCCTCCGCTCCAGGAACCGAGGCCGAAACCGACCAGCGCTGCACTCAGCGCCAGGCCAAAAGTACCCCGGTCAATACCAAAATCCTCAATGATGAGCGGTGCCACAACACCGAGCATCTGTGCGTCCATACCGTCCGCGACAAGCACGATCACACAAATAATAAATGTAACCACCTGAAACAGCCGCAGTGGTTTTTTTGACATAACTTCACTAAATGTAACTGACATAATTATCCCCCATAAGAACAACTGACAAATTTACCACTGTATTACCCACAATTGCCAAGAAAGTGTGAAATAAGATTAATAGGAGGTTCTTGTAGTGACATAGACTTGCCCGTTAGGTGGGGAAAGAAAAGGGCTGTATTTATTAGCTGCTTTTTTTTATTCCTGTCTGTGATAAATTTCCAATTCGTTACACATAAAAGCTCCGCCGTGTGTCGGGGTATTGCAAGGGAGTTTGATGTGCTTAAACCTTTTTTGAAAACCGGCCTTGGATTGGCCTTTAGCCTTATCGCCGCCAACAGCTATGGCCATTTCAAGTTGAATTCACCCGCTTCCTGGATAGAAGAGGATGAGCGTGGCGATCCACAGAAAATGGCGCCCTGCGGAGGGACCGTTGCTGATGGTGGTACTCGCACCGGCAGCGTGACTGACGTTATGGGCGGCGCCATGCTGCGCCTTGCGATAGAAGAAACCATTTACCATCCCGGACATTACCGGGTTGCGCTGGCCAGGCGTATAAACTGGTTGCCGGCTGATCCTGAAGCGGTGATGAAAGACACTGACCGCGGCCCGCGTTCGGATTATGCGCCGGTGGCAATGGAACCTGTAGCACCGGTCATAATGGATGGCCTGTGGGCGAATCAGGAGCGACGTACAGGTCCTCTGGAAACCGAAATAGCCATTCCCAATATTGACTGTGAAGGCTGCTTTTTACAGGTGGTACAGTTTATGGAAGAACATCCCGGGTTCCGCGAAGGCGGCTTCACTTACCATCATTGTGCGGTCGTTAATATCAAGGCCAATACTGAATTGCCTTTGGATGAAGGCTGGTAGGTAATTGGTAGTTAATAGAGAGGACGCAATATAAAGGGCGTACTGAAATACCAGGCGATGGTTTGTTTCAGACGCCCTTATTAAATTCATGCTCGATACCCTGAAAAAACTTCTTGGTGGAATAATTGGCAGCCTGCGGGTTTTGTTACCGATCGTACTGGTGATTGTGTTTTTCCAGTTTGCGTTGCTGCAACAGCCTTTGCCCAATGTGGGTAATTAGTGGTCGGGATTTTTGCTGTAAAATTGACGCCAGTGATATATTTATTGCCACTAGAATTCTGCATTAGACGGCATAAAGTCTTTAAAACTCGTACAGATTTTCAGCGATACATATATTAAGTGTCGTCTTATGGCAGTCTGGAATATGTATAGTCACCCGAGACATGGGAAATACTTACACTTTCCACTTCGCCATCCTCATTGACCATAAAATTATAGCCGAGTCCCAGGCCATCAAATTGCGTTTGTGACAGGGGTACCAGTTTTCGCGGTGCACCCTGCTCCAGTCCTGCAGCGCCGAGGCCAATGGCATCATAATCGCCAACAATCCTGGCAACCAGGTCGTTACCAGAAAGTGATATTTCGTAGGTTCGCTCACTACCGGCATAAATACCCTGGTAAACACCGACATACTGTGCCAGCGTTTCTGGCGCCACGGATACTCTTTTCGCCTCGGTATCCGATAAGTTGCCAGACCAGTCGTCACTGCGACGTTCGCAAACAGATTCCAGTATTTCCGTATCCGCCGCCAGTTCCATTGTTGTCTCAAAGCCCCAGGAGGCGGTAAATGCCTCCGGGTCTGTAAAGGTTGTCACTATTTCCATGTGGCCGAAATCGGGACGACTGTAGCGCTCATTTACTCGTAATGTTTCAGAGTGCGAAACTCCCCAGCGACTTAGCCAGGTTTGATCGTTAAAGCCATTGGTATCGACCACCAGCGTGTCACCTTCCCAATGACCAACCGAATACCCGGTAAAGCTTGGTATCGGGTCGGCTTCCAGTTCACGACCATCCATATGAATCACCCGATAGGTGAGATCCTCGTTCAGGATAACAATGGTCGCCGGCGTTTGAATAAGTCGTTTCCAGCCGCCGGAACTTTCTGTTTCTGGTCCATTGGGTAGACAGCGAAACAGGGGACGATCCTTGTAAAAATTCTGCTGGCGCTGACTGGCAAGTTCGGAAACCCACGGTTGTAATTGTGCAGGGTCGAGGTTGGCGACGGGAGGAGGCCCGCTCCAGATACCGGTAAAATCGGGGTGGCCATCGACGCCACGGGGCGCTGGTGCCTCAAGATCTGGTTCGCCACTGGCAGTACGTGGAATGCCGGGCCAGGGACGATCCAGCCATTGGGCGCTTGCAGGCATTGCCGTCATCACCAGCGTAAAAACTATAAAAATGATTTTCATTGATATACCCCGTCACATAATTGTTGGACTTATTTTATCTGAGCCCTTTGATATTTGTTACTTTATATAGTGTGATTAGTGTTTTATAAAGACTTATAACAATACGCCGCAATCGGCAAAGTGAGAAATTTATTTTAATCCTGAGTTACGCACATATTGATGACAGCCACCACTAATGGTGGAATAAAAAAAGAATAGCGAGGGGAAGACCATGAGTACAAAAATAATTCTGGCAGTATTGCTTTCAGGCCTGACACTTGGCGTATCGGCTCAGCAACCAGCGTCCAGCTTTGAGCGGGGTAACTCTCTGCAGGCCAGGCTGGATCCCCGCTTTGCCGATGTTATTGTCGGCTGCAATATAGCTCCCCCGGCCATTCAATTTGGTGAAGGGCCCGATGACAATTCATCGCCACCCATGCCAACACTGCCCGCGGCAACATTCATTCCGGGAGTTATTCAGGGCGGTAAAACCTGGCAGGTAGTCTGGCGCTGGCAGGGCAATAATGCTGACGGTCCCATTGCCGGTGAAAACGGCACTATATTGTTTGCCAACAACGATGCCGGCAATGTCATGGAACTTGACCCGGAAACCGGGCTGGCGCGCATCATTCATGATGACATCAATACCGCCGGGGCGGTTTCGCGCAGCAAGAATGGAGCCCTGTATGTGGCAACACGGGGTATTGGTACCGGCATTGAGCAGTTGGAGCCCGAGCGAAAATTACTCACGAACAGCTTTAATGGCGAACCACTGGAATGCGTCGGTGGCGTCATGAATGACCTGACGGCTGATGCCAGGGGCGGGGTGTATTTTTCCGTATCCGGTACCGGTGTGTTCTATGCGGATGCGCAGGGAAATGCCAGCCAGTATGGAGACGTTCCTGGTGCTAACGGCATCATACTCAGTGCTGATGAAGAAACCCTCTATGCTACCAATGGCGGGACTGTGGTGGCCTTTGATGTCCAGCCCGATGGATCATTGACCAACCAGCGTGATTTTGGTCAGTTGCAAGGCGGGCAGGGCGGTGATGGCTCTGCTATCGACAGTGAGGGGCGTCTGTATGTTGCCACTGGCCGCTCGGCGGATGTGTTCGCGCCCGACGGCACTTTCCTGGGTTCCATTCCAGGTCCGCAAGGGATGCATGGGGTAGCTTTTGGCGGCGAGGATAAGAGGACGCTTTACGGTATCGTTTTTTACGGTTCCTGGGGAACACAGGCCGCACGCAATGCTATCGTTGCCATTGATACCATCGCGCAGGGCTATGCTGGCAGAGCCAAATAAATACTAGTGGTTGGGCTTCAGGTTGCCCGTGGCTAGCGCCAACTCATAGCGCAGGCGGGCGTTATCCATATTGCGCTCCGTGTCCTCCAGAAAAGTAGTACGCACACTGAAGCGGCCATTCAACACCAGCTGATCGCCGATACGAACCGCTGTACGTGGGTCGCCTCTTGCCGCGAGATTGACCCGGC
>JAHEHN010000071.1 GCA_024644515.1 Gammaproteobacteria bacterium
GTGATGCCAAGCAAATGTCAGGCGGTGTTGCCAGGGCTACCATTCCCACAATGGCGGGAATGGTGGGTGCCTTGTCTGGTATTTTTGCCAGTAATATTCTGAAAGTCAGGACTAACCGGGAACTGCGTTTGTTGGAAGATCATCTTGAAATCCATCACGCCTGATCACCTGAGCATGTAACGCAGGAAAACTTATGAAAAGTTTAGCAAGAGATAAAGAAGAAGAGCAGGCAGGTGAAATTGACCTGACGCCGATGCTGGATGTGGTATTCATTCTGCTGATTTTCTTCATTGTAACGTCAGTATTTGTTAAGGAAGCCGGGTATGAAGTGAATTACCCGGAAGCGTCTACTGTTGAACCTACTTCAGGTGAGCCTATTTTGATGGCGATATCACCTATAGGTGAAATGTGGATGGATGGTGACATTATTCCACCAAGAAATTTGCGGTTACGTATTGAGCAGCGTCTGGCTGAAACACCTAATGCCTGTGTAGTTATTCAGGCAGACCAGAATGCGCCCAATGAATATGTCTTGATGATAATGAATGCCGCACGTGAATCCCAAGCAAGTTGCACACAGATTGCTGCAGAGGAATAAATCATGATTAGATTATTCAATATAGCATTTGCGGTCGTATTTGCTTCCGCTGTCACTTTTTCTCTGTTCTTTTTGATGCAGTTCCTGATTTCCATGGACGCTACAGAACCGGAAAAAGGCGAGGCACGTAAAATTGCAGATATCACCATGCCTGATATTGAACTTGAAGTTCAACGTCAGCAACCAAAACCCGAAGAGCCAGACGTTCCTGAAGAAATTCCGGATTTGCCTGAGCCAGATATATCTCTGGATGCGCCTACAGGCGAAGGGCTGAACATCTCCCGCGTTGATATTGATGTAGGTGGCCTGAACAGCAACGCCTCTATTTCAGCAAGTGATTCCGAAATGTTGCCGATTGTGACGATACAACCGCAGTATCCACAGCGAGCGGCTTCCAGAGGGATTGAAGGGTGGTGCCTGGTTTCCTTTACGGTAACACCGCAGGGGGGAGTGGACCCGGATTCAATAGTAATAGTTGACGCCGATCCACAAAATATTTTTGATTCCGCATCACGACGCGCTGTTTCCCGTTTCAAGTTTAATGCGGCCGTTGAAGACGGACAGCCTGTCGCTGTACCAAATGTTAGGTATCTTTTCCGCTACAACCTTGCTGACGAGTAAGCAGTAAAAGAGATACTCTAGAGACAAGCGATAGCAGAAATAGATAGCATAGAAGGCATAGAATGATGACAAGAAATACTATTTCATACAGTCTGCTGAAGGTATCGGGTTTTACATTGCTACTTGCCGCAGTGATGGCAGTACCGTTTTTTGTAAATTCCGCTGTACCAGGACTGATTAAAAACACAGCGCTTCTGGCGGCTGAAGAGGAAGAAGGTCGTCGCGCTCCTCCTGAAGCAAGATCGTCCCAAACTCTTGGACGTCGTGTTTTTACCCGTATAAATGAAGTAATGGAACTACGGGACATGGAGCTTTTTGATGAAGCTCTTGAAGTGCTGGGTGAGATAAAAGAAGATTTTGATAGAGACCGCCTTAATGACAGGGAAAAATTTGTCATGTGGCAGTTTTACGCCAATATCTATCAGGTTCAGGAAAACTATGACGGCGCTATTGAATCTTATCGCCAGATTTTGACTCTTGATAAGCTTAATCAGGAACAGTTGGAATCTTCCCTGTTCTACCTGGGTTCACTTTATTATGTTCAGGAAAAGTTCCCAGAAGCGATAGAGCAATTCCTTGAATACAACGAATATGCACTAGAACCCAATGATGATGTGTATTTCCGTATCGGAACAGCCTATTATCAAATGGAACAATATCCTGAAGCTATCCCCTATATTTTGCGTAATATGGAAATTAAACGCAGCAAGAACGAAGATATTTCCAAGAATACCTACGACCTTCTGCGTGCCCTGTATTTCAACGTAGAAGATTATACAAAAGCCTACCAGGTCCTCAGAGAGTCTGTAGTGTTGTTTAACGAGGCTAATGATTGGGTGTTGTTACCAGCAGTTCTGGGTCAAATAGAGCGCTTTCAGGAGCAGGCACAGTCCTATTATGTGACTAATGCTGCAGGCTTTCTGGATTCAGATTCTCAGCTTATAAATTTTGCAGCTCAACTTTATAACAATGACTATCCTTATGGATGTGCCAGAGTTATGGAAAAAGGGATGTCAGAAGGCATCATTGAAGAAGATGAAGGTAATCTTTCGTTTCTATCAACCTGTTACCAGATTGCCAGACAAGATGCCAAAGCGGCAGAACCGCTGGAAAAGGCTGCAGAAATGTCCGATGACGGTGAGAACTATGCGCGTCTGGGTCGTATTTATTCCACCATGGGAGAATTTGAAAAAGCTGTTGGTGCATTCAATATGGGCTTGGAAAAAGGCGACCTTGATCGCCCCGACCAGCTATATTTGTCTCTTGCGAGAGCTTATATGGAGTTGAATCGCTACGATGATGGCATTGAAGCCGCCCGTGCTGCACGACGTGATGAGCGGAGTGAAGATACAGCAGATACCTGGATAACAGTCCTGGGCAGGGAAAAGGATCGCTATGAGACCCTGCAGCGTCAACGCCGTGATCTGGCTGAATATTTCCGCTAAGGCACTATTAACTGACTAATAACCTAGAACAATAATAACTATAAAGCTGTAAGTAGTTCGAAAACGCATCAATAGATGCGTTTTTTTTGCCTTGAAAAAAGCATATTTGCCCTCATTAAAAGGGGACTTACTGATATTCCAATTGGAGAAGCACAAAAGATGGGAGCACAAGTTAAAAAAGAAACCATGGGATTCCAAACTGAAGCAAAACAGTTGCTTCATTTGATGATCCATTCCCTGTATAGCAATAAGGAAATTTTTCTTCGAGAACTGATTTCAAATGCTTCGGATGCGGCAGACAAACTTCGCTTTGCCTCGTTTGCCAATTCTGCTTTATTGGAAGAAGACCCCGATCTGAAAATTCTCGTTGATTTTGATAGCAAGAAAAAGACCATCACTATTTCAGATAATGGCATCGGCATGAATCGTGATGAAATTATTGAAAATCTGGGCACTATCGCAAAATCAGGCACAGCGCAGTTTCTTGACTCACTGACCGGTGATGAGAAAAAGGATTCCAACTTGATTGGGCAATTCGGCGTTGGTTTTTATTCAGCTTTTATAGTGGCGGATAAAGTAGAAGTCTACAGTCGTAAAGCAGGTAGCCCGGCAGAGCAAGGTGTGAGGTGGGAGTCCACAGGCGAGTCAGCTTTTGACATTGAAAATGTTACTAAAGAAGAACGTGGCACCAAAATAGTTCTTCACCTTAAAAAAGAGGAAAAAGAATTTGCTGAAGGTTACAGGCTACGGGGTATTGTCAGAAAATATGCTGACCATATTTCGATTCCGGTAATGATGCTAAAAGAGGAACTTCCAACGAGTCCCGAATACGAGGATGGAAAAGACAAGAAAGAGAAAAAAGAAAAAAAGACACCTGAATATGAGTCGGTGAATAGCGCGCTAGCCTTATGGACTCGTCCAAGGACCGAGCTTAACGACGAGGAATATAAGGAGTTTTATAAGCATATCAGCCATGACTTTGATGATCCTCTGAGCTGGAGCCACAATAAGGTAGAAGGCAAACTTGAATACACCAGTCTCCTCTATCTGCCATCACGTGCTCCCTTTGATATGTGGAACAGGGATGCGGTTCGTGGCCTCAAACTCTATGTTCAGCGTGTTTTCATTATGGATGATGCGGAGCAGTTTCTGCCTCTGTATTTACGTTTCGTAAAAGGAGTAATTGATTCCAACGATATAAGCTTGAATGTTAGTCGCGAGATTTTGCAAAAAGACCCTGCGGTAGACTCAATGAAGAGTGCGTTGACTAAACGCGCGCTAGACATGCTCAGCAAGCTTAAAAAGAAGGATAAAGAAAGTTACCAGAAGTTCTGGGATGAATTTGGCCAGGTTTTGAAAGAAGGGCCAGCTGAAGATCATGCTAACAAAGAAAAAATTGCCAAATTACTGCTGTTTTCCTCTACCCATACTGGCGAGTCCAAACAGGATCAATCCCTTGAGGACTATGTATCCAGGATGCAGGAAGGACAGTCAAAAATTTATTATGTAGCGGGCGAATCCTTTAATACGGTTAAGAACAGCCCTCATCTGGAGGTTTTCAGAAAGAAAGGCATAGAAGTGCTGTTGATGACAGACCGGGTTGATGAATGGTTTGTAAGTCACCTCATGGAATTTGATGGAAAACAGTTCCAGGATGTCACCAGGGGTGAACTTGACCTGGGAGATCTTGATACCGAGGAAGACAAGAAACAACAGGAAGAGCAGGACAAGAAGGCGAAGCCCTTGCTTGAGCGTCTCAAAACCAGTTTTGGTGACAAGGTTGTAGAAGTAAGAACAACCAACCGTCTCACGGAATCTCCCGCCTGTCTTTCTATTGCTGAACATGACATGGGTGCCCAGATGCGAAAGCTGATGGAGGCCGCAGGACAGGCAATGCCCGAGACCAAACCTAACTTTGAAATCAACCCTGCGCATCCATTAATTGACAAGCTTGATAAAGAAGCCGATGAGGATCGTTTTAATGACCTTGCTTCCATTCTGTTTGATCAGGCCAGTCTCGCAGAAGGTGGGCAGTTGGATGATCCTGCCAGTTATATTCACAAGTTAAATAAGTTGCTGCTCGACTTAACCCACTAGTACGAAGCAATAACCTGATTTCTGCTTTATATGGATGATGAAGCGCTAAGGTTAAACTGGCTTTGCTTGCATAATAAATCCTCGGAATTACACTCTTTTTTCGGGGATTTTTTTGTGTAGACTGAAAAACATCAATCGGGCTTTTTTCTTTTACGAGGTATTTTAATGAATTTATCACTTCTCACTCGGGCTTTACCTTATGCTTTTCTGGCAACGCTTGGCTTGTCAGCACCCGTTGCCCAGGCTCAGGAATATAGGGTGCCTGCCAATACACCAGCACATATAAAGCGTGCAGTAGAGTCTGAAAGCAGGTCTGAACAGCAAGTTGCCAGAGACGCCGGACGTTTACCCGCAGAAGTGCTGACCCTGGCAGATTTAAACGAGGGCGATCATGTTGCCGAAATCAGTACCTTCGGTCAGTACTACACTCCAATGTTGGTAGAAGCTGTGGGTCCTGCGGGTAAGGTGGAAATGTATGACATGCCATATCTTGCTGCATTTAGTGATGGTAATGTTGGCAAAGCCGGACAGGCTTTTGCTGATGCCAATGAAAATGCTAAATATCATATAGTGCATTACAGTGACATCAGTTTTCCTGCGGGACTGGACGCCGTCTATAACGTACTTTATTACCATGATCTTGAAGGTGTCGATGTTGATACTGCAGTGATGAACAGGAAAGTATTTTCAGCACTGAAGCCAGGTGGTAAATATGTGATTGTGGATCATTTAGCCGAGGATGGATCAGGCTGGCGCGATAGCACGACTATTCACCGCATTGGCAAGGAAGCTATCATCGATGAAATCACTGCTGCGGGATTTTCACTCCTGGTTGATAGTGATATTTTGGCTAACCCTGAAGATGACAGAAGCGCGATGGTTTTTTCTCCAGGAATGCGTGGTGGAACTGATAGAGCCGTATTGATATTTCAGAAGCCGCGTTAAGCATTATCAAGCACTGATATTTTCAGAGCAAAAAAAAAGGTGCGGAAAGTTTCTTTCCGCACCTTTTTTATTTATCTTGTTTTTTTACAATAATTACACTCGCTTTGTTATTACCCGTTTGCAATAGCGCTATTAAAGAGTTTGCTGGGGCACATGGCTTTTTCGCACAGTGCCGGATCCGGCTTGTAGTAGCCGCCCAATTCAACCGCATGTCCCTGAATACCATTTAGCTCATCCACAATAGCGGATTCCTGACTGGCAAGTTTTTCGGCCAGTTCGGTAAATTCAGCTTTCAATTCAGCATTATCTTCCTGGGACGCCAAAGCCTGCGCCCAATATAGAGCCAGGTAGAAATGACTTCCGCGATTATCCAGCTCACCCACTTTGCGGGAAGGGTTCTTGTCTTCCATTAACAACTTGCCGGTAGCCGCATCCAGAGCCTGGGAAAGAACCTGTGCCTTGGGGTTGTTCATAGACTGACCAAGATGTTCAAGTGAGGCGGCCAAGGCCAGAAACTCGCCCAGTGAATCCCAGCGTAAATGATTTTCTTCCTGGAACTGCTGTACATGTTTTGGCGCTGATCCACCGGCCCCGGTTTCAAACATGCTACCGCCATTCATTAGTGGAACGATAGAAAGCATCTTGGCACTGGTTCCGACTTCAAGAATCGGGAACAGGTCTGTCAGGTAATCCCTGAGCACATTTCCGGTAACCGAGATGGTGTCCTCACCATCCTTCATGCGCTGCAGGGAGAAGCGAGTGGCTTCAACCGGAGACATGATGTGAATCTCCAGGCCCTCGGTATCATGATTCTTCAGGTATAGATTAACCTTTTTAATTATTTCCGAATCATGGGCGCGATCAGGGTTGAGCCAGAAAACGGCCGGCGTTGCTGATGCTCCGGCTCTTCTCACTGCCAGTTTTACCCAATCCTGAATAGGGGCATCCTTTACCTGACACATACGCCAGATATCACCCTTTTCAACTTCGTGAGAAAGCAAAATGTTTCCGGAACCGTCAACCACGCGCATGGTTCCTTTATTGCTCATTTCAAAGGTTTTGTCGTGTGAGCCATATTCTTCGGCTTTCTGTGCCATCAAGCCCACATTGGGAATTGAGCCCATAGTTCTGGGGTCAAAGGCACCATTATTTTTGCAGAAATCAATTGTCTGCTGATAGACATCCGCATAACAGCGGTCAGGTATCACCGCGAGCATGTCGTGAAGCTTGCCATCTGGTCCCCACATTTTACCCGAGGAGCGTATGGCCGCAGGCATGGACGCATCAATGATGACATCGCTGGGCACATGCAGGTTGGTAATACCCTTGTCAGAGTTCACCATGGCAAGCGGAGGACGTTGTTCATAACAAGCCTGGATATCGGCTTCGATTTCAGCCTTCTTCTTAGCTGGTAATGAGTCCAATAATGCAAGAACAGCACCAAAACCATTGTTGGGGTTGGCACCAAGCTCCCTGAACGTGTCAGCATGTTTCTCAAATACATCCTTGAAGAAAACAGAGACCGCGTGGCCAAATAATATGGGATCAGACACCTTCATCATGGTGGCTTTCAGGTGAAGAGAAAACAGAACGCCGGATTGTGCAGCTTCCTCAATAGCTTCTTCCAGGAAGCTGCCCAAGGCTGCGGCACTCATGACGGAGGCGTCTATGATTTCACCATCGAGTAAAGGGGCATAGGGCTTGAGCGTGCTTATGGAGCCGGATTCATCTACAAATTCGATGCGGTAAGTCGCGTCACCATTAATGGTCAGTGATTTTTCACTACCAAAGAAGTCGCCTTCAGTCATATGGGCAACTTTTGTTTTGGAGTTAGCAGACCATTCACCCATGGAGTGTGGATTCTGGCGAGCATACTGTTTTACCGCTCCGGGTGCGCGGCGGTCCGAATTTCCCTCGCGGAGTACCGGGTTTACGGCACTGCCTTTGACGCTGTCATAACGATCCTTGATATTTTTTTCTTCATCACTTACAGGGTTTTCCGGGTAATCAGGTAGAGGATAGCCTTTGCCCTGCAATTCCTGAATGGTGGCATTTAACTGGGGTAAGGAGGCACTGATATTAGGCAACTTGATTATGTTTGCTTCCGGTTTTAGCGCAAGGGCGCCCAGATAAGCCAAATCATCCGATTGTTTCATGGCGTCAGGCAGGTAATCAGGGAAAACAGCAAGAATACGTCCGGCAAGGGAAATATCACGGGTTTCCACATTTATACCTGAGGATTCGGTAAACGCCCTGATAACAGGCAGCAGGGAATAGGTGGCCAGAGCCGGTGCTTCATCTGTGAGTGTATAAATAATTGTTGTTTTTTCGGACATGATTTACCTGATGGTTATAATTGTTATGGTGTAATTGTTTGCACATGTGCCAGGTCCAATAGCGACATAAATTCACAAACAGGTAAAAAAGCACCCAGTTTTCGTGGCAGTAATGTCAGGCAATCATGACCCAATAATTAGGAGGCGAATTATAACAATATGCGCCTGACGAGAGTAGGAAAGATTGTATCAGTCAATAATACGCGGGGAGTGCCCGGTAGATAACCGGACAGAGGGAACAGAACAATGGCAGGCAAGTCGCCATTACAAATTGCCTGCCTCATTAGTCCTACATTTTTTCCAGGGTGCTGATGCCAAGTAGTGATAATCCCTGCTGTATGGTTGCTGCGGTCAGGTGGCAGAGTCCGAGACGGGAGTTGCGTACATTACCATCAGCCTTTAACACCGGACAGGCTTCATAGAAGCGCATATAAACCCCGGCCAGTTCATAAAGGTAGAGACAAAGCTGGTTGGGAAAGCAGTCCAGCGAAACCTGCTCAACAATCTCAGTGAGCTGGAGCAATTTCAGCGCCAGAGCCTTTTCTTCCTTTTCAATGATATTAATGATGAATTTATGTTCTTCAGGCGCATCAAGTTTTCTGAAAATACTGCGAATTCTGGCATAAGCATAGAGCAGATAAGGAGCGGTATTTCCCTCAAAAGAAAGCATGTTGTCCCAGTCAAAAACATAATCACTGTTTCTGTTTTTACTTAATTCAAAATACTTGATGGCCGCTATGCCAACCACCTCTGCAATGGCCTGCCTTTCAGATTCATCCATGTCAGGATTTTTTTCACTGACCAGATCAAGAGCGCGTGCAACACCTTCATTCACCAGGTCCAGCAGTTTAACGGTCCCGCCGCTTCGGGTTTTAAAGGGTTTGCCATCACTACCCATCATGGTGCCATAGGATAAATGTTCCAGCGAACAGGATTCTTTTTTATAGCCCGCGAGTTCGGCGACCCTGAAAACCTGCTGGAAATGCAGGCTCTGACGGGCGTCAACCACATAAAGAATTCGATCTGCATGAAGAGTGTTATTCCGATACTCAATAGCAGCAAGGTCAGTAGTGGCGTAGAGATAACCACCATCAGATTTTTGTACAATGACGGGAAGAGGCGAGCCATCCTTGCTGGTAAATTCTTCAAGAAATACACAACTGGCGCCATCTGATTTGGTAATCAAATCCCGGGTTTCCAGTTCGGAAATTACTGTCGCCAGCCTGTCATTGTAAAAACTTTCGGGACGCACATCATCCCGGGTCAGTGTAATGCCCAATCGGCGATAAAGCTGGTCACAGTGAGTGACGGAAATATTAATGAATTCTTGCCACAGTGCCTTGCACTCGATGTCGCCGGCCTGCAGTTTTACGACGTTGTCGCGGCTGGCTTTTGCAAACTCCGGGTCGGCATCAAAGCGCTCCTTGGCCTGGCGATAAAACACTTCAAGATCAGATAACTCATTGGCCAGCGCTGCTTCATCATTCCGGGCTTGCTGTAATTCCTGCATGTGCGTGATCAGCATGCCAAACTGTGTTCCCCAGTCACCAAAGTGATTCTGCCGGATCACTGTATGGCCGAGCTGTTCGAAAATTCTCACCAGTGCATCACCGATAATCGTTCCGCGCATATGACCGACATGCATTTCCTTGGCAAGATTCGGGGATGAGTAATCGACAACGACAGTAAGAGGCTTGCTGGTAGTCTGAATTAATTGACCAGACTCGAGCAGTGTATTTAATGTGACTGAGAGGAACTGCCGGGCAATATGAATGTTAATAAAACCTGGCCCGGCAAGTTCGACTTTGTCTGCAAGACCTGAAAGATCAAGGTTGCCAAGAACTTCTTCACCTAATTGGCGAGGGTTTTTACCGGTTTTTTTAGCCACGGCCATGATGCCATTGGCCTGATAATCGCCAAACTTTTCTTCCCGGGCATAATTAATTAATGCCTGACAATCTTCAACCCCTGCAGTAACACTGATGGCGTTGGAGATAATGGTATCGAGTTCTTGCTTGAGGTTCATAACCCTGGGGAGTCCGTAATCAAAAAAGTGGCCATTTTACACCAAAGGCTCCCTCTAGGTTGAGAAAAAGAGGAAGAATTAAAAAAGGCGCCGTTAAGCGCCTTTTTTATTAATCCAGCATTGAGCTGGATTATTCGCCGGTTGCGAAGCAGTAGTAATAGCCATTACCACCTGAGGCCTGCAGCTGTTCCTGGCTGCAGCCGCGAGATGTATGTGCTGCATTCCATGACTCGGCCATGGCACCACCACCAACGCGGTCGAAATGTCCTACGGTTGCACGGGACTGGTCGGTATTACTGGTCCAGTTATTACAGGTAAGGTCCGAAGCTGTACCGTCAGCATTGGTGCCGGTCAGAATGTCATGTTGGTTGGGTTGATCGCCGACACCATTAACCGTATCGCCATTTTCTGTTACTGAGCGTTGCTTGTTCAGGTTGGCATTGGAGTAATGAATGTCCATGACGCTACGTCCCACCAACTCACCGTTAGCATTGAACCAGGGCCCGTTGCCAATTCTGTCCCTTGCATAAACACCGTCTGCACCAGTGGTGCTCAGATAGGCACGCCAGGTTTTACCGCTAACACCAGCTTCTTCTGCCAGGGCTGCACAATGAGCATCAGCCCCCGCCAGACCATCCAGATTGGCACCATCACCAAGTCCGCGACTGGTGATAAAAAAGCTCATGCTGGTGTCCTGATCTCCCTGTCCGGGTTGTGCCAGAACCGAAATGCTGCTGGTTGTTGCTGCCAATAAAGCGCCAGCCAGAATAAATTTTTTCATTTCCATCTTCATTTTCATGTTTCCCCTCATAAGTTGGAATGCTGTGAATAGCCTTCCTGATGTCTAATTGTTTTTTGTGTAAGTGATTATTTATAACCGAATAACTTTTTACAAGCCATTGAATACCACTAAAGTGTGCAAGTATTTTCAAAATAGGGCTTGTTACGGCAAAAACTTCCTCCCCTGATGGGGTTCAGGCGGGCAAAGCGCTGGAATGCAACACAGAAGCCAATTGCTCAGGACAGCAAAGGAATGAGCTGTGGTCGGCATCCAGTTGAATCATTTCATCACAGGGCTGCTGCCTTATCATGTGGCGTTGGTGTGCAATAGGAATTACCTGATCATCGAGACAGCAGATATAGGTTTTTGCTACCTGCCCGAAGTTGGCCTCACTGAGGCTTACTTTTCCCGAGAGTGGTAAAACGGCCTGAGCAGGGAAAGATTTGGGTAGTTGATTGCGTTTATCCTCCGGACAACGGTTGTAGAACAGCGGGGCGATTTTCTCAGGAGCAATGAGGCATGAGCGTTTATCAGCTGACAATTGCATGGCTTTCTCAATGGGGGCCGGCTTGCTGACTGCTGAGTTAGATGCAATAAGATCAAACAGGCTTTGCTGGTGACGCGGGAGATATGCACTCAGGTAGATCAGGCGTTCAATTTTATGGGGCAGTTTTTCGGCGACCTGGGAAATGACCATGCCACTCATACTATGGCCGACCAAAATCACTTTATTGACTTTTATATCAATAAGTTGAGTAATATAGCTAGAATATTTATTAAGTGAAATGCTGGTCAGTTCGACATTATTATTGCCATGCCCGGGCAGGTCAGGTGCATACACCGAATGTCCAAGCGCTTCCAGATTTGGCCGTAACAGGGTCCAGCAAGCCGAGGAATGCCAGGCGCCATGCAATAAAAAAATGTCAGGCCTGCTCAAGGCTGGGGTTTATCGCTAAGATAATGTTCCATTTCCAGGGCCGGCTGGTCTGCCCTGGGTCGTCCTACCAGTTTTGCCGGGACACCAACTACGGTCGTGTGGGCTTCGACATCTTCCAGTACCACAGATCCGGCGCCAATCCAGGCGCCTTCACCGATCACCACATTGCCAAGAACGTTGGCACCGGCACCAATTAATACGCCGGTTTTGATTTTGGGGTGGCGATCACCTGACTCCTTGCCGGTACCGCCAAGCGTGACGCCCTGCAGGATGGAAATATTGTCATCCAGAACGCTGGTTTCACCGATGACGATTCCTGTTGCATGGTCCAGCAGGATGCCTGCACCAATCCTGGCCGCCGGGTGAATATCCACGGCAAAAATCTCAGAGCTACGACTTTGCAGATAGCGGGCCATGCCATGACGATCCTGTTGCCACAGCCAGTGGGCAATGCGATAGGTTTGCAGGGCCTGAAAACCCTTGAAATATAATATAGCGGTGGAGTAGCAATTCACTGCCGGGTCGCGTTCGCGAATGGCCAGCAGATCCCTGGTAGTATTTTTTATAATGTCCAGGTCGGAGCGTATAGCCTCATCAAATACTCCTTTCAAAGTTTGTGCGGGCATATCTTCAGCGGCCAGTTTTTCAGACAACAGTGAGCTGATTGCAGAGCCAAGATCTTCGTGAGCAAGAATACGTTTACTGAGATAGTTTCCCAGATCCGGCTCCTCCATGAGCAATTCAGAAATTTCTTTTTTTATTGATGCCCAAAGCGCATTTTCCATGACATATTTCCCATATCGGAAGGGCCTGCGATTCTATAGTATGTCCTGAGGCCTAGCAATCCAGTCTTGACCGGACAATGTTGATACTCACCTCAACTCTGGAGTTGCCTGGGCATAGCTGGTATCTTTCCGCGCACCAATTCGGGGTAGTTTTTAATTGAATCAAAAAGTTTGCTTATGAGCTTGCCAGAGTGCTTGCCAATAAGTTTAATCCTTAATATGAAACCAGTGACGCTTGGTCATCGCAGTAACAGAGACAATTATTCATGCCAGTAAAAAATGTAGCAGTTCTAGGTGGTGGCAGTTTTGGTACCGTGATAGCTAACATCATTGCCCATAATAGTCATAAAACCCAACTCTGGATGCGTGACCGGGAGCAGGTCGATTTGCTCAACAAGCTCCATGAAAATACTACTTACCTGCCTGGCTACAAGATACATGAAGACGTTGTGGCGACTGACGATCTGGCAGCTGCGGTAAGCGATGTTGACCTGATTTTCGTTGCCGTACCCAGCAGCAGTTTTCGTGCAGTAGTGAAGCAGATGAAACCGCTGATTCATAAAGAGGTAATTCTGGTCAGTCTTACCAAAGGAATTGAGGCAGAGACTTTTGCCCTGATGAGCCAGATCCTGGCAGAAGAGACTGATAACAAGCATATCGCTGTCCTCAGTGGCCCCAACCTGGCGAAAGAAATTGCGGTTAGCAGTCCGACAGGGGCGGTAGTTGCCAGTATTGACTCTGATGTAGTCAGTTCGGTACAGAACGTGCTGCATTCTGACAGTTTTCGTGTCTATGAAAATTCTGACATGCTCGGGGTTGAGCTGGGAGGATCGCTGAAGAATATTTACGCGATTATTGCCGGGCTTGCCGAGGCCATGGGCATGGGGCACAACACCAATGCCATGCTGGTCACCAGAAGTCTGACAGAAATGGCACGCTTTGGCGTAGAGTTGGGTGCAGATCCAATGACTTTTCTGGGCCTGTCGGGAGTGGGTGATTTGATTGTGACTTGCTCTTCGCCGCTATCGCGAAATTTCCGCGTAGGCAAAGCCCTGGGTGAGGGTAAAGATTTAGACATGGTGATTAGCGAAATGGACCAGGTTGCAGAAGGGGTCAATACACTGAAGCAGGTCAAGGCAAAAGCCGATGAATTGGGGGTAAAAATGCCCCTGGTTAACGGACTCTATGAAATAATGTACAACAATCAAACCGTTGACCATATAATAAGTTCACTGATGCTGGAAGAGCATGGCCTTGATGTAGAATTTGCCGCGGGACGTCCGCGACCCTGACCAGTTTCCAGCAAGCCTGGTACGGAGGAATTTCCATGACCGATGATAGAGTTGAAGAAGTAAAGAAGAATATCCTTTCTCCTTCCCAATGGTTTCGCATACTGTATATGGTTTTCTATGCAGTGGCCTGTTGGGTATCGCTGATTGTGCTGCCGGTAATTATTGTCTGTCAGGTAGTAATTTCTCTCATCACTGGTGAAGACAACAAAAACCTGCGCGATTTTGGTGGCAAACTCTCGGCCTATTTACACAATGCCCTAGATTATCTGCTTTATGTGGATGAGACCAAACCCTGGCCTTTCGAAAGTAATGAACCTGATAACGATGTGGATGATGAGCCAGCCGCTTATTCGACGCCAGCAGCCGGCCCGGACTCTGGCTCTGATGAGACGCAGGCCAGGGCTGGGAGCACGGAAAGCAGAGAACGTGCCGATGATGTGTTTGCCGATATCAGTTTTACCGATGATGCCTCCACTGCTGGGTCAGAAAAAGTAGAGGGTGATGTAATCAATGCGGGAGCAAAGTCTGGCGATGAAGTCAGTGAAGCGGATGAGTCGGAAGCCGCTGAAAAAGCTGATGAAGATTCGCCGAAAGATTCGCACTGAATATTTCCTGCCAGTGTTAAACCTGTAAAAGACCAGTAAAAGAAGTCTGAAGTATGAATTTATATCTGTTGCGGCATGGTGAAGCCGAACCTACCGCGTTTTCCAGTGCTGGCAGACAACTTACAGAAGCAGGTCATGAGGAGGTCGCCAGTGTTGCCAGGCAGTTTGCTTCCCGAAACCTGAAGCTGGACGCCTGTTTTGTGAGTCCATCACTCAGGGCCCAGCAGACCTCGGCGACCTTTCTTTCTCTTATTTTCAATTCACCTGAGCCTATCACCACGGATATTCTTAGTCCTGACAAGCGTGCTGCCCAGGCCATCAAATTTCTGGAAAATATCAGCGAAGAAAACGTTCTGCTGGTTAGCCATAACCCGATTCTTTCCGAATTACTCGCCTTACTGACTGACGGCAATGTGGATAACCTCACCATTCTGGAAACAGGTAACCTGGCGTGTGTTTCTCTTGAGATCATGGGTCTTGGCATGGGAAGCTGCCCCTTTATTCTCACCCCGGACCCCGCCATCGTGCCCTCCTCCTGATTTTGCCTGATGCAATCCCGAGAATTTAAAGTTAAAAGCGCAGAGATTAATCTGGCAGTAAAAACCTGGGGAAACGATAGCGATACTCCCATCCTCGCCCTGCACGGTTGGCAGGATAATGCCGCCACTTTTGATCGCCTGATCCCTCAAATACCAGATTACTACTGGATAGTACCGGATCTGCCCGGACATGGACTGTCAGAGCATCGTGGCAAAGGGGCTGAATATACCATCTGGAGTTACTGCGCAGAAATCATCGCATTGGCAGATCAACTGGGGCTGGAAAAGTTTACCTTGCTGGGTCATTCCATGGGGGGTGGAATTGCAAATCTGTTGGCCGCTGTATTCCCGGAGCGCATTGAAAAGCTTATTCTGCTGGATGTGATCGGTACCATTACCACACCTGCCAACAACAGTCTTGAGCAGCTATCCATGGGCTTGAAGCACAGGACAAGGCAGGCTTTGCGCAAACCCGGCGTCTATTCAAGTCTGGATGAGGCGATCAATGCCCGCGCCAGAAAAGGCGTGACAGCAGAAGCGGCTGCCCTGTTAGGTGTGCGTGGCATAGCTCAATCAGAGGCGGGGTATTATTGGCAACATGATCAGCGGCTGACACAAAAAAACCTGTTAAGTATGTGTGATGAACAGCTGCTGCCTTTTCTGCGTGCCATCACTTGCCCTGTGCTGCTGATTACGTCAACGCAAGCGGTGCAGCGTGAGGATGCGATTAAGCTGCGGGTTGCCGAGATAAAGAATATCCATGTCGAAAACCTGCCCGGAGGCCATCATCAACACCTTGATGGTGATGTCGATACCATTGCCGGACTTGTGCGCACTTTTCTCAATTAAGCGAGGGCAATTCAGATACTTAAAGTAGGGCGCATACAGCAATATGCCAAACAGATTCTGGCGGGATGATTCTCGCAGCTGGGCACTTATCCTGAAAAACTAATTGATCAGCGACAAAAATTCTGTGCGAGTACTTTGTTTTTCGCGGAAAGCACCGAGCATGCAGGACGTAGTCATACTGGAATTCTGTTTTTCAACACCGCGCATCATCATGCACATATGCTGGGCTTCGATGATGACGCCGACGCCGCGGGCGCCAGTGATTTCAAGGATGGTTTCAGCAATTTGCTGGGTAAGATGCTCCTGAATTTGCAGGCGCCGGGCAAAAACATCAACTATACGCGCAATCTTGGACAGGCCAATAACGGTTTCCGAGGGCAGGTAAGCCACATGGCACTTGCCAATGAAGGGGAGCAGATGGTGCTCACAAAGAGAATACAGTTCAATATTCTTGACTATAACCATCTCGCTGGAAGTGGTCGGAAAGAGGGCATTGTTGACAATTTTATCAATGTCCTGGTGGTACCCCTGGGTCAGGAATTTCATGGCCTTGGCGGCACGAGCAGGAGTTTCTTTAAGGCCAGGGCGATTGAGGTCTTCCCCTGTTGATTCAATGATTGAGGCATAGGCCTCTTCTAGAGTCTTGTCATGCATGGTTATTTAAGGATTTTCCTGTTATCTCTATAAAGCTCTTATACTTTTTCTGGGTGCCTGTTGGGAGTAGACTGCGCACCCTACGCGATTCTTATAAGCGGGTAAAGTGAATCTGTGAAAAACGCTGCTCCAAATAACGCTGCCGATTGTGTCAGGCTGGTTGAGGAAGAACTTTCGAACCATGACCTGTTTTATGGTCATGGAACCGACGCCCCAGGTGCTGAAGCCCAGTGGTTGGTAATTTCTGTTCTTACGGCTGCCGGCTTTGAAAAGATCACCGGGGAAACCAAAGTCCCAGAGCAACATCTGGCCAGCATTAAGTCACTGTTGACGCGGCGCATTGAAGAGAAAATCCCCATGGCTTATCTGTTAAACGAGGCATGGTTTGCCGGTGAATGTTTTTTTGTGGATGAAAGAGTGCTGGTGCCCAGATCGCCGCTGGCAGAGCTTATAAACAACCGCTTTGAACCACTGCTCAATAATACTCCCCGGACTATTCTCGATCTTTGCTGTGGCAGCGGTTGTATAGGCCTGGCCTCGGCGTTGGCATTTCCAGACAGTGAAGTCATTCTGTCTGATATCTCAGAGCAGGCACTGGCGGTTGCCCAGATCAATATCCAGCGCTTTGGGCTTGGTAACAGGGTGAGCACATGCCATTCTGACCTGTTTGAGAGTATTGAGCAGTCATTTGATCTTATCCTTGCCAATCCCCCTTATGTCTCACAGAGTGAGTTTGAGCAATTGCCTGCGGAATACCATGCTGAGCCAGTACTGGGCCTGGTCAGTGATCAGGAAGGACTGGAGATTCCTATGAAAATTCTGGCGCAAAGTGCAGCTCACCTTACCAAAAAGGGTGCCTTGATACTGGAGACTGGTTATACCTGGCCAGCTTTGCAGCAGACACTGCCAGGCCTGCCTTTTATGTGGCTGGAATTTGAATACGGGGGGGAAGGGGTCTGCTGTTTGACGGCGGAACAGCTGCATAATCATTCTGCGCTCCTTGGCCGCAAGCCCGGTTAGCCAAACGACAAAAAACAGTAATGAGGTATCAGGGCTAAATCACCGGATTGACTGGTATTTTTGGTAACAAATCCCTGAGTGATGCGTTATAATGCGCGCCTTTTTTACTGGCACAATTTTGGTCCTGAAACCATGTCCGGCAATTCAATAGGCAAGTTATTTACAGTTTCCTCCTTCGGTGAAAGTCACGGGCTTGCACTTGGCTGCATCGTCGATGGCTGTCCTCCAGGGCTTGCTATCAGTGAAGATGATATCCAGATAGACCTCGATCGACGCAAACCCGGCTCAAGTCGCTATACCACCCAACGCAAGGAAGAGGATACTGTGAAGATCCTGTCGGGCGTTTTTGAGGGCAAAACGACTGGCACACCTATTGGTATGATCATTGAAAACCAGGATCAGAAGAGCAAAGATTACAGCAAAATCAAGGATCTGTTCCGGCCTGCCCACGCAGACTATACCTATCAGCAGAAATATGGCGTGCGCGATTACCGTGGCGGAGGCCGTTCCTCTGCCCGGGAAACGGCCATGCGGGTTGCCGCTGGCGCCATAGCGAAGAAATACCTGCAGGAAAGCGAAGGTATCCTGGTGCGCGGGTATCTATCCCAGCTAGGCCCGATAAAGGCAGACCTGGTTGACTGGAATGAAGTGGGCAATAACCCGTTTTTTTGTCCCGACCCGGCCAAAGTGGACGAAATGGCAGAATACATGGCGGCACTGGGAAAAGAAGGTGATTCTATCGGTGCCAGAATTTCTGTTGTTGCTACCGGTGTACCACCGGGCCTGGGCGAGCCGATATTCGACCGTCTGGATGCTGAAATTGCCCACGCCATGATGAGTATCAATGCGGTGAAGGGCGTTGAGATCGGCGCTGGTTTTGATTCCATTGCCCAAAAAGGGTCGGAACACAGAGATTTGATAAGCCCCGAAGGCTTTCATAGCAATAATGCCGGTGGTGTTCTGGGGGGAATCAGCTCCGGACAGGATATCGTAGCGCATATCGCTCTGAAACCTACCTCCAGTATTCGAATTCCCGGTGAGTCAGTGGATATTCATGGTAATCCGGCAGAGGTTGTAACAACCGGCCGGCATGACCCCTGTGTCGGTATCAGGGCAACACCTATTGCTGAAGCCATGCTGGCCATCGTGCTGATGGATCATTTGCTGCGTCAGCGCGGTCAAAATGGCAATGTGGTGTCGCAAACCCCCCGTATTCCGGCCCAGAAATAATCTAGAATTTGTTTAAGTATTTTCAACAACCTATTGTAAATTAAGAGATATGTGATGGCAGGCTTAACTTTGTACGATAAATTATGGGAATCTCACCTGGTCAAGAATCTGGATGATGGAACTTCCCTGATCTACATCGATTTACACTTTCTTCATGAAGTGACTTCGCCCCAGGCTTTCGAAGGTCTGCGTCTTGCCGGGCGCAAGCCCTGGCGGGCCGGTGCCAATATGGCAACGCCCGATCATAATGTGCCCACCACAAAAGACGAGCGCTCCAGAGGCGTTGAAGGTATTCTGGATCCGACTTCCAAAATACAGGTAAAGTCACTGGACAGTAATTGCCTCGAATTTGGCATCTCTGAATTTCAGATTGATGATCCAAGGCATGGCATTGTTCATGTCATAGGTCCTGAACAGGGACGAACACTTCCCGGTATGACTATTGTTTGTGGCGACTCCCACACCTCGACTCATGGTGCTCTGGGGGCCCTGGCCCATGGTATTGGCACCTCGGAAGTGGAACATGTACTGGCTACCCAGTGTCTGGTACAGAAAAAAGCCAAAAACATGCTGATCAAGGTCAATGGCCGGCTAAATCCAGGCGTGACTGCCAAAGATGTTGTGTTGGCTATTATCGGCCATATTGGGACGGCCGGTGGCACGGGTTACACCATAGAATTTGGTGGCGAAGCCATCCAGTCATTGTCTGTGGAAGGCCGGATGACGGTTTGTAATATGGCCATTGAAGCTGGTGCTCGCGCCGGTATTGTCGCCGTTGATGAAAAAACCATTGAATATGTCAAAGGCCGTCCATTTGCCCCGACCGGCGCAACCTGGGACATGGCCGAAGCAGCCTGGCGTGATCTTGTCAGTGATGCCGATGCCGTATTTGATGCCCTGGTAGAACTTGAAGCCTCGGATATTGTGCCACAGGTAAGCTGGGGCACATCCCCGGAAATGGTGGCGCCTGTCACCGGCAATGTCCCTGATCCGGCTTCAATGAGCAATGAAAGTAAACGCAATAACTACCAGCAGGCGCTTAAATACATGGGGCTGCAGGCTGGAATTCCAATTCAGTCGATCCAGCTGGATCGGGTTTTTATTGGCTCCTGTACCAATTCCCGAATTGAAGACCTGCGCGCTGCGGCAGCGGTGGTAAAAGGGCGCAAGGTTGCGGCCAATATCAAGGAAGCCCTTGTAGTACCTGGTTCCGGGCTGGTTAAAGCCCAGGCCGAACTGGAAGGACTGGATAAAATATTTACCGAGGCAGGCCTGCAATGGCGTGAACCGGGTTGTTCCATGTGTCTTGCCATGAATGCCGATCAACTGGGAGAAGGGGAACATTGCGCCTCCACATCAAATCGAAACTTTGAAGGAAGGCAGGGCTTCGGTGGCAGAACACACCTGGTGAGCCCGGCAATGGCAGCTGCAGCAGCAGTGCATGGTCATTTTGTTGATATCAGAGAAGTAGAATTAAACTAATAACTATATTTATCATATAGATAGAGAAATAACATGAAAAAGTTTATATCAGAAGACGGGCTGGTTTTACCTCTGGACAGAGCCAACGTGGATACTGACTATATTATTCCCAAGCAATTCCTTAAATCCATCAAGCGAACAGGGTTTGGTAAAAACCTGTTTGACGAGGCGCGCTATCTGGACAAGGGTTTACCCGATGCTGATTGCTCTGGACGCCCCATAAATCCTGACTTTGTGATGAATCAGCCACGCTATAAGGGGGTTTCCATCCTGCTGGCCAGAGAAAATTTCGGTTGTGGCTCCAGTCGTGAGCACGCGCCCTGGGCCCTTGATGACTATGGATTTCGCTGTGTCATTGCGCCCAGTTTTGCGGATATATTCTTTAATAACTGCGTGAAGAATGGAATATTACTTATTGTTTTAAAAGATAAAATTGTAGAAAAGCTGTTTTCAGAAACAGCGGCAAATGAGGGTTATCGTCTGGCGGTAGACTTACCGTCCCAGACCATTACAACGCCTTCAGGTGAAACCATTGCTTTTGAAATTGAGGAGTCCCGCAAGAATATCCTGCTCAATGGCTTGGATGATATAAGCCTGACCTTGCAAAACAAGGAAGATATTCAGGCTTACGAAACTGGCTGGCAGCAAAAATCACCCTGGCTGTTTTCCCAGCTTGGCTCCTAACCTATTAATTTTAAAAAGAATACCGCCATATTAGGCGAATCCAAGGACATCTCATGAGTAAGTTGTATAACGTGGCTGTTGTAGGCGCCACCGGTGCCGTCGGTCGCACCATGCTTAACATTCTGGAACAGCGCAAGTTCCCCGTTGATAACCTCTATCTGCTGGCTAGTGAGCGTAGTGCCGGAGAGAAGATTACGTTCAATAATAAGCAGTATATGGTTGAAAACCTTGCAGATTTTGATTTCAGTAAAGCCGATATTGGCCTCTTCTCACCGGGCGCCAGCGTTTCTGCCGTATACGCTCCCAAAGCTGGTGCGGCAGGCTGTGTTGTCATTGATAATACCTCCCAGTTTCGCTATCAAAGTGATATTCCTCTGGTTGTGCCTGAAGTAAATGCTCATGCACTTGCCCAGTACACCAATCACAATATTATTGCCAACCCGAACTGCTCTACGATTCAGATGATGGTTGCTCTGAAACCTATACAGGAAGCGGTGGGTATCGAGAGAATCAATGTTTGTACCTACCAGGCAGTGTCTGGGACAGGTAAAAAAGCGATTGATGAGCTGGCCGGGCAAACAGCGAAACTGCTGAATGGCAAAGAGGCGGATGTGGAGGTTTATCCCCGTCAGATTGCCTTCAACGTGATCCCGCAGTGCGATATTTTCATGGACAATGGCTATACCAAGGAAGAAATGAAAATGGTCTGGGAAACCCGAAAGATAATGGAAGAGGATGATATACAGGTTAATCCGACCTGTGTTCGGGTTCCGGTGTTCTATTCCCACTCAGAAGCCGTCCATATCGAGACGAAAGACCATATTTCTGCAGAAGCGGCCAGGGTATTGCTTGAAAAAGCCCCCGGCATCAAGGTCATGGATACCCGTGAGAATGGCGGTTATCCAACGCCAATAGGACAGGGCACAGACCATGACGAAGTCTGGGTTGGTCGTATCAGGCAGGATATATCTCATCCTAATGGCCTCAATATGTGGATTGTGTCTGATAATTTACGAAAAGGTGCCGCTTTGAACTCAATTCAGATAGCCGAAGTATTGATAAAAGACTATTTATAATGAATACTTGCGACGAAATCTTAAAAAAGATTCTGTAATTGCAATAACGTTCAAAATCGCAACTGACAGGAAGGTCTATGCTGGCCAGATGTAGAAAATTCCTTGCCCTGATAACCCTTGTTGCAGGGCTTGTCCACTCAAGCCAACTACTGGCCTTAGGCCTTGGTGATCTTACTGTTAACTCCAGTTTGAATGAACCGCTGGAAGCAACAATTGAATTGCTCGGGCTTGACGGTCTCACCAGTGGTCAGATTCAGGCCCGACTTGGCAGCGTTGACGAATTCGAACGGGCCAATATCAACCGTGATTTTCTCATTGATGATGTTCAGCTGGAAATCATTATTCTCAGTCGAGAGCAGGGAATTCTGCGTCTTACCAGTGAAGAGCCGGTCATTGAACCTTTCCTGAGCATTGTGATAAACGTGGGCTGGCCCACTGGCCGGCTGATGCGTGATTACACAGCACTTATCGATCTGCCGGTTTTTGTCAGCGATCAGCCTCAGGTTGTGCCCCTGGATGTTCCGCAGACACCCGCGCCAGTCAGGGAAGAAACTCCCACACCGGCACCCGCCCCGGAAC
>JAHEHN010000108.1 GCA_024644515.1 Gammaproteobacteria bacterium
ATGTTTGCCATTCCTGACAAAAATATCAGTCCCCAGTTCCAGCTCCAGTGCCCGTATTTGCTTGCTTATTCCAGGTTGTGACGTATAAAGGCTTTGGGCCGCCCGACTGATATTGCAGTCGGCTTTGGCAACTTCCAGGGCATAGCGTAATTGCTGAATTTTCATGATCAGGTATCTATCCGCCAGATATAATTAAAAGTTATAAAAATATAGCAAAATATTATTATTATGAATATACGTTTTGCTCTACAGTAGCTTCTTTTTGAGAATACAGGCGCTGGCTACCAACAATGGCAGATTTCATTATTCTGGTTTTTTCCGGCGCGCTGGTGGGCTTCGCTATTGGCCTGACAGGTGTTGGCGGTGGCTCGCTGATGACGCCTATCCTGCTATTGCTGGGCTATCCTGCGCCAGTGGCCATCGGTACTGACCTGCTTTATGCCGCTGTAACGAAAGGCAGTGGCGTGTATTTTCATCAGCGTAAGAAGAATATTAACTGGCGCGTCATGGCACTTCTGGCTGCTGGCAGCATTCCTGTTTCCATCGGTATTTCACTTTTTGTCATCGATGACGAGCTGCGTTCTTCGGAAGATTATGAAAGTGTGATGACGGTATTCTTGGGGATCATGCTGATACTCACGTCTTTGGTAATAACTTTCCAGAAACATATTCAGCGTCGTTTTTTACCAGACCAGTTATTTGGTCAATCATCCGGAACATCGCAGCAGGATAAGGCAACTCTCACAATGACTGTTGTGCTGGGGATCGTTCTGGGAGTTTGCGTTACTTTTACGTCGGTGGGAGCTGGCGCCATTGGCGCTGCCATCCTGTTCCTGTTTTATCCGGGCTGGAAAGCAAGGTCTGTGGTGGGTACGGACATCGCCCATGCTGTGCCACTGACGCTGGTGGCGGGATTGGGATATCTGTTCAATGACCTGGTGGATCTGACCTTGCTCTTTTCCCTGCTTGCCGGTTCGCTGCCGGGAATTTATCTGGGCACCCATGTGGGCTCACTGTTTCCGGACAAGGTTATGCGGGGAATATTAATTAGCGCCCTGCTGCTGTTGGGGCTTTACTTTACCCTGCTGCATTAATGAGTTGAGCTGATGGCTTCAAAGCCGGCTCTGCTCAGGATTTGTCGGCTACCAGGTTGGCAATACCGTGAGGGACGTGACCGGTTGCCACATGTTCCCGCGTTGATTCACAATGCGCCTGCTGGTCATCAAAGAAAACATCCGCATCATAGGCCCGCAGAAATGCACCTTTATCCTGACCGCCCAGAAATAGTGATTCATCAATATTGATATTCCACTGGCGCAGGGTTCTCACCACCCTTTCGTGGGCCGGGGCTGCTCTTGCCGTCACCAGGCAGGTGCGTATTGGAGAATCATCCACACCAAACTCCTGCTGCAACATATGCAAGGCGGAGAGGAATTTCTTGAAGGGGCCTCCAGTCAGGGGCTCTTTTGCGGCAGCTCGTTCACTGCGAGCAAATTCTTCCAGGCCTTGTGTTTTATAGACTCTTTCGGCTTCGTCAGAGAAAAGTACGGCGTCACCATCAAAGGCAAAACGCAGCTTGTAGTCTTCTGTATTGGCTTGCTTGGAATTAAGAATGGTGGCCGCCGCTATGCCATTTTCCAGTGCCTTGCGTACGTCCTGTCCATCAGTGGAAAGAAACAGGTGTGAATTGAAAGCAGTGATATAGCGATAGGGGCTGGAGCCGCCACAAAAAGCGGCTTTCTGGATATCCAGTTTGTGCTGTTCTATGGAATTGAAAATACGCAGGCCAGTGTCTGCAGAGTTTCTGGACAAGAGAATAACTTCAACCCACTGTTTGCCGATGAGGGTGTTCAGGTTCAACAGCTTTTTGACCAGGCTAAAGGCATCGCCGGGTTCAAGGACCTCATCTTCACGGTCTATCTGGTATTGCCGGTACGCTTCCACGCCCTCTTTCATATAGATTTCGTGACTGTCATCCAGGTTAAACAAAGCCCTGGAGGATATGGCGACAACAAGTTTTTCGGCGGGGACATTGGACATGGTCTTATTTTATCTCAAATCTGTCGGCAATTGCTCATCTCCGGTGTCAGGCACAAGTGACTCCGGTGCCAGCGAGACCACAGTAGCCCATGGGATTTTTTGCCAGATATTGCTGATGATATTCCTCGGCATAATACAACTCATCAAGCGCTTTTATTTCTGTGGTTACTGGTCCGAAGCCAGCTTCTTTCAGGGCTGTTTGATAATTGTCCCTGCTCGCCAGCACAGTGTTTAATTGGGAATCATCAAAAGTATAAATGCAGGAACGATACTGCGAGCCCCGATCATTGCCCTGGCGCATACCCTGGGTGGGATCATGAGATTCCCAGAAAGTGCTCAGTAACGATGCCAAACTGACTAGTGCAGGATCAAAAATCACCAGTACAACCTCGCTGTGACCAGTTTGACCACTACATACTTCCTGATAGGTAGGATTTGGAGTGTAACCGCCGGCATAGCCCACAGCCGTGGAATAAACCCCTGCAAGCTCCCAGAATCGGCGCTCCGCGCCCCAGAAGCAGCCCATCCCCAACACAAGGCGTGACAGGTTTTTTGGAAATGGCTCCTGCAAGGGATTGCCAGTCACCACATGGGCTGCCGGCACCGCTACTTTCTGCTGTCGTCCCGGCAAGGCCTGCTCGCGTGTTACCATTTCTGCTTTATCCAGAAAAGACATAACTATCTCCCATACTTTCACCTATAATCAGACCTGTATTTTTTTCTATTAACTGCCGTAATATGTTGAATAACAGGAAATTTTCCTATTGTGAGCCAAATGCGCAACCAGCATAGTGTTTGCATCTTAATAAGCAAGTGTTTTATTGAAAAGAGCGTGGTGCAGCTTTATTCTTCGCCTCGTTTTCCTGGCCGATTTAAAATGAATCGGTCGCAGATACAGGAAGTTATCAAACAAGATGTATCTTGAATTTTTTGGCATGCGTGAGCTGCCCTTTACCCTGACCCCAAATACGGACTTTTTCTGGATCTGGATGGTCATCACCAGGCTCTGGAAGTAATTCAGCTGGCTCTGGAAAGTGGTGAAGGTTCTATCATGATCACTGGTGAAGTGGGAACAGGCAAAACCCTGCTCTGTCGTCGCCTGTTGAATACAGCTTGTGATGATTTTGTTACCGCTTATATCCCCAATCCTTTTCTGACTCCCGATGGTCTTCTGCTGGCGCTTGCTGAAGAGTTGGGTCTGGATGTTGAGCAAGAGAAAGGCCGACATTATGTGCTCGGCGAGATTAACAAGAAACTGATGTCAATCAAGGAATCCGGCAAGCAGGTCGTATTTCTGCTGGATGAAGCCCAGGCAATGCCGGAAGAAAGTATCGAGGTGCTGTGTCTGTTGACCAACCTTGAAACAGAAACTGAAAAGCTGCTCCAGGTTGTTTTGTTCGGCCAGCCCGAATTAAATGATGTGCTGGCACGGGACTCACTACGTCAGCTACGCCAGCGAATTACTTTTTCCTACACCCTGCCAACGCTGACATTGGAAGAAGTGATTAGCTATATCAATCATCGCCTGAATCGATCAGGCTTTCCCGGCGTCAATCTATTCAATACCAAAGCGGTTCAGGCGCTCGCTGAAGCCAGTGCTGGCATACCCCGATTGATTAATATTCTGTGTCACAAATCCCTGCTGGTTGCTTATGGCCGGGGAGATACCAAGATAAGTAATGTGCATGTTCAGCGCGCCGTTCTGGACACTGAAGATGCCCGTGTCAAGAAAAACTTTTCCAACGATACCAGGAAACAGGGCCTGAGCTGGCTTGCTATTGGTATCACCACTGTTGTTGCGAGTGTGCTTACTTTTCTGGCTGTATATTTACTCGATATTTAATAGAATAAGACGCTGATATCACGATCCCTGACAGGATTCCCGTAGAGTGATGCCGGAGAGTCTTTTCTTTCCCCGGCGCGATATATTAAGCATAATCAACCAATGGCGTTGCCCCCCGAAAATTATTTCAAAATCGGTCCTTACCTTGGTGTCTTTCAGGGGCTTCACACTGCGCTGAATATCAATGAAGGCATCATCAAGGTGGTCGGTCCTGATGGCGCCGGCAAGTCGAGTTTTTGCCTTAAGCTGGTGGAAGAACTGAAAGCCCAGGGGCAGGAAGTCATTTATTTTGAGCAGCCTCCTGATTCTTCAGATTATCTCTACGAATTCATTCAAAACGCACTTGGCCTCGATAAAATAAGGATTTTAACCGGGCACTGACACGCTAACTCCAGGAAACATCAGCCAATCATAAGCTGGTGATCATTTATAATGATGCTGAAAAGATCAGTAAGGACCTTTTCATTCTCATCAG
>JAHEHN010000011.1:0-52939 GCA_024644515.1 Gammaproteobacteria bacterium
TTCTGTTTGAGTAAATGCAGTGAGTGGCATTAGTAGCAGTACCGTTAGTAAACCCCTGATCATGAATGTCATCTTTCCCGGTTATTTCTCAGTATCGACGCAGACAATATTCCCATACTTTGAAAGGCTTCTGAAGTAATGCCAACTAAAACCGAGAGAAAACCGGGACATCCATATTATTTCCACAGGTCGACGTTGGACAATCATTGAGCAGCACTTTATTCTCCCTGCATTGCTCTGGAGACCAAGATGGCCTGTGTATTGAAAAAATATCTGCTACTAAAACTCATTCTTATAGCGTTCCCGCTGGCAGCTTTTGCCCAGGATATTCCGCGCACCGCTGACGGCACCCCTTTCCTGCAGGGATTCTGGCAGGCCCAGACCCAGGCCGCCTATAATCTGGAAGATCATGTGGCGCGCCAGGATATGCCCGCCGGTTTGAGTGTGGTGGCTAATGGCACTATTCCCTATCAGCCCGAGGCACTTGCCAGGCGTCAGAATAACTTTGAAAACCGCGCCGAGCTGGATCCGCTGAACAAATGTTTTCTGCCCGGTGTGCCACGCATAATGGCCATGCCCTGGCCCTTCCAGATTTTTCAGACCGACGAGCATGTGGCCATAACCTTTGAGTGGACCCAGGTGTTTCGTCTTATCTATACCGCTGGCCAGGAACATTTATATCCCGGCTTTGAATTCTGGATGGGTGATTCCCGGGCCCGGTGGGAAGGTGACACGCTGGTGGTCACCGTCAGCGATCTGAATGACCGTACCTGGCTTGATGGGGCTGGCAATTTCCATAGCGCCGCGGCAACTATCACGGAGCGTTATACCCTGATAGACGAAGACACTATTCAGTACCAGGCCACCATTGATGATCCTCAGGTATACACCGAACCCTGGACCATAGAGTTTCCACTGGTGCGGCAAACTGAAATGAAGCAACTGCTGGAATACCAGTGCCAGGCCGAGGTCGAAGAAGCCAGCGGTGATTTCGAACGCGTCGACAATCTGTGGTACCCGGCCCCGATTCCGCAGGAAAATATTCCCTTTGATGCTGACGCCGGTGCCCAGTTGCCTCTGCCTGAAGTGATTTCAGCCATCAAGCGCCATGAAGACGGTACCCCGGATATTTCCGGCTACTATATGTCTGATGCAGGCGGTGCCAATTACGGCCTGGAAGTTCGTGAAAATATCGCCTTGTTTCCGCCCTCTCGCGGTGTAGTGGTTGACCCCGCTGACGGGGTTCTGCCCTATCAGGACTGGGCCAGAGCAGAACAGCGGGAGCGTCGTGAAGCCTGGCGCGGTTATGATGATCCTACTGCCCACTGTTTTGTCGCCGGCATTCCCCGTTCCCACTATGTGCCCTCGCCTTTTTATATCCTGCAACCCCCGGGCTATGTAGTAATCTTCCATGAACGCATGTCTTACCGCGTGATCCCTCTGGATGACCGCGATCATCTGCCGGATTCTGTGCGCCTGTGGATGGGCGAAGCAATAGGTCACTGGCAGGGCGACACACTGGTGGTTGAATCGTCCAACTACAATGGCAAGGCCTGGTTAAACGAATTGGGCGATGTCATCAGTCACGCGCAGACTGTGGTTGAAACCTATACGCCGGTATCCGAATCACAAATTATTTATCGCGCTACTGTGGCAGACCCAATTCCCTATTCCCGCCCATGGACAATTGAAATGCCTTTTAACCAACAACAGGAAGAATTACTGGAAGTTGCCTGCCTGGAAGATAATAATGACCTTGGGCACTTAAAAGATGTGCGCGATGAACACCGTGCCCTGATTCAACAGGAGAATTAATATGAAACTTAAAATTTTACTCACCCTTATTACGCTACTGTCAGCCAATTCAACGCTGGCTCACCATTCCTTCTCCGCAGAATTTGATATCGACAAACCGGTCTCGCTTTCCGGCAAGGTAACCAAAATGCAGTGGTCCAATCCTCATGGCTGGATTTATATCGATGTGGAGAACGCCGATGGCAGTTTGACCAACTGGGCTCTGGAAACCAGCGCCGCCAACAACCTGATTCGTCGCGGCTGGAAACGTGATCATCTGGTAGCGGGTACCGTAATTGAAGTGCAGGGATTCCAGGCACGAAATGGCAGTGCTACGGCAAACATCCGCGGCATCGTGCTGGAAGATGGCACGCGTCTGTTTTCCGGCAATGCGGATGAACTGACCAAGTAATCATCCGCTCCCGCTCTCAGGCAATCTCCATACCCCGGTAACGTTTCCATCCATCCGGGACTTCCAGTACTATTTAGTCACTGATTAGTTACTGAAAAAATGGAAATCCTGAAGTCCTTATGCCTTCCGAAAATTCTAACGACCTAATCGTTATTGGTACAGGCCCGGCCGGGGAAAAAGCGGCATATAAAGCCGCTTATTTCGGCAAAAAAGTCGCCATCATTGAAAAAGAAAAGTGTTATGGCGGTGCCGGCATTAACACCGGCACTATCTCCTCCAAGACTCTGAAAGAATCTGCGCTGTATTATTCAGGCAAATATGATACCGGGATGTATGGTCAGGACCGGGTACTGGATGGCAAGACCACTATCCAGAATTTCCTCTACAGAAAAAACCTGGTTATTGAAACCCTGGAAAAAGCAGTACTGTTAAATTTTGAACTGCACGGTGTCGACCTTTTTAATGGCACCGCCTCTTTCCAAGATCAAAACACCATTATCATTTCAGGTGATGATGGCGAAAAGCGTATTACTGGCGACTATATCCTGATAGCGACTGGCTCCTATCCCTTTCAACCCCCCGATATTCCTTTCGATGGCATCATCGTCCATGACTCAGACAGCATTCTGAATATCATGCGCATTCCTGATTCCCTGTGCATTGTCGGTGCCGGCGTCATCGGTTGTAAATACGCCACTATTTTCAGCGCCATGGGTGCGAAGGTGTATCTAATAAATTCCGGAGACAAAATATTACCCTTCCTCGATGACGAAATTGCGCAAACCCTGCTCGATTATATGCAGGGGGAAGGCGTTGAAGTTATTCTTAATGCCTCTATTGACGAAATGATTGTGCCGGAGAATATTGAAAACGATATTCAAATCCGCCTGCAAGACGGCATGGAGTTTGAGGTGGATATGTTCCTGTTTGCGGCAGACCGCAGCGGCAGCACAAAATTACTCAACTGTGACAAAGTTAATGTGGAGCTGGGCAAACGGGAAGCCATCGTAGTTAACGATAAGTATCAAACTTCCAGGGAAAATATTTATGCGGTGGGGGATGTCATAGGCTTTCCGGCGCTGGCTTCAACCAGCATGGACCAGGGCCGTGTGGCAGTATCCAATATGTTTGATATCCGTGACCTGGATGCGCTACCCAAGGTGTTTCCCTATGGCATCTACACAATCCCTGAGGTTTCCATGGTAGGCATAACAGAGGAAGAGGCGAAGGAATCCGGGATGGACTACCTGACTGGCCGTGCTCATCATCAAAACATACCGCGGGGCAGAATCATGGGCGTACAAACCGGCATGCTGAAAATTATTGTGTCTAAAGATGACATGGTAATTCGCGGCGTGCATATCATGGGGCGCCTTGCCAGTGAAATGATCCATTACGGCCTGGCTATTGTGCAATCTGAAAAAACAGTGAATGAAGTCATTGCCACCGTATTTAATTACCCTACCCTGCACGATTTATACAAGTATGCCTGCTATGACGCCCTTGGTAATCTAGGCGGCCACGAAATCAAGGACTTTTAATTCATGCCTCGGTTCTTTCGTTCAGCTTTTTTCTTGCGACTTGTGACTTGCAACTTGTGACTTGCAACTTCTTCCATTGATACATATCGCCCTCCATTTTCTCATCCCCTTATTCGCCGCGCTGGCCTTTTATATAAAAAAATGGGTCAAAGCATTTGCCTTGCTCTTGTGCGGACTATTGATTGATGTGGACCACCTGCTGGCTGATCCAATCTACGATCCTGATCGTTGCAGCATCGGCTTTCACCCTTTGCATACCCCCATCCCCATTGCGCTCTATAGTCTACTGTTGATTCACCCGAAAACTCGCCTGCTTGGCATTGGTCTGTACCTGCATATCCTGCTGGATATCGGGGACTGCTTTGTGCAGGGTAATCTGTAGTCACCAGATCAGATACAGGCACGTGGTAATAGTGTATTTGCTTTAAATTTTGCTACTATGTCTGTACAAGGACGCTTTAAGAAAGCCCAAAATGTTAGCTTAATTATTTTCACTGATAAAAAAGTATTCATGATCAGCATGGGGGATCTTATGAATAAATCGTGTTCTCTTGCCGCATTATTAATGCTTGCTCTAACTGGCAGTATTCCAGTTGCCGCCCACCATTCCCATGCCACTATTGATCGAGACGATGTGCGCGTTCTGCGTGGTACTGTCACCAAGTACAGCTGGAGCATGCCCCATGTTTTCCTGAAAGTTGAAGCGCCCAATCCTGCAGGAAAAATTGTCGAATACAGTATAGAGATGAATCATCCAGCGGCGATGATCGAAGCCGGCTGGTCCAGAGACAGCTTTAAACCTGGTGATGTCATCACCTGGGGAGGCGCTCATCACAAGAACAAGGCCCGTGCATACAGTTCAATGAACTGGGTAGAGAAGGATGGTGTCAGAATCGGTAAATCTTCAGAGATGGAGGGATTGATAGCCCCTTCGACCGACTTTACCGGGCTCTGGGATCGCGCGCCGAATCAGCCTACCTATGCTCCCCCTAAAGGCTGGCCACTCAATGCCCGGGGTCAGGAACTGGTCGATAATTTCAGTGAAGACCAGAACCCGGTGCTGACCTGCGGTGATCCGGGACCGCCCAAATCAATGACCCTGCCCTACTCCCACCAGATTTCCAGACTGGATCAGAACACCCTGATTATCGGTCGCGACCTGATGGAAGGACAACGCATCGTGTACCTGGACAAGAGAGAAGCTATGACGCCACCTTCCAAACTCGGTCATTCCATTGGCTGGTTCGAAGACGGCGATCTGATTGTTGAAAGCAGTCACTTCATTGCAGACACCTGGGGCGGTCATACCGGTATTGATTCAAGTGATCAGAAACATCTACTGGAAAGATTCAGCCTGAGCGATGATGGTCTGGCGATTAATCTGACGATTACCCTTACCGATCCAGTCTACCTGAGTCAGGCTGTTACCTTTACTCATAAATGGATTAAAGTCGCTGATCGCGATCTGGTGCAAACGCCCTGTACCGAGGAATCAGCCCAGTTGTGGATTGAGGCCGGTTTTTAATAAATGAACGCCTCTTCCTATCTATTGATTTAAGTCACGGAGAAAAACATGAAAACAGTCATTCTTAGTGTCATTGTTGCCATCATTGCCAGTGTCGCTACTACCATGGTTTTACAGGACAGTAATCAAAACGCCGAACCACAAGCGACCATGATTCTGGAACCGCAGATTAATTATGAACAGATTGCAGAACAACTGGATGTGAACAAGCTAAGCGTTAGCATGGAGCCGGAAGCCGCTGCCTGGATCAGGCTTAATACCGGGATTGAATCTTCTGAACAAAAGATTCTGGCAAATGCTGCCAACTCTGCCTGCTTCCTGACCCATGTTGAGATCAGTGGCATACAAAGTCCGCAGGACAAGAATTCCTGCTCTATTACACTGGATGATTTTACCGGCTATTGGCAGGTCAATGCGTCCACTGGTGAAGGTACTCAATCTGAACTCTACTGCAATGCCCGCTGCATTGTTTGGGAATAGGAGACGAAAAAATGAAACGCACTGTATTATTGAAAACTTTTTTTACTGTATGCATGACAACGGCGATGTTGTTTACCAGCGTACTGTTTGCCCACCATAGTTCACAGGCCCAGTTTGGCGAGTTTGGCTCGAACACCAAAATTTTTGAAGGCAAGATCGCGAAAGTCAGCTGGGGTAATCCTCATATCACCATGGACATCGTAATAAGCGGTGGCGATATTCCGGCGGGTGAAAAATGGCGTCTGTTAAGCCATCCCACCGGTGTACAGGAAGCCTATGGGTTTGCCAAAACGGATTTCGCTGTAGGCGACACCATAAAAGTCATTGGCTGGGCCGGATTGCGCGATCAGCCGGTGTTTTGGCCGCGAGCGATCCAGGTGAATGACGGCCCCATGCGTTCCAATCTTCGTTTCACCGACATGATTGATATTGCCAATGGCACCTTTGAATCTCTCAACATTGTGCCCCCTGCCAACCTGAATGGAGCATCACCGCTTCGTGCTGGCGAGGAAGTCGCTGCAAAACTGGCTGAGATGGGACTGGTGGATGACGATGGCAATGTGATCTGGCCTCCACGTTAAGCAAATAGGGACACCTGCAACCTGGCAACTTGATAAAAATATCCAGCTGCCAGGTTAAGTGCGTCATTTCGAGTCCCTTCTTACCCCACTTATAAAAAGCAGAATCATCATGGCTATTTCATTACAAGACCAGCTAAAGAAATCCGGCCTGGTGGACGAAAAAAAAGCCAAAAAAATATCCAGGGAGCAACGCAAGGAAAACAAGCTTACCAATAAGGGCAAAAAACCCAAAATAGATGAAGAGAAGCTGGCTCTTGAGCGGGCGCGGGCTGAGAAAATAGCCCGTGACCGGCAATTAAATCTTGAGAAAACCCAAAAAGCCCATGAGGCGGCCATTGCTGCCCAGATCAAACAGCTCATTGAAACCAATCTCATCCCCAGAGATGGCGATGAAAAGTTTCATTTCACAGACGCCAATATAATCAAACACATCTGGGTCAGTCCAGAACAGGTAGATCATCTGCGCAGGCGCATGATCGCTATCGTAAAACTGGCTGATCAGTATGTGCTGGTGCCGATTAATGTGTCAGATAAAATTGCTCAAAGAGACCCCGCTGCCGTCATCTTCCAGGCCGATGATTCACCAGCCAGTGAAAGCAGTGAGGATGATGATTTTTACGCCGCCTACAAAATCCCCGATGATCTGGATTGGTAACTAAAGGGACGCTTGCAACTTAAGAGATTAAGGGATAGATTAAGAAGTAAATTAATAGGGATGTTTGCAACTTAGCAACCATATATTGTCGTTAAGTTGCTAAGTTGCAAGCGTCCCTATTAATCTGGTCTTCAAAATTGGTAGAATGCGCGCCTCATTTTTCTGCAGGCTTACCCTCCACTTATGATTTCTACCGCTAACCTCACTATACAATTTGGGGCAAAACCCCTTTTTGAAAATGTTTCTGCCAAATTCAACAATGGCAACCGATATGGCCTGATCGGTGCCAATGGCTGTGGCAAGTCCACCTTGATGAAAATTCTGGGTGACGAACTCAAGCCTACTTCTGGCCAGGTCATGCTGGAGCCCCATGTCCGGCTGGGTAAATTACGTCAGGATCAGTTTGCCTTTGAGGAGCATTCTGTCATCGATACCGTCATTATGGGGCATGAGGAGTTGTGGCAGGTTAAAGCCGAACGTGAGCGTATTTATAACCTGCCCGAAATGACAGAAGAAGAAGGCATGCAGGTGGCCGAACTCGAAATACGTTTTGCCGAGATGGATGGCTATACCGCCGAATCCCGCGCTGGCGAATTATTGCTGGGTCTGGATATTCCGCTGCACCAGCATAGCGGCCCGATGAGCAATATTGCGCCGGGCTGGAAACTACGCGTATTGCTTGCCCAGGCTCTGTTTTCAGACCCGGAAGTTTTGCTGCTGGATGAGCCAACCAACAACCTCGACATAAACACCATTCGCTGGCTCGAAAAAATACTGAAAGAATGCAAAAGCACTATCATCATTATTTCCCATGACCGCCACTTCCTGAACGAGGTCTGCACCCACATTGCCGACATGGATTATGGTGAGGTACGTATCTATCCCGGCAATTATGATGACTACATGATCGCTTCCACCCAGGCGCGGGAAAAACTGCTGACCGACAATGCCCGGAAAAAAGAACAAATCTCCGAATTGCAGAGCTTCGTCAGCCGCTTTTCCGCCAACGCCTCAAAAGCCAAACAGGCCACGTCACGCGCCCGCCAGATAGACAAGATTCAACTGGAAGACATCAAGCCTTCCAGTCGTATGAACCCCTATATTCGCTTCAAGCAAGACAAGAAACTGCATCGACAAGCCATTACCGCTGAAGAAATCAGCAAAGCCTTTGATCAACCCATTTTTGACAACCTCAGCTTGCAAATTGAAGCAGGCGAGCGTGTGGCTATTATCGGTACCAATGGTATTGGTAAAACGACCCTGTTACGTTGCCTGCTTGGCGATATCGCGGTGGATAACGGCAAGGTAAAACTGGCAGAACAGGCTCTAGTAGGTTATTACGCACAAGATCACCATAGTGACTTTGCCGACGACATGACGCTGTTTGACTGGATGAAGCAATGGACCAAAGGCGACAACCAGTTAGTGCGCGGTGCACTTGGCCGCATGCTGTTTTCCGGGGATGATGCAAAAAAATCAGTGAAGGTAATTTCCGGTGGTGAACAGGGTCGTATGCTGTTTGGAAAGTTCAGTCTTATCAATCCCAACATTTTGTTCCTTGATGAACCCACCAACCATCTGGATATGGAATCTATTGAATCGCTGAATCTGGCGCTGGAGAACTTTCCAGGTACTCAGATCTTTGTCAGTCATGACCGTGAATTTGTATCCTCCCTGGCGACCCGCATAATCGATATACAGCCTGATGGCATCATCGACTTTAAAGGCAGTTATGAAGAGTATCTTCGCAGTCAGGGTATTGTGGAGTAAGCAAAAAAAACGGCGACATAATGTCGCCGTTTTCATTTCAACGAGGGCTTAATCTGATACTGCGTTGATTAACACCCTACGTAAGTATTAATCCAGATCAAAACGATCCAGTGTCATTACCTTGGTCCATGCGCCAACGAAGTCCTGCACAAACTGCTCCTGTGCATCTTCTGCGGCATAGAACTCGGCAACTGCACGCAGTTCTGAGTTGGAACCGAAGATCAGATCAACCGGCGTACCAGTCCACTTCAGCTCACCAGTGGCAATATCACGACCTTCATAGACGCCTTCCATTGACCCTTTGGACCATTCGGTAGACAGGTCCAGCAGGTTAACGAAGAAGTCATTGCTCAGCGTACCAGGCTGGTCTGTGAAGACGCCATGCTGTGCACCACCGGTGTTGGCATTCAATGTGCGCATGCCAGCAACAAGGATACTCATTTCCGGTACAGTCAATGTCAGCAGATCGGCTTTCTCAACCAGCTCTACTGCAGGAGACTGCCCCTCTGCAAAGTAGTTACGGAAACCGTCTGCCTTGGGCTCAAGTACGGCAAAGGAAGCCACATCAGTCCATTCCTGGGTAGTGTCAGCACGACCGGGAACAAAAGGCACGTCCACGTCATAGCCGGCATCCGCCGCCGCTTTTTCAATAGCTGCTGCGCCGCCCAGGACGATAACATCGGCAAGAGAGACCTTTCTGCGCGAACGTCTGTCATTGAACTCAGACTGAATACCTTCCAGTACGGAAAGTACATTGGCCAGTTCTGCAGGCTCATTTACCGCCCAGTCTTTCTGCGGAGCCAGACGAATGCGAGCACCATTGGCACCACCGCGCATATCAGTACCGCGGAATGATGACGCTGAAGCCCAGGCCGTTTTCACCAGTTGTGAAACGCTCAGACCGGAATCCAGGATTTCTGATTTCAGGTTTGCGATATCCCTGGCATTGATCAGTGAATAATCAATTTCCGGTACCGGATCCTGCCAGATCAGATCTGCATCAGGAGCCATGGAACCGAGATAGCGCGTGCTTGGGCCCATATCACGATGAGTCAGCTTGAACCAGGCACGGGCAAAAGCATCTTCGAACTGCTCAGGATTATCCAGCCAGCGTGAAGTGATCTCGCGGTAGGAAGGGTCCATCTTAAGTGCCAGGTCAGTAGTAAACATGATTGGTGCATGTCTCACTGAAGGATCATAGGCATCAGGCACAAGGTTGGAAGCAGCACCGTTAGCAGGAATCCACTGAGTCGCACCGGCAGGACTTTTGGTCTGTACCCACTCCCAGTTATACAGATTCTGCAGATAGTTGTGCGTCCACTGTGTTGGATTCACAGTCCAGGCGCCTTCCAGGCCACTGGTGATAGTGTCTGGTCCTTTACCAGTACCACAGGTATTAACCCAGCCCTGGCCTTGCGCTTCCAGAGGAGCCGCTTCAGGTTCTGGTCCAACACAATTTTCGGGGCTTCTGGCACCGTGGGCTTTACCAAAGGTATGACCACCGGCGATAAGAGCAACCGTTTCCTCGTCATTCATGGCCATGCGACCAAATGTCTCACGAATATCGGCAGCTGCCGCCAAAGGATCAGGATTACCGTTCGGGCCTTCAGGATTTACATAGATCAAACCCATCTGGACTGCGGCCAGTGGATCCTCAAGATCACGGTCGCCACTGTAACGCTGGTCACCCAGCCATTCCCCTTCAGGGCCCCAGTAGATTTCATCAGGCTCCCATTCATCAACACGGCCGCCAGCAAAACCAAAGGTTTCAAATCCCATGGATTCCATTGCTACGGTGCCGGTCAGAACCATCAGGTCAGCCCAGGACAGACTGCGTCCATATTTCTGCTTGATTGGCCAAAGCAGACGTCGCGCCTTGTCCAGGTTGGCATTGTCGGGCCAGCTGTTAAGGGGGGCAAAACGCTGCATGCCACCGTCCGAACCACCACGACCATCACTGATACGGTAGGTACCGGCACTGTGCCAGGCCATACGAATAAAGAACGGACCATAGTTGCCGTAGTCTGCTGGCCACCAATCCTGTGAGGTAGTCATCAGGTCAACCAGATCCTGTTTTACTGCATCCAGATCCAGGCTTGAGAAAGCTTCGGCATAGTCGAAGTCATCTCCCATAGGGTCAGATTCCGGAGAATGCATGCGCAATGGCTGCAGATCCAGTTGATTGGGCCACCAGTAATCATTGGTAGGCATTGCATCCTGGGCATTTGCCAGGTTCATTGATGCCAGTGGCGCCAGGCCAATAGCAATCAATGTACATAAAGATAATTTTTTCCTAGTCATAATAAATTACGCTCCTTTGAGTAACACTTTTATTATACGCGCCTTGCAAGCCATGGAGAAAATTGAAAATACCTATTAGGTCGATAGGCAACGCCATGATCCAGCTGATAATAATTATTGAACGCACTGACAACTAGCTGATTTTCATGGGGAATATCACCTGAAAAAAACATTGATAAGCTATTAAAATGGCAGCATTATCAACATATATACGTCGGCTTTTAGTTTTAGTTCAAATTTTAATCAGGTCTTGCAGGGGAAACATCATGAATAAAAAATTAATGGGACTTGCCGGATTGATGTTTTCGTTATTCCTGTCAATTCCAGTGGTTGCCCATCATTCTTTCGCCGCCCAGTATGACAGCAACAAACCCGTCACCATGACCGGCATGGTGACCAAGGTTGAATGGCAAAACCCGCATGTTTACCTTTATATCGATGTCGAAGATGAAAATGGCAATTATGAAAAATGGGCGCTTGAAATGGGGGCACCTGCCGTTCTGACCCGCATTCAGGGATGGTCGCGCTCGACACTGTCTATCGGTGATATGGTGCAAGTGGAGGGAAGGCTGGCAAGAGACGGCAGCAATCTGGCCAATGCGCGCTCCGTCACCCTGACCTCCGGCGAAGAACTTGGCGCAGGGTCCAGCGAACTTACTACGCCATAGTTGGCGGGAGACACAGTGTTATGGTAATTCGAGTTTCAACACATAATTTATCACTATTGATAAGCCTGCTCTTTTTAATCACGGCTCCACATGCAGGCGCTCAGAGCGCTGAAGACAGTGCGCCGGTGAGACCTACGCCAAGGCTGGTAAATGGACAGGTAAACCTGGGACTGGAGCCCGGGCAGAAAGGATTCTGGGGAAGCTCAGGAAGAATTTTCGATCGCAGGGGACGCAGTCATCAGACTAACCTGCTGGAAGAAGAATTACCCCTACAACCATGGGCAAGAGCGCTTCTGGAATACCGCAAGGCAAATAACCAGAAGGATGACCCCCATGCCCGCTGTCTACCTGGAGGCATTACCCGCCAGATTCAAACGGTGAATGGCTTTGAAATTCTTCAGCATCCCGAGCTCAACCGGATTTATCTGGTTTTTGCTGGCGGCCCTCATACCTGGCGCATGATCCATACCGATGGTCGCCCCCTGCCGGATATCAATGATCCGGGTCTGATTCCTACCTACCTGGGTTATTCCACTGCGCACTGGGAAGAAGACACCCTGGTAGTGGAGACCAATGGCTTTAACGAGAAAACCTGGTTTGCTTCTGGCTCATTACCCAGTACACGTTATCTGCATTTAACTGAACGCATTTCACGCCCCGATTTTGAAACACTGCGTTATGAACTCACCGTTGATGATCCTGGCGCCTATACGCAAACCTGGTCTGGAGGCTTTGATGTGGCCTGGAACTGGACCAGCTGGGATGGTTCCGAGCTTGGCGAATTGCATGAGTACTTTTGTCAGGATAATGAACGCGACGTTCAACATTTTTTGGGTAGTGAATAAAACAGGGTTCAACAATGAGCTACAGGCACATGATAAATTCATCCAGTCTTTTAAATAGAAAAACTCTGGCCACGGTTTTCATTATTCTGCTGGGTTTTTCCTGCCCGCTGTTTTCCCAGGAAGGCCACCCTCTTGTTGGCTCCTGGAGTGGTGACAGGCTTGTAAATGACAAAAACACGCGCGTGCTTGTCTTGCTTGATTTACAGCCTGACCAGGAAATTACAGGAACAATCATTGAGAATGGCGTGCGTATTCCTTTATCAGATGTGACTCTGGATCCACAGGACTGGAGCGTAAATATAAGCGCCGTTGGCGAAGACAGAGCAGGAAATACGCTGAGCTACAAAATTCAGGGTGTTGTCGGAAACCTGGGATCAGCAACGCAAAGAAATATAACCGGCACCTGGGATGATGGTACCGATACTGGCAGTTTCCGTCTCCAGAGAAATTGAACCCGGACTATGACTTTTGCCAGCCCCAGCACTTTGTTTGGAATTTATGGCTGCAGAATTAACCCGGGAGTGGATTCACCAGCCGAATAAATATTAGATTTGTATTTCTGTTTTAGGCACTATGTAAACTCCGAATATGCAAAGAAATACGAGGAAAATTTTGACTAATCGCCGTACTTTCCTGGCTGGCAGCCTTTCCACTGCTACCCTGCTAAGCAGCCTGCCGCTAAGCGCTCAGGCAACTGACCTGACGATGCTTTCTCTTGTTGAAGCCTCGGACCTTATACGACGTCGTATCCTTTCGCCTGTGGATCTGACCGCTGCCTTTCTTGATCGTATTGAACAACTGCAACCCCGCGTAAATGCCTATATCACGGTGACGGCAGATCTGGCCATGAGCCAGGCGCAACAATTGGAAATGGAACTGGCTAACGGCCAATGGCGTGGCCCTTTGCATGGCATCCCTATCGGCCTGAAAGATAATATCGATACCGCGGGTATTCGCACCACCGCCGCCAGTAGCCTGTTACAAAATCGGGTAGCGCAAGTGGATGCGCCAATTTACACCAGGCTGCAGGAGGCCGGCTGCGTTCTTCTGGGCAAACTCAACATGCATGAATTTGCCTGGGGTGGCACATCAGCCATTACTCATTTTGGCCCGGTCCATAATCCCTGGAATCTTGATCATATTCCTGGCGGTTCGTCCGGTGGCTCTGCCGCTGCCGTGGCGGCGCGCATGTGCTGCGCCGCACTGGGCACCGATACACTAGCCTCCATTCGCCTGCCTGCCGCGTACTGTGGTGTGACCGGCTTGAAAGCGAGCCATGGCATTGCCTCCATTCGCAATATTATTCCGGTAGCAGAATCACTGGATCATGTTGGCCCACTTTGCCGCAGTGTGGCAGACACTGCCTATATGCTGCAAAGCATGACGGGCTTCGATCCGCTGGATCCGGTCAGCATCAGGTCTGCGCCGGGAGATTATATTGGCGCATTAATGCAGCCGGTAAATAAGCTGAGAATTGGTTTGCCAACAGGAGACTATTTTGCCCGCCTGCATACGAATACAGACCAGGCAGTCAATAACGCAATGACAGTACTCACTGCAGCTACTGCTCAGACTACTGACGTCAGTCTGCCAGCGATTCCTGATTTTGCGCCATTGCTGGCTGAAAGTGCTGCCTGGCATGAAGAATACCTGGACGATGAAGGTAATCATTCTGCTTATGATCCTGTTACCCTGGAACGTTTGCTGGCGGCAAGGGCCGTCAGTGCGGAAGACTATATTCGTGCACAACAGGACATGGTGCGAGTACGCCATGCCATTGCCGAAGTGTTTAATGAAGTAGATGTGCTCGTCACACCCACCGCCCCCGGCTTACCGGAAAGAATAGACAGTGCGATCAATCCAGCAGAAGCCACCGGCGCAGAACCCTCGACACGCAATACGGCGCCGTTTAATCTCTATGGCATACCGACTATTTCAGTACCCATCGGTTTTAGTCAGACCGGTCTGCCGATTGGACTGCAAATCAGCAGTGCCCACCTGAAAGAAGAGGTAATGTTCAGTCTGGCCCAGGCCTTCCAGCAAGACACTGACTGGCACTTGAAAATGCCCGACCTTAACGGCTAGACATTTTCTTCGGTGATCACTTCTGCAAGGATGCCGGCATATTTTTCCATGGCAATGGATTTGATGTCATAGGACAGTTTCTGAAAAAGATGCCTGGATGAGGAATTGATGCGCCAGGCCGCTACATGATTTCGCACTACGGTTTCATCCTGGAAACTCAGTACCTTCAAGCCAGTTCCCTTGTGCAATTCATTTTGTGCAAACAGGGCTGGCAGGAAAGCTATGCCCTGATTCATCATCACCATCTGGCACAAGGTATCCAGACTGTTGCCCTCGAAATCCCGTTTCAGCTGCGCGCCAAAACGTTCACAAAGCCCGGTGATTTGTCGCTGTAGATGAAAGTGATCATCAATACTCAACACTGTTTGCCCCTGCAACTCCTCCCCGCTTATAACTGTTTGCCCGGCCAAAGCGTGCTCCGGCGAGACAAGCACTTTAATCGGCTCCATAAACAGGGGCCGCACACGATTTTCCGTAGACTGCATGGGTAATACCGTCATGATGAAATCAAAACTTCCCTTACGCAGACCGCTTTCCAGTTCACCGGGATCACCTTCCCTGAGGTGCAGTTGAAGTTTTGGGTAACGCCGATGCAGAACAGGTAACAATTGGGGTAGTAAATAAGGGCCAATAGAGTCCGACACGCCAAGCTTGAAGGTACCGCCCATATCCCGATTAGTGTGATTGGCCGTTTCCATCAGGTTTTGATACTGCTCGAGAATATCCCTCACCAGCGGCAACAATTCCCTGCCCTCCGGGGATAACAAGGTGCCGGCACGGGAACGCTCAAACAGTTGTACTTCCATAGCTTCCTCCATTGCCACAATCTGACTGGTCAGGGTTGGCTGGGAAATACCGAGCTTGGCGGCCGCTTTGCGGAAATTGGAAGAACGGGCAATGGTGGCAAAGTATTCAAGCTGCTTGATGGAGGGTTTCTTACTGGACATAACACTTGCCTGATAGGTAACAACTAATTAGAAAGAGTTTATTCTAACGTCGGTTTAAACAATAACAAGACAGCTTTTTGCTGAAAGACATTCGGGGAAACCAATCACTGATAGGATATAGCTAATTTATATATTTAAATAATTATTAATAACTATCAATAATGGCCGGAAAGATAGCTTCTAATGAATAAAGATGAGGATATGGGGTTATCGTCAAGCCACTACATTGTTATGGCAAGGTTATAATACTCAGATTCAATATAAATTAGTTAGTACCAACTATCTCCAAAATCCAATCAATTAGAGGGAATTATTCAAAAAGAATAGAATCTATCCATTCCAGATGGCTGGATACTCTTTCATAAAGCTGGGTAGTCCCGTAAAGCCCCTGGGCCAGTGGCGCTTCGCCCACTTCAAGCTCCCCCAGTGCGATGCCTGCCAACACCCGGGAATTACCCACTTCCAGCAAGGCTGGGCCTCCGCTATCACCGAGTCCCGGCACGCCTTCCAGACCAAGCGCCTGGTTATCGGACTGCCTGGGATCATCAAAAACAAATTCCAGCCACTGGCCTGATGCAACTGCCCGGTTTTTCGCCCGACGAAATTTGCCATCATTACTTTTCATACCGATGGTACCAATACCGGTAAAACCCCAGCCGAGCAGGGAAAATACCTGATTGACCTCGTCAGTCTTGCGGTTGAGAGTAATCGGAACAATACCAGCAACATCCCGGTCCAGACGAATCAGGGCCAGATCCACATTATCCAGTTCATTCCCCGTGTCATAGCGCGGGTGCAATACCAGCTCTGCAACCTTGTAGGATTGACCAGCAATACTCAGCTGATACTCATCATGCCGGTTATAGGTGTCCAGCAAAGGGGTTTGCTCAGCGCAATGGGCTGCGGTAATCGCCCAGTGACTATCAATGAGGGTTGCCATGCATATCTTGTTGTTGAAGCGGGTATGCAGATAAAACAACTGGGGATAGGCCGCTACATCAACCTGGTAGTCACTATCTGACTTGTCGTGGCGAATAATAATGCCCAGGCTGCTGGCAAACGGTACTGACAGGCAAATCAGAAAAGTCAGCAGTCGAGCAGGATTAACACGCATCGGGGAATTCCAGTATGAATTTCTAGGGTTCTTGGGACTGACTGTTCTGCTTTTCCACATCCTGAATGCGCGATAAGCCGATATTGGGTTTGTATTTTTTCCTGCTCGACTCCCTGATGACCAGGTAGGTTCGGTACAGAAAAAACACAATACCAAGGAGCAGCAGAAACAGTATTCCCACAATCATCCATTGTGACTGGGTCATGGTGCCGGGATTAAGCAAGGTATCAAGCATGGGCTTTTCCGTAAAAGAGGTCGATTATGAAGAATTGAGCTATGGATTTCCAGCAAGCAGCGCGGGTAGGAGCTAAAGTCCGCCATTCTCCTGCTGATTCATCGAATTAATGTAGATCTCAATCTGCTCCAGCCGGTCAAAGGGATCAGTTAATTCCAGCAACGCCTGCTTTTCCCGGTTGCCAATGGGTAGCAACTCACTCAGGCGCCAGGCGATTTCGCGTAAATTATCAAAACTTATATCCAGCTTAAGCTCTTCAATGGCCGGATGTCTGGCCAGGCCCTGCAACAGTTCAACGTATTCCTGAAACTGCTCCCCCACATCAACCGGCTCTGAATCCTGCGAATCCTGTTCCCTGAAAACAACCTCAGCCCTGCACAGATTATTCTCCTCACGCCACGATTCAACTATCTTGAAGGTAGTCTGCCCTTCCACGGTGATGCCGAGCAAGCCATTGGGTAGCTGATTCCAGTCCACCACGGTACTGTAGGTGCCGATCCGGTGGATATCCAGTTTTTGTCCTTTGGATGCTACTTCACTCCCCGCTTCAATGAGCACCACGCCAAAACCTATGCCATCTTTCAGGCATTGGCGAATCATATCCACATAGCGGGACTCAAAAATCTGCAGGGAAATACGCCCCTTTGGAAAGAGAATGGAATTGAGTGGGAAAAGTGGAATTGTTTCCAATGTCAGCCTCTTCGTTCCTGCTTTTAGCACTTCCTGCTTTAGTACTTACTCCATTGAGCACGTACTGCATCAAGCATTTCCTACAACAAGCATTTCCTACATTAAATACTCACTGCGCTAATAGTTTATTCAATTTTTTTGACAGAGCCTCGGCCAGTCGCTGATGGATACCTTCAAAGCCGCCATTACTCATGATGATGACATGGTCCCCGGCAACAGCCTCCTGCACGACCTCGTTAATAATCGCATCGGTGTTCGACAAGCTGCGAAAATCGGTACCGAACTCATCACCAATAGCAACAAGATCCAGTTTGGTAGCTTTTGATTTATACCAAATCACCAGATCAGCAGCACTAAGTGATGCTGCCAGTGTAGCTTGATGGTAGCCCATTTTCATCGTGTTGGAGCGAGCTTCGATCACACAAATCAGACGCCCGGATTCCGCGCTTTCATCCAGTCTTGCCCTGAAGCCGTCCAGTGTTGTTTTGATGGCCGTGGGGTGATGGGCAAAATCATCATACAATTTTACCCCGGCAAATTCGCCGAGCAATTCAAGTCGGCGTTTTACCCCGGCAAAAGCTGACAGTGCCTTGCAGCCATCTTCAAGGGACACGCCCACATGACAGGCTGCTGCCAGTGCGGCTACACCATTTTGAATATTATGATTTCCAAGCAGATCCCATTTGACTTCACCATAGACTTCACCCTCAGTACTGCTATAGCTGACTTTGAAATGCGCACCCTGTTTATCCAGAGGCTGCACACGCCATTGTGCTTGCGCATCATCACCAATGGTAAAAAACTGTTGAGGGCACCAAATTCCCTTGGCAAATACCTCATCCAGATTGGCATTATTGAGCGGCGCAATGACCACACCGCCTTGAGGAATGGTTTTTAGCAGATGATTAAACTGTGCCTGAATTGAAGCAAGGTCCGGAAAAATATCAGCATGATCAAATTCCAGATTACCCAGAATCGCGGTTTTTGCGCGGTAGTGAATAAACTTGGAGCGCTTGTCGAAAAAGGCGCTGTCATATTCATCGGCTTCGATAACAAAAAAGGGGGGGGTACCGAGACGGGCAGAGGTGGAAAAGTTTTTTGGTACCCCGCCTACCAGATAGCCGGGTTCCAGACCCGCTGATTCCAGAATCCAGGTCAGCATGCTGGTGGTCGTGGTCTTGCCATGGGTTCCGGCTACCGCCAGCACCCAGCGATCTTTCAGGACATGATCAGATAGCCATTGCGGCCCGGAGCAATAGGGCAGATTGTTCTCAAGGATATATTCCACTGCCGGGTTACCCCGGGAACAGGTATTACCGATGACAATCATGTCAGGGCTGTCAGCTTCAGGGCCGGCAAAATGAGCCGGATCATAACCCTGGGAAAGTGTGATGCCCTGCTCCTCCAGCTGCGTACTCATGGGAGGATAAACGTTCTGATCGGAACCGGTAACGCTATAGCCAAGCTGCTTGGCCAAAACCGCCAGCGAGCCCATGAAGGTGCCGCAAATACCTAGAATATGAATATGCATGTATGGATTTTCTCAGAATGGCCCGGCACAAGCCAGAGATCAAAAACCATTAGCCTGACTCCAGGCAACAGCGACTACAATCCTGTCTAACCCTCCAAAGATTCAGTAGAATAGTCGCATCATTTTTTTGGAGTAGTGTATGTCTGGAAACAATATCTTCTATGCCCAGTCAGGCGGTGTTACCGCAGTAATTAACGCATCAGCGTGCGGCGTCATTGAGGCCGCAAGGGCGCATCCCGAATTCGGCAAAGTCTATGCTGGTCGCAATGGCATTATCGGCGCCCTGCGTGAGGAACTCATTGATACCAGTCTTGAAAGCGAAGCCACCATTGCGGCTCTCAGGCACACGCCAGCGGGCGCATTTGGCTCCTGCCGTTACAAACTGAAAAGCGTGAGCGAAAACCGGGCCGAGTATGAACGCCTGATAGAGGTATTTAAAGCCCATGATATCGGCTATTTCTTCTATAACGGTGGCGGTGACTCCCAGGACACGGCGCACAAGGTGAGCCAGCTTAGCCAGGAGATTAATTACCCAATTACCTGTATCGGCATTCCCAAAACCGTCGACAACGACCTGCCTGTTACTGACAACTGTCCCGGCTTCGGCTCGGTGGCCAAATACGTGGCAGTCTCTATCAGGGAAGCCGGCCTTGATGTAGCTTCCATGTGTGAAAGCTCCACCAAAATCTTTGTCATGGAAGTGATGGGACGTCATGCCGGCTGGATTGCCGGGGCGGCCGGACTTGCTGCCGAACAGGAAGGGGATGCCCCCCATATCATCATCTTTCCGGAAATCCCTTTTGATAAGGATGCTTTTCTTGCCAAAACAAAAGTCTGCGTCGAAAAATATGGTTACTGCGCCATTGTGGTTTCCGAAGGCGCCCATTATGAGGACGGCAGTTTTCTCGCCGACCAGGGCACTACTGATGCTTTCGGTCATGCCCAGCTTGGCGGAGTGGCGCCGGCTCTGGCCAATATGGTGAAAGAGGCACTGGGGTATAAATACCATTGGGCCGTCTCAGACTACCTGCAACGTGCTGCACGTCATATTGCCTCCGCTACCGATGTGGAGCAGGCTTACGCCATGGGCAAAGCCGCTGTTGAATTTGCGCTGGCCGGTAAAAACGCTGTGATGCCTACCGTGGTCAGGGACAGTTCTTCTCCCTACCAATGGCATATTGGTGAAGCGGCGCTGGCGGACGTGGCCAATGTTGAGAAAAAAATGCCCAGGGATTTTATTACTGAAGATGGCTTTGGGATTACCGCTGCCGCAAAGGAATATTTTGCGCCACTGATTCTCGGTGAAGATTATCCACCTTACAAAAATGGTCTGCCAGATTATGCCCGACTGAAAAAACAGTTAATCGGGAAAAAACTGCCGGCCTGGTCAGAATAAAAGCACAACCAAAATAATCAGCTGGTCGGCACAATCCGGCGGAACACAATTATGCTATACGATATTTTTGCCATTATCTCGCCGGTCTTTGTGTGCGCCATGATTGGTTATACCTGGGTCAAACAGGACCATCCTTTTGAAACCCAGTTTGTCTCTCGCCTGGTGATAAACATCGGCGCACCCTGTCTCATTTTTTCGACCTTTATGGAAATTGAGCTGGAACAGGATGCCTTTATCTCCATGGCAGGCGCAGCATTTTTAACCATGTTGATTTTTGGGCTGGTGGGTTTTGTTATCTTGCGGATTTTCAAACTGGATCAGCGTGCTTTTCTTCCCAGCCAGATTTTTCCCAATGTCGGCAATATGGGGCTGCCTCTTTGCCTGCTGGCCTTTGGTGAAGAAGGCCTGGCACTTGGCCTTACCTACTTCACCGTTAATATTGTATTTGGCTTTACCGTCGGAATGTCTATTTCATCCGGCAAAATGTCTGGTAAGGAGCTGATGACAAACCCGATGTTCTGGACTGTCATTGTTACCATGACACTTATGTTTTCCGGCATAAAATCACCCGCCTGGCTCTATAACACCACCAATCTGATTGGCGGCCTCACCATCCCAATGATGCTGATCGCCCTGGGTGTATCACTGGCGCAATTCAAAATCACCAGCCTGACCCGCAGCATTTCGCTGTCTGCCTTACGTCTTGGACTGGGCTTTATAACAGGCAATGTCATTGCCTCAATGATGGGACTGGAGGGCGCTGCTAAAGGGGTATTGATTATGCAATGCTCAATGCCGGTTGCCGTATTCGCCTACCTGTTTGCCATGCGTTATGACCGCCAACCGCAGGAAGTCGCAGCCACCGTCGTCATCTCCACTGTAATGTCTTTCCTGCTGTTACCCGCGCTGCTTTGGTACGTACTGCCTTAAAGCAGTCACAAGTTTCAAGTCACAAAAAAGGCGACTAAATTAGCCGCCTTGTCGGATGCGTCCCTGCGGTCCTTATCCGACCTACAGGAAACTTCGGTGTAAAAATTTCAACCCCCGTAGGTCGGAAAAGCGTAGCGTCTTCCGACATGCCACTAAGCGCAAAGAAATGTTCTAAATTAGCCTTGTCGGATGCGTCCCTGCGGTCCTTGTCGGATGCGTCCCTGCGGTCCTTATCCGACCTACAAAAACCATTGAAACCTGAAAGTGTGCTTGCTTGCCTCTTGTATCTTATTTCCCTACCGCCCACCTTTATCCTTTTTCCTTTATCTTTTATCCGCTCTTTCCTTTATCTTTTTTCCTTTATCTGACTTTTTACGCCACCTGCGACTTGCGACTTGCAACTTGCAACTTGTGACTCCAACAAGGAGGCTGCAGCGTCTGCGGCCTCTCGTCCCTTAATAAGCATGTGATCAAAGAAAAATTTCTGATGCTCTGCGTTTTCCTCGTCAAATTCCTTCGGGGTTAGTACTGCTGACAACACCGGTTTTTCCAGTTCCAGCTGGACCTGCATGAGGGCACTGACTACAGACTGGGCAACAAACTCGTGACGGTAGATACCACCATCAACAACAAAGCCAGCGGCCACGGCAATTTCATAATCACCTGAGCCAAGCAGTTGTTTGCATTTGAGGGGAATTTCAAAAGCACCCGGCAGTCTGAAGAAATCTACCTGACTTTCAGCAATTCCAAGTTCTGCCAGGCGCGCAACAAAACCTTCACGACAGCGATCAACAATATCCCAATGCCAGCCGGCCTGAATGAAAGCGATTTTTCCAGAAGAATTAGTATTCATGATCTTGCTCCTTTTACTTTTCCATTCGGAGCATCGATAGAAAAAAACACGCAGTGCACACAGCAGGACGCTGCATGCTGTTTACAATAGATAAACAGTCCACGCGTTCATTCTCTCTCATCCGGACTCTAACCGTCGGCTTTGGAATCTCACCAAATCTGCTGACCCTGAACCAAGCAGTTCAGGCGCTCACGGGCTTATCAGCTATTACAAAAAGCTGTCTTACCGCCGGTAGGGAATTACACCCTGCCCCGAGAATTGCGCAATTCTACAATATCGGGAGCAGGAGGTCACGGAGAAGGAATCGGGATAAAAGATAAAGGATAAAGGCGACCCAGTTACATAAAAGGGCAAAGTATCGGCCGGCAGAGGTGTTGATAAAGGTATCGAGATAAAAGTGATAAGTATAAGTGGAAGTTTAGCTCCCTTTATCCTTTATCCTTTATCCTTTATCCTTTATCCTTTTTCCTTTTTCCTTAATCCGCCCTTCAAGGCGCAAGGCGCTGAACTTCCCACTCTCCATCACCCTGCAGCCTGTATTCAAAACGATCATGTAGACGATGTTCACCACCCTGCCAGAATTCTATTTCGTGGGGTCTGACGCGGATACCACCCCAGAAATCCGGCAATGGTACTTCCCCTTCTGAAAACTTTTCCTTCATGTGGGCAAGTTGAGTCATCAGGAAGTCCCGTGAAGAAATTTTTCGGCTCTGGTCCGAGGCCCAGGCTGCCAGCTGGCTGTCGCGGGGGCGCGAAAGAAAGTATTTGAGGGATTCCGCAGCTGAAATTTTTTCCGCACGACCACAGACCTTGACCTGGCGTTCGAGAGCATTCCAGGGAAACAATAGACTGACCCGGTTATTCTCCGCGATCTCATCAGCCTTGCGACTGCCGTAGTTGGTATAAAAAACAAAGCCGTCATCATCCAGATGTTTCAACAGAACAATTCGCTGGGATGGCTGCCCCTCGGCAGAAACCGTACTGACGACCATTGCGGTAGGGTCGATCAAATCAGATTCCACCACCTGGTTCAGCCAGGTTTCAAATTGTGTCAACGGATTGTCATGCAGATCGTCGCGGCGCAAACCGCCCTGCACATACTCGCGCCTGAAATTTTTAATATCCATTGCTGATTTAATCCACGCTAGAACTGGAAGCGTTCATCATAGATGCGCTTGTCGAATTCAAAGGTACGCCAGGCTTTGTGACCGGTACCGTAATCGAAATAACCACGTCCGTGTTTCTTGTTGGCCGCCCACTTACCTACATATAAAGTGCCATCTTCCCAGCGGTATGTGCCTTCACCATAGAACACATCATTTTTGAATTCGCCGGAATAATTTTCTGTAGTGTTCTTAAGCGTGTTTTCCGTAAATCGTCCCTCACGGTAATTTTCCACATGAAAAGCCTGCATGCCCACGCCATTGCGACGATCATTGCGCCAGTTACCCAAATAGACATCGCCTTTTTCATTCCACAAAGTACCGCGACCATGTTTCTTGCCATTCATGAAGCGACCTTCATAAATTTCGCCTTCATCATTGAAGGTCAATCGGCCAAAGCCATGGAATTTGCCATTCACAAAATCTCCGCGATAGGTTCGCAGACCTCGCTGGGTTTCTTCCACAAGGGTTCCATTGCCATTAATACAATCACCGCTGATACAGCCCAGCTCATTTTTCTTTGCTGCCTCGGCGCTAACGGTAAAAAACAATGTAAACAGAATCACAGCCCAGTAATTTGAATGGCGCATGTCTGCTCCTTTTCCTCTGACTATTTTATTCTTTAGTGGATTCATAACTTGATTAATGGCGATTGTAGCGAATATTTCAAGGCGGGCCTAATCAGGGCCTGTGATACTGCAGTTTTATCAGTCCGGGACTATCGCAGATTACGTTCAGAGCAGGGAGCTGGATTGGTGCGCCCGGTCAATCACTTACTGACAGATAGAATTGCGGGGGTTACCAGTAATTCTCTGCAGTAATTTGCCCCGGCTTGCGTCTGAGATTTTTTGCAAAACCACGAGCTTTCAATAATTCGGCTGAATCTTTCACCATATCCGGGTTTCCGCATAGCATAACCTGGGAATGCGCCACATCCAGTTTCAGGTTAACCGCTTCCTCAAGGCTACCATCTTCAATGGCGGCAGGAATACGCCCCTGAATGGTACCTTCCACCTGCTCACGGCTGATAAAGCCCTGAAAACCAAAGCGCTCGCCGTATTTATCTCTCAGCGCCATGATCAGATCCAGATACTGCATATCACTCTGACTTCTGACGCCCTGAACCAGAATTACTGTCTCATAGGTATCCCAGGGCTGGTCTGTCTTCAGAATCGATAAAAAAGGGGCAATGCCTGTGCCGGTTCCAATCATCCACAGGTCACGGGACTGAGGCACCTCATCGAGAATAAAGAAACCGTTGGCCGGATTCTTGACCAGGATGGTATCACCCGATTGCAGGGAGTACATGGCATTGGAAAGTACGCCCCCGTTAGCTGTGTAAAAGAAAAACTCCAGTGGTTTTTCATGGGGCGCACTGAGACAGGAATAAGGCCGGGCAACATGCTCTCCCTCAATATCCAGAGCCAGGCTAAAAAATTGCCCCGCCTTGAAAGGAGAGACATCAGCTTCAATTTTTAGTGAGAACAGGCTTTCCGTCCAGTGAATATTCTCAACAACCTTGCCTTCCAACCAGTCTGACATAAAAATTTCCTTCGAATTATTTCTTCCTGCAAGCTTACCATCACATCCACCAGCGATGAAGGTAAAACAGAAAACAGGCGCTTTATGTAGTTCGGAAAAGCGCAGCGTCTTTCGACACGATTCGCATAAAATCCCATGCAGGCTTAGCACCCACGTCGGAGGCGGCTTGCAGCCTTGTCCGACCTACAACTACTGCCGAATAAAGGTAAATGCAGAATGCCTTGCTGTACTTTATGTAGGTCGGAAAAGCGCAGCGTCTTCCGACACGACACGCACAAAATCCAATGCAGGCTAAACACCCGCGTCGGAGGCGGCTTGCAGCCTTGTCCGACCTACGCCTGTTTCAGGAAATCCCCATCCCTGAGTTGTTCCTCCAGCCATCCTCTTGCATCCTGCATCCTGTCTCCTGCATCATTTCCACTGTCTCCGGCATCCGCCATCTGGTCACTTTTTTTCCTTTATCCTTTTTCCTTTATCATTTTTCATGCCTCTGTTTTTCTCCTTGTATCTTGTCTTCGTTTTAGTATTCTTGCCAGGTGAATTAACCAAAGCAGGAATTTCTTATGAGTTCTAAAGTCGCTTTCATTGGCCTGGGCGTAATGGGCTTTCCCATGGCCGGCCATCTTGCCAACGCCGGGCATGTTGTCACTGTTTATAATCGGACTGCTGAAAAAGCACAGAAATGGAAAGACACTTACCCGGGAGAAACAGCCGCAACCCCTGCCGAGGCCGCCGCTGATGCGGATTTTATTTTCACCTGTGTCGGTAATGATGATGACCTCAGAGCCGTAACCATTGGCGACAATGGGGCTTTTAAGACAGTTAAAGCCGGCGCCGTTTTTATAGATAACACCACCACATCGGCAATTGTTGCCCGCGAACTTGAAGAGATTGCACGCAGCAAGGGCTTTGCCTTCCTTGATGCGCCGGTGTCAGGCGGCCAGGCTGGAGCTGAAAATGGAAAATTGACAGTGATGATGGGAGGCGATGAGAGCGCTTTTGAGAAAGCCCTGCCAGTAATCGAAAGCTTTGCAGCCAGTGTTAAATTATTGGGGCCTTCCGGTTATGGCCAGCTTACCAAGATGGTTAATCAGATTTGTATTGCCGGCCTGGTGCAGGCACTTTCCGAAGGCATTCATTTCGCCCAACATGCCGGACTCGATGTGGAAAAAGTCATTGGCGTTATCAGCAAGGGAGCAGCGCAATCCTGGCAAATGGAAAACCGTTACATGACCATGATGAATAATGAATTTGATTTTGGCTTTGCCGTGGACTGGATGCGCAAGGATCTGGGCATCGCCATGGAGGAAGCTGGAAAGAATGGTGCCTCGCTGCCAATCACCAAAATAGTGGATGGTTTTTATGAAGAGATTCAGCAAATGGGCGGTAAGCGCTGGGATACTTCATCACTTATTGCGCGCCTTGAAAAATAGCTAAAAAAAATATTTAAAAACGAAATGATGGATTGAACAAATTGGCGTACAGAATATTGACGCCTATTTATTTTATGTTTACAGTCAATGCAGTGTAAGTAATACATGAAGTGAGTTGATGATTTCAGACGATAGTCACACCCATATACTAAGACTCAATATTGCTGGCCATCCTGTGGAATGGTTAACCTGGCAGGAAGCCACTACCCTCTACGCCAGAGATCTTGTTACCTGGACTCTTGGCGACACTGTGCGCACCGTCGTCGGTGGCATCTCCAGACTTTCCGGTAATCGCTCAAAAATTGATCTGCACAGTATCGTCGCCTGTAACGGGGAACTACACCACGCCCAGTCGAAAAAACCCGCCCTGAACAATAGAATCCTGTTTCGTCGTGACCAGAATCTGTGTATGTACTGCGGTAAGGAATTCAGTGACAAGGAACTGAGTTGTGACCATATCCTGCCCACCTCTCGCGGTGGCGCGAATACCTGGGTAAATGTCGTTGCGGCCTGTAAACGCTGCAATCACTACAAACAAAACAGAACACCGGAAGAAGCTCACATGGAGCTCATCGCCCTGCCCTTTGAGCCCAACGCCGCCGAATACCTCGCGCTGGTCAACAGCAAACGTATCCGCTCCGACCAGATGGAATTCCTGAAGTCACAGTTCTCCAAAAACTGCAGACTACAATAAGTCCCTTTCCAGCTTCGCCAATCTGCCTTTCAATACCAGTTAGTAAAAATATTTTTGTTTTTTAGTTTTTTCAAAAGCTGAAATTTTGGTAGCGTCACGAGCGATGCAAGATTGAGGCGCTTTTGCGCGCAGGGAAGGAGCGTATGATAATACGTGACTGACTGAGCACAAAAGCAACGATAAGATTTTGAGCGCAGTAGCTACTGCACATCAATGTCCAGAAATTTCCTATTTAAGAAATTTATGTACCATGGCCTGAAACAACTCAGGCTGTTCGGCGTGTACCCAATGACCTGTCCCATCAATGGTCTGAAACTGTGCTTTAGGAAACAGAGCCAGTATCTCTTTTTCATATTCTGGCAGCACATAGTCGGAATTACCGCCCCTGATAAATAACACGTCTTTCTTGCAGGGGGCTTCTGAAGCAAGTCCTTCAATCAGTTTAGGGTAGTCTTTCTGGATCACATCCACATTCATGCGCCAGCTATAGTTTCCTTCTTCATCCTTGAGCATATTCGCCAACAGAAAATCACGCACACTTTTTTCCGCTATATATTCAGCGAGAATTTCATCTGCATCACTTCTGCTGTCGACCATATCCAGGCTCAGCTCATTCAGCCCGGCAAAAATTTGATCATGATGGGGCTTGTAGCTCACCGGAGCGATATCAACAATAACCAGCTTTTTCACCAGCTGAGGCCACATCAGGGCAAGCTGCATGGCGGTTTTGCCCCCCATGGAATGACCAATGAAATTGGCACTTTCAATTTCATGGATTTTCATGGTTTCGCGAACATCATTGGCCATTTCCAAATAGGACATGGAATTTTGCCAGTCTGAGCGGCCATGATTGCGCTGATCGAGGCCATAGACACTGAAAGTATTGGCGAAAATTTTGGCATGTTGACTCCAGTTACCCTGGTTTCCGAACAGGCCATGAAGAATGATGAGGGGGTCACCAACATCTGAATAGCGCTTACAAAATAGATCCATACCGGCTTAAATTCTACTCAATGATAAAACGGTTAAACGGGACTTGTGTGAAGATTAAAAAAGACAGGAGCGGCTTTTTCTTCATACAGCTCCGAGCTCTTCTTTTATGATCTTCCAATTTTAAACTTTCCTTAAATTTAATTCTTTTAAAAGTTAGGGGATAGTCAAAGAATTATTAATCTATCCCTAAACATAATTTTCAAGCTATAGCAGGTTTTCCTTAATCCATGCCAGAACATCATCATGATGGGTCTTGGTGTTTACCTTTTCCATGATATGTTGAGTGCGGCCATCCTTGTCGATTATAAAGGTTGTTCTTTTCAGCCCCATAAATTCCCGGCCCATGAATTTCTTCAGACCCCACACACCATATTTATCTGCCACGGCATGATCTTCGTCGGAAAGTAAGGTGAAGTTCAGTTTGTCGCGTTCAGCAAATTTCAGCAGCCTGGGATAAGCATCAATACTGACACCCAAGACCTTGATACCGAGCTTTTTCAGGGTTTTTTCACTGTCTCTGAGTGCGCAGGCCTGAACGGTACAGCCCGGGGTCATCGCTTTTGGGTAGAAATACAGAACAACGATACTGCCCAGATAATCCTTCAAACTACACTTGTTGCCGTGCTGATCATGAAGAGTAAATGCGGGGGCTTTATTGCCGATTTTAGGTAATGCCATGGAGATCTCCGTTGTTATTGGCGTGAAGGATACTGCCACTTAATCCAGACTGTCAAAAAGGATTTTGTACGATTTTTCTCTGTCGCTGGATTGCCCGCCAGAGACATCTGATGAAACATCTTAAGGAAAAGATAAAACTGCAAGTTGCCAGCTTTAAATGAATTTCTCCACCAGTTTTTCAGGATAAAAAGGCCTGCCACGCTCATTCAATGCTGTGGTGGTTATTCTGGCATTGAGCATGAGCGCCTGATCCAGGTTTCTGACAATTTCCTGTAGAAATACAAATTTCAAACGGCCTTCCTGGGCAACCTGGGTACGCACGGTAAAGTCGTCACCACTGCTCAGTGATGCCCGGTACTCAAGCTCGGCTTTCACTACCACCAGGTGAATATCACTGGCTGTCACTTTGGCAAAATCGACCCCCCTGGACTTTAGGAATTCATGGCGCGCATGTTCCAGATAATTCATGTACACCGAATTATTGACGACGCCCTGAAGGTCACATTCATAGTCTCTTACGGCAAGAGTCAGCTCATGGTTGCCACTAGCACCAAGGCTCTGCTTGCTGGAATTATTATTGTTCATTCTCACAAGCCTTCTGTGGGGTGAGTGTTAATCCTGATTTTGTCGGGAACCCGATAACAGGCAATGACACATTCTATTAGAAGAGGCGCTTTTGCCCAAACCATTCTGCTGGAATTGTGCCGTGGTTTTTGCACAGGGAAAATCCACATAAAACAAGCGCTGAGCAAAGTTATCCACAGGTCGCGGTAAAAGTGCATTTCTGTGGATAATTCTGTGTAATATTTTTTCGGGAATTTCCATGCAATTACAAGGTAAATAATTTTTAACCAAGAGTTTTAAAAGGAAATTATATTTTATCCATACATATCAATAGGTTAAAAAATATCAGTGAGTATTTTGGCAAGTTATCCATTTTTCTTAATCGGTAATATCACAATGATTCGCTATGTGCATAAAATTACTGGATTTATTCTAAATCAGCAGAAAAAACACATCTTATAGGGGCACGCTTGAAGCGCCTGTTGTGCTCTGTGATGACCCCGTTTTACCTTTCTTCAAGCTATTTCAGTTACACTTGAAAGGAATCCAGACCAGTCATGTTCTGATGTGGTGATAGCCAAAATAATTCCAACATTAACAAAGAGATATTATGAAAACTGTTATGCAAACCCTGACCCGACGCCTGCCGGTATTACTCCTCTTATGCTTTTTCTCACCACTCAGCACGGCCCAGGAATTCAACTGGGCACCGGACTACCCGGTCGGCGCCACTATTCCCATGCTGGAAGCGCCGGATCAAAATGGTACTGTTCAGACTCTCGGCAGTCTGTCGGGAGAGAAAGGCCTGATGCTGGTTTTTAATCGTTCCTTTGACTGGTGCCCTTACTGTAAAGCGCAGTTGGTCGGGCTTCAGGAAGCCAGCGCCAATCTGGAAGCTGCTGGTCTCAATATTGCCACCATCACCTATGATGCGGTGGACACACTGAAACTGGTTGAAGAGGATCTCGACATCAGCTTTGCCATGTTACATGACGAGGGGATCAAGCATGTAAATGCGTTTAATATTTTGAACACCAGTTATGAACCCGACAGCTTTGCTTACGGCGTACCGCAGCCGGGCATCATGCTGGTAAGTCCCGAGGGCGTAATTAAGGCCAAGTTTGCCGAAGAAAATTTTCGCATCAGACCAGACTGGTCAGATGTGATTGAGGCTGCTGCCAGACTCTAGACAGGCAGTATCTGGCAAAGCTGTACGCTGAGACTGCTTACAGGCCGACCGTGGCCAGCAAGGGGTTATGATCCGACGCAGTCGAGTGTTGAGTGTGGGAATCATGCACCGTCAGGTCACGGACAAACATGTAATCCAGATGACGTCCGAAGACTTGTGAACGCCGGTCTTCTTCAAACAGCACTTCCATCAAGCCATGACGATTGGAAATCTCATCCAGTAACTGGGTACGCTGGTGACGCCAGGCATTGAAATCCCCGGCAAAAATTACTGGTCCCTGGTGGGCATCAATATGTTTGAGCAAATCCTTTAACTGACGCGTGTAGGCATTCATGCCCAGGCTGAAATTTACCGCATGCAGGTTGATGACCAGTAATGGGTCGGGGTGATCAGTGAGGCCATAGGTGGTGATGTTGGCAGCCTTGGCGGTTCGAAAAACCGGCTCATTATGCCGCAGGCCACTTTCAGTGCGATGACCAACATTGGACACTGTCATTACGCCTGTGGTTCTGCCCGGCAAAGAGAAGCCCGGTGCAAAACTGCGATGCCAGTTATCACTGAAATGATCCAGAGACGCCCCTTCCTTATGCACTTCCTGTAACAGGGCAAGATCCACAGAACGGCTAAGATCAGCCAGATCAGCACCCAGCTGAGTTCGTGACTGTTTCTTCACATTCCAGCTCAATACCCGGATATTCTCGGGGTTCAGCCTTGATTCAGATAAAATATTCATAGTTATCAGTTAGTTGGCCTCTGCCATCAAAACACTTTGTAACTCTCTACAGAGCCAGATATGGCATCTGCAGGGAAAAAATCAAGCAGGTAATCTTGGCTACCTTTGCTAACATAGCCACATGACTTTGCTTGATACACAATCCGGCTAACCCTGCGTAAACCCGGTATAAAGTTAACTTTCATTTGCCCATAGTAGCAATAATACGCTGTGAACAATCTGACATTTATCAACCTTTCACTAAATAAACTGCTTGTGGTCCTGCTGGCTGCAGGTCTGTTGAGTGCCTGTGCAACGTCAGAGCCTTCAAGAATTTCAGAGGAAGCCACCTATGAAGTGGTTGATATGTCTGGCAACTGGGAAAAGGATTATCAACTCAGCGATGATTTCGAGACCGAATTCAATCTGTATATGTTTGATATACAACGACGGTTGAATCCACAAAGTGACAATATCAATCGCAGCACCACTTTTGGCAGTGGCGCTGCCGTTGGAAACCGGGAATCGGTTATCGGGCTCGCGCGTTTTACTGAAGAAATCACGCGCATGCCCCTGTTGCAGATTGAGCAGGATCGCGCCCGTATGCGTATCAAGCGCGAAGATGACTTTGCCCTGTTATGCGAATTTTTCAACCGCCAGACTTCGGTCACGCAAACTCCATTCGGTACAGAAGAATGTGGCTGGAACGGAGAGCAGTTGTTGTTCATGCTGAATCTTACGGATGGTCTGAGAATTTTTTATCAGGTGACCCTCTCCCCCAATGGTCAGCAACTAAATATCACCACGACAGTGAGTTCAGCCACTGTCTCAACCCCGCTGACCATCAGTAATTATTACCGGCGCTACGATATTCCGGAAAGCGATATCGACTGTATTCTGACACTGACACGCAATAATGTTTGCCGGCGGGTGGGCAATTGAACATTGCCAAAAATATAGTCAGCTTGCTGCCCTGTGTCTGCACACTGCTGCTCTATTGCCTGGGCAGCAACCTAGCTCTGGCGCAGCCAAGCAATGATGAACGGCCGCTGCTTGATGTCAGCATCGAAATCTTTGCCATGAATCTGCCGCAGGATGCCCTCACCCAACAGGCTGAAGATGTCTATCCTGCCGTACGCCAGGCCGAAGCGCGCTATCTGCCCTCTTTTCTTAAACTGATTCTGGAGGAAAGTGTAACCTGGGGGGCGGTCAGATTACTGCCCGAGCCCGATAGCGGTGCTGAATTACAGATCTCGGCCAGCATCGTCAGTTCAAATGGCACACAACTGGAACTGGCCCTGATCGCCAGGGACGCTACCGGGCGGATCTGGGCTGAAAAAACTTATACCGGCACTGCGGTGGAAAGTGTTTCCCTGAATCAGCCGCTGCTGGGGACTGATCCTTTTTTGTATCTTTACCAAAGCATTGCCTATGACCTGGCAGAAATGGCGAGCAGTCTAAGCAATGCCCAGCTTAACGAAATCAAGTCAGTTGCCCTGCTGCAATATGCCGCCTTACTGGCACCGGCTGTTTTTACTCCCTACCTGAGTAGTGATGAAAACAATATGATTTCCCTGGCCCGACTACCGGCAGACAACGATCCTTTTCTGCTCAGGGTGAAACAGATTCGTGAACATGAATATGTATTTATTGATGTGGTGGATGAGCAATACGAAAGTTTCTTTGTCACCATAAAGCCGGTTTATGACTTGTGGCGCAGGTATCGGCGCGAGCAGATTGCCAGTGAAATCGACAAGATCAATCGGGAAATGCGGCAGAGTAATGATCTTCGTCGTGGCAGCTATATGTCATTGCTGGAAAGCTACAACAACTTTCGCTGGGCGCGCATGCAGGACCAGTATCTGGATGAAATCAGTGAAGGTTTTACTAATGAAGTACTACCCACCGATATCACCCTTGAAGATTCCCTTTACCACCTTTCCGGCACCCTGGAAGAACAGTATCAGGAATGGAAATCTATTCTGAAAGAGCTTTATGAACTCGATGAGCAGTCACCCTAAAGGCATCGCCACTCCAAAGGACTGTGTTTCATAAAGGAAAGAGGCAAGGATTTCTGCAACTCACAAGCAAGAAATACCGCAATTAACTTAACCCCACTAACTGCTCAGATCCGCTGTATATTTGATTTCATTGTTTAGTTTCACTACCCGGCCCGTTATTTACCATAATGGCTCATCGCATGCATCAGCACCGCAACTATATGGGGACGAACTATGAGTGAAGATTCCAAAGACATGAACAACACACCACTAAACCTGGAAGATGTGATGGATAATCTGAGCCGGCAAATATCCCCAGTCCCCGGATTCACTCCCCCTGCGGTCGGCAAAGATGCGCTGTACTGCCCGTTGCCAGCCAGTTGCAGTGCTGAGGAACAAAACGAGTTCCGAAGTGCTGCGGTATTTCTTGCATCCCTTGCTACTGAAGTAAAAGCCTGGCGTATGCAACTGCCTGAAAACTACCAGCCCGCAGTCATTGCCGTTTTACACGGCGGCGTCCAGATCAATGTCCTGAAACTGGCCCAGGTCAGCTTTGATGGTATTCGTATTGAAGGCCTGATTCAGGACAGCCCGGTCACGATGTTTACCCACCAGTCCACCGTACAGATGATGTGTTTTGCTACAGAAGTAAAAGAAGAAACCAAACCCCATTGGTTTTATCTGGCCTGATCATAACGAGGAAGTGTAGTACTTTCTTCACACAAAACTCTAAAGCGCTATTTTATTGATATTTCTGAATTTATTGCTTTACTGAATAGAGACAATAGTAAAGTTTTGACTCATTGATGAGTGTTGTGCAATAGTAAACACTTGAGAATTCGGAATGATAAAAAGTTTTCGCCATAAAGGGCTTGAAAGGTTTTTCACTACGGGAAGTATAGCCGGCATTCAAGCCAGGCATAAGCTTCGCCTGCAAGATCAATTACAGGCATTACACACGGCCGTAGTAATTGAAGATATGGCAATTCCTGGTTGGAACCTGCATCCCTTGAAAGGAAACTTTAAATCCCATTGGGCCATTAGAGTGAGCGGAAACTGGCGTATCGTATTCAAATTCTCAGACGGGCATGCCTATATTGTTAATTACGAGGATTACCACTGATGGACTTAGTGCAACACAACCCCATGCATCCGGGAAAGTTTATAAAACGTGTTTACCTTACTCCCCATGACATTGGATCTAATGAGTTGTCCAGAAAATTGCAGGTGAGTGCTGGACTGGTAAGCAGAATGCTCAATGGCAAAACCGATGTCTCGCCAGCGATGGCAATTAAATTATCAAAGGTGTTGGGAAGAACTGCCGAAAGCTGGCTTGCCATGCAGGATAACTATAATTTATGGATTGCCCGTAAATCCATTGACCTGGACAAATACGAATCGATTTCTTTTGCCTGAACACAAGTAAAAAGAACCAGGATTTCTTCACGCCTGTTCTTTTTACTTGCGACTTGTGACTTGTGACTTCTAACTCGCGACTGGTTTTTTATTTACAAACAAAATCCTGTCCACCCGCTGCCACACAAAAATCCCCCCACTTGCCAGTGGCCCGCCAGTAATCCACCAGACCCTTTTCCTGTACCAACTGATTGAAATCCGGCAGGCGGCGCATATCGTCATACACTTTGTCCCAGATCGCCGGACTTGCCATTTCACCAAACCAGTAATCCAGAGCAAAATCGGGCTGCCCCATCAAGGCTGCCAGCTTTGCCACATAATCCATTTCCGCTCGGGTTACTGCGGGATCGTTGATCAATGCAATTATATCTTCACGAGTCTGATCAAAGTCATTGATTGAAAGAATGTCTGCCATTTTCTCCATGAAATGCCTGGAAATTCTTGCAGCCTGAACATGTTCATCCTTATAAAAATCCCTTATCAATCGGGCAGCCCCCAAGGAATCTCCATTACGCATCGCAATCTCCCATGCAACAGCGCTAATTAGAAAATCACCATCATCAGTCAGGTCTGCGTTTGCAATCTGACGCGCAGCTTCCACCTTCCCTCGATACAATTCATGCAAGGCAATCTCATAAGTAAATTTTGTTGTAATAGGCGCCTGATGGCGAGCCCGCTCAAACATGGCAATTGCTTCGTTAAACTGACCCGTACTCGACAGCAGGTGGGCATAGGCTTCGATGGCACCTGTATCAATATAGCCAAATTGATCAAAATAATGTTGATAACGCTTTTCAGCTTCAAAGAACTGCCCATCATTTCGTAGTCTGTTGGCCTCTGTTAACAGTTGATTCGCCACTAACACATTATCTGCCTCAGGCTCAGAAGATTGATTGCTCACAGAATCAGCAATATTTCTTACTGGGCTTTCCTCAACAAACACCCCCGGCTCAGATTGGCTATCAAGCGATCGAAGCTCAGGAGATCGGAGGGCAAAAATATCCACTAACATAATGGTCAGTGTCAGGATGACAATAGCGACAATGACTCTGTAGAAAATTTTTCCGTTACCAGCATTTTTCTGATTTTCCGCCTCGGTAACCTGCCAGTCCCGTGTCTTGTGCAGCATTTCATAGGCCAGTGTCATCAGCATGACCAAGGGATAGCCCATAATCAGCATAAAGGCGAAACCACGTACAAGAATGCCAGGCCAATCATAAATTGGAGACAGCGTGCCGATTATCTGAATTACCAGCCATGACACTGCCAGATAGGCACAACCTACCTTGAACAAAGCGCGTTTTTTTAATTCACTGAATTTCATGGATACTCTTTAGTTAAAATCTGAAAATCATCGGCATTCTTAAAAATGAGAAGTAAAATCTTCACTACCGAATTCAACACATGCCCGATTTATACAATTTTTCCATAAGTTAAGATAGTTAAAGGGTCTGATAAGTCAGACTTCGAGCCAAAGTTGTAGCTAACCCGTTACTTCTTGAGTTTTAGGCCATTGATGGGAGACAATCGAAAAAAATTAAAAGCACTTTGGGGGGACCGTTCCATGCGCCACATTTCAACATCACTTTCTATTCTCACTTTCTTTTTGATCAGTAGCTGCACCAGTGCCCAACCTCCAGGCATCACCATGGAGATGATCATGCGAACCCTGCCGCTGGAAGGCGCACCTCTGGCGGAGCCCGGACCTTATAGGGTCACCCAGGAAGCCGCGTTTGATAATCCTGGCTTTATCGTGTTTCGCCCGGTTGACCTTGGCGCCTTTCCGCAACAGGACAAGATGCCACTGCTGGTCTGGGGTGCCGGAGGCTGCAATATAGATGGCAGAAGTTATGGCGGCATTCTTTCCACCATTGCCTCCCACGGCTTTATCGCCATGGCAACTCTTCCTGTTGAACCTGAAGAAGGTGAAGAGGCCCGGCGTAATGCCACGGCCGATGACATGCTCAATGCCATTAGCTGGGCGGAAGCAGAAAACGCCCGTGACGGCTCTCACCTGCAGGGCAAAATTGATGTCGACCAGATCTCGGCCATGGGGGTTTCCTGTGGTGGCTTCAGAATGGCGGCAGTGGCCGGACTGGATCCGCGCGTCGATCTCGTGGGTATTTTAAACTCCGGTGTTGCTGACGCCACAGAACTGGCCGGGCTACATGGCCCGATCTTGCTGCTCAACGGTGGCAAAGTAGACTTCATGTACGATACCGCGCGCGAAAATTTTGAAGCCATCAACCATGTGCCGGTGTTTTTAGGCGCTCGCGAAAACGCCGGTCATTCTGCTACCTATCCCCATCCCGGTGGCGGTGAATTTGCCAACGTTATCTCTGACTGGCTGATGTATCAGTTCAAGGGAGACGAGGACGCCGGCAGAACCTTCAAAGGCGCCGGTTGCAGGCTTTGTACCAACCCAACCTGGGAAACAGACGCTAAAGGCCTCTGATAGCACTTAACTGACGAGGACAGTTGATCTGATGAAAAATGCTCAGTGGCTATTGATGACCCTGGTGACATGCCTATTATTGATGAGTACGGCATGCACCTATACCGGCGGAGACAGAATTTCCGATAACCGGGAATGTCGAACTTTTGAGACGGGCGGCAGCAAGATGCGACGCTCTGTCTGTATGAGCAAGGAACAGTGGGCTGCCTATGATGAAGAACAGGGTGAAAAACAGGATGACGGTTCTGTGGCAGAGTTTTTCCGGGAACAGATGAACCGTGGTTCAACGGGTGCTACCACGGTAGAACTGAACTAGATCACCATCTGGTCTGTGCCAACGATTATCTCGCCCTGGAAACTTTCTCTGATCCCTTCGAAGTAAATTTCGTCAGGTAAATCCATCAACGAACCGGGCAGCACATGGTTAAGCACCAGCGTAGTCACCCCGGCTTCAGCGGCCATGCGGCCCGCCTGCTGCGTGCTGGCATGGGTTTCAATAATATGTTGCCAAATCCCTTCCCGGGCATCCTGGTAGAGACCACCACCCCCGGTTACCTGGTCAAACCATTCGCGGGTTGTCACCAGCTCAATGGTTTCACAAACAAAAATATCAGCGCCCTGAGCCAGTTTTACCAGGTTTTCTGAATAGGTGGTGTCGCCGGAAAACACAATACTGCGATCATCCGTGTCAAAACGATAGGACAGTGCCCGATGCGGCATCTGCTCTTTGGCCCACTCCGGAAAGTGGGTATTCTCAATAGTCGTTACCAGCACCCGGTCATCTTCATAGGCTTTATGGACTGTAGTGGTGGCCGGAATCACCTCGCCACTGGTGACAGTGGAGGGATGCAGTGTGCGTTGCTCATCGATAAAACGGATGTCCGTATTGGCCTGATTGAACTGCAAAGCCGAGGCAACCAATGCTTCCGTACCATAGGGGCCATAGACCATGGTGGGCTCTACCCGTCCCTGTGTCCATTGATGACTTAACAGCACCGGAAGATCAGCGACATGGTCATCATGCAAATGCGTCAGGAAAATATTGGGTAAAGACAGAAAATTAACATCGGCCTCCAGCAGGGCACGAAACGTCCCGTAACCACAATCAATCAGATATGGCCTGTCGCCCACCATTATCAAACTGGATGTCTCGCCACGCATAAGATTGAAGTTGGGGCCACCCTGCGTACCTAGCAGAATAAGTTTCATGGCGTTGTCATTTTGTGCCAGTACGGAATTGGCTAATGGCAATTGTGAAAAAACCCCGGCGCCAAGCAGGTGGTTGAGAAAAGTACGTCTTTTGAATGTAGTCATAGTGTCTCCCTGTTGGAGAGGAAGCCTATCATAAAATGCAGGGCTTCAAAGCAGTTACAATAAACAAAAGTACACTTTCATCTCTCATCTATGGAAGTTGTAGTGTTTATTTATCATAATCAAACTCCTTGTTTACAGGATTGCTTTAATTAATGAACTTTCGTTTAACCGCATACACGTTATTGTTTTTCTAATTGCAGTTCAGCCTGATTTCTTCAGCCCAATCAGCGGAGCAGGAATCAGGGCCCGCCGGCTCATCCCCCCCCTGAAGAAATCACCATCACTACCCAACGCACCAAACTGCAATTACGTCTGCAACTTTGGGAAGCGGAAGAAAAAGCCTACGATGTCTTTAACAGTTTTAATGACGAAAAACGATTTGATATTAAATGCTATTTACATGAGCCAACCGGTACACGCATTTAACGCCAGATCTGCTCCTGAGTTTCAATTGATCGCCACCAGGGAGCAGGCCCGGGATCGCCTCAATGGGACCTTTCAACATGTGCCAGTCGAGTTTGCTATCGCCAGCCAACTGGATGACTACCGAAAAAAAATCAAACAGGTCGCAGAGGAACATCCCGAATTTCTGCAAGCGGTTATTGAGTACACTGAAAAGAGACAGGAATACATTGAAGCCACGGGTTGGGTGTCAAAAGAGTCGGAGTGATTTTTCTGGTAAAGAAGGCAGATTTATTTAGAGTGAATTCTTTTGCTATCGGCCAAAAGCGAACATAAACCACTGCCCATAATACCAAGAATGAAAATCACTTTTTACCTGTAAAAAATATTTTTTCTCTGGAATAAAAAAAGCCTCAATCTTTCGATTGAGGCATTTAAATTTGGTGCCGCCACCAAGAGTCGAACTCGGGACCTACTGATTACAAGTCAGTTGCTCTACCACGGCTGAGCTATAGCGGCAAAAATCGTGCTTCTTTCTATTCTAGCTAAAGCCCAAGTCAGTTGCTTCTCTTTATGCAACGGCTGAGCTATGCGGCAAAAATAGTGCTTCTTTCTATTCTAGCTAAAGCCCAGGTCAGTTGCTTCTCTTTATGCAACGGCTGAGCTATGGCGGCTGAAAGTTTTTGAGGGATGTAATGCGATGACTTCATCCCCACTAATTGAAAGCATTCGTGTTCAGGCGGCGCATACTACCAATGTCCACGATTTTGATCAATATATAGGTTAATATTCTCTGCATATTTAGCCCTCACAGGATTAGCAGTGTCCGCACTTACCGACAGCCCTGAATGGCAGGCTCTGGCACAACACCAGACAGCCTTATCCAAACGCCCTTTAAATACGCTTTTCGGGGGCAACCCGGATCGCTTCGCCCGGTTTAGCCTCAATACGAATGGGCTTCTACTGGATTTCTCAAAAAATCATATTGACACCCAAGCCCTTGATTTATTTAACAATCTATCTCAAAAAGCCGGACTTAAAGAAGCCATTGAGGCCATGTTTAGCGGTGATGTGATCAATAATACCGAGCAGCGCCCTGCCCTTCATGTGGCTCTGCGCTCCCCTGAAGATCAATCTGAAAACGGCCAGGTGGTGCACCAGACGTTGAAGCGCATGACTACTTTTGTTGATGCCGTGACCCGCTGGCAATGGCAGGGCTTCACCGGCAGCCCGATTACGGATGTGGTAAATATCGGCATAGGGGGGTCAGATCTTGGTCCCGCCATGGTCTATAGCGCATTGTCAGATTTTCACCTGGATGGCATTCGCTGTCATTTTGTCTCCAATGTCGATCCCGCGCATCTGGAACAGACGCTTGAAGACCTTGATCAGGGTACAACCCTTTTTGTTATTGCCTCCAAAACCTTCACCACTATGGAAACCATGCTTAACGCGCAGTCCGCCAGGCGCTGGTTGCTGGACGCCTGTGATGATTCTGCTGATAACACCAAGGTACTGGCAAAACATTTGGTGGCAGTGAGTACCAATGTGGAAAAAGCCGTTGAGTTTGGCATTCCGGCTGATAATATTTTCCCCATGTGGGACTGGGTCGGTGGTCGTTATTCCCTGTGGTCGGCTATAGGCCTGCCTGTGGCGCTGGGTATAGGAATGGATAATTTCCGCGCACTGCTGGCTGGCGCCCATGACATGGACAATCACTTTCGCTCGACGCCTGCCACGCAAAACATTCCGGTGATGATGGCTTTACTGGACTGCTGGTACCAGAATTTTTTTGCCACCGAATCCAGAGTGGTGTTGCCCTATAGTCAGCAATTACATTTGTTCCCGGCTTACCTGCAGCAACTGGATATGGAAAGCCTGGGAAAATCAGTGACAAAAGAAGGAGCGCCTGTCGATGTGGATACCGGAGGCATTGTCTGGGGCAGTGCCGGCACCAATGGCCAACATTCCTTTCATCAACTATTGCATCAGGGTACCCATCTGATTCCGGCAGACTTTATCGCCATTGCTGAATCAGCCAGCAGTAACAAAGAGCAGCACCAGCAATTGCTCGCCAATTGTTTTGCGCAAAGTCAGGCCTTGATGGACGGTAAATCACTGGAAGCTGCTATATCCGAATTACTGGATCGTGGCATGAGCGAAGCGGAAGCTGCCAGGCTGGCTCCCCACAAAGTCATCCCGGGCAATCGGCCAAGTACCACCCTTCTGCTGGATAAATTAAGCCCGCAAAGCCTGGGTAGTCTGATTGCCTGTTACGAGCACAAGGTGTTTGCACGCAGTGTCATTCTCGGGATCAATGCGTTTGATCAATGGGGTGTGGAATTGGGCAAGGTCTTGAGTACGGGGATTTATAATGAGTTAGTGAATGATGGAGAAACATCAAAATTTGAAAGCTCCACCAATGCCTTGATCAATCGTTGTAAATAAGATATGCCTTCATGTCGGATGGCGGCTTGCAGCCTTATCCGACCTACGGAATTATCCGAACTACAAGGACAACCAATCAAAAGAAAGGGAGCGATGAATTTCATCGCTCCCTTTTTTTACTTGTGACTTGTAACTTGTGACTTGTAACTTGTGATTTGTGATGTGTTTAAAACGAATAAACCAGACTCACAGAAGTCAGTGTATCTGTTTTATCCCGTCCTGCTGGCACATCCGAGTTGTTCCTGGCCAGAAAAGCAATCTTGGTAGTAATGTCACCAATAATATTGGCTTCCAGACCCAGCTCCAGGATGGAAGACGTTCTGATGTCACCGATTTCAGTAGTGAAGCTCTGTACGAAAGTGGCGTTATCACTGATAGTCCACTCAAATTCCTCGCCCAGGGAAATGATTACTTCCCCCTCATTGCCACCATTGATAATACTGTTTTCACGATAACCAAGACCACCAAACCCCTGTAATTCAAAGCGGTCATTCTTTATCAGACGGCGACCATATCCACCCGAACCTGCAATCTGATAGTCGAAACCACTGAAACGGTCATCGGTATAACTACCCTTTAAAAACAGGTACTGGTTATCATCCAGGTTGTAATCCGATTTGTTGCCAATGTAATAACGCTCCGCTGTAGCCTGGGCATTTTCCTGGGAACCCAGTGCCTGGAATTTCATTTTGTGCAGCCAGTTCTCAGTAGTGATATCCAACAGAAATTCTGTATTGAACGTGTCGGTATCAGTGTTACCCGTAGTGCCTACATAACCAAATGCGATACTCGCTTCGTAAGCATTCTCGTCCTGCGCCATGGCCTGAAATGAGGCTGCTGCCATTACGGCCAGTGGCAGAATTGCCATTACTCTGTTATTCATCTGTTCTCCAAAAAAATAGTACTGTATAACGAGAAGAAAAAGATTCACTGCCCAATAAATAAAAAATTATTGCTTGGTAAAATAACCGATTCTGTCGCCATTGTAGGTACCGACCCAGATTTCATCGTTAACCTGGAGTGCAGAACTAACACCATGTATGGCCGCTTCAGCATCCATACCCCCTACACGAACTGCTTCCATGGTAGACGTATCGACTTCAACGACAGACCAACCGCCGCCCTCTGCATTACCACCGGCTGTCAGTAATTTGCCAGGTTCACCCCAGCGAATATTATCCAGCACGATATCCAGCGTGATGGTTTCTTTAGTCAGAGGATTCTGGCTGCGATCAAAGCGCACTACTTCTCTGGTTCCAAAAGCCGCAACATACATATAGCGCTCATCGTCACTGACAACGATGCCATTGGGACCGGAAAGCTGACTGCCCTCCAGAACAACTACCTCGCCACCGGGATGCCATTCCTTTACACCACCATTGATTTCGCCGGCAAATATTGGCTCAAAGCCAGACTCATCAGCAAACTCGGTAGTGACAAAGCCACCATCTGCCAGAATTGCAACACTGTTATGCATAATGGTCTCATCAAGAGTGACGCAACCTTTCCAGGTCAGCTCGGCAATGCCTTCACTCAAATCAAGGTCAAACACTTCAATGGCTTCACGGGCACCATGACTGGTGATATATAAATCAAAACGGTTAGCTTCAGTTTCATTCAAGGCCAGACCATGGGCAGAGAAGTTGCTGACATCCAATGGGCCGGGGCAGTTGGGGAACATGGAATCATCCTGATCAGCAGAATAATTGGGGCCTGAAACCAGTTCTTCCCAGCTGTCACCCAGCGGATTGACCATGTAGAGGTGACCATTCACTCCCTCACTGGTCATCCCGGAAGTCAGAATCATACCGGTGTCACCAATGCTCAGCAGATCCTCGGCATTCATCAGGCCACAGATATAAGAGATGCCCGGATCTGAAGGACAAGGGATAACTTCCTGGGCAATACTGGCCGAAGCAGCTGCATTCGGTGCCTGGGTTGTCCCGGAGCCTGTCTCATCACTGCCGCCACAGGCAGAGAGTAATAAAACCAGAGCACTACATATAACACTGGATAAGTGTTTTGTTTTCATAATGATTCCCATCTTTTCCACATGTTGTGCAGGAGGACAAATGGAACTCCTGCTTAGAACCGTTTCAGGCTGAAAAAAAGGTGCTCATTTAACCATTGTGTAAGATAAAAAACAAAACAACTGCAGGTATAAATTGCCTTCCGCAGCAGTAAGGTCTTATGCTTACGGCAGAATTAAAAAAAACCGATGAGTATATTAATGGAAGCGCTGTTTATCTGGATTGAAACCAGTCCCCTGAGCCTTTGGGTGCGGGGAGAGTCCGGTTGGCATATGGCCTTTCCCATCATTATTGTTTTTCATGCGCTGGGCATGGGTTTTCTTGTTGGGGTGGCGCTTGCCATTAATGGGCGGGTGCTGGGTCTGGCACCGCAAGTACCACTTGGAAAATTACGCCAGTTTTTGCCGGTAGCCATGCTGGCATTGGTCGTCAATGTCATCTCGGGGATATTACTGCTCATCGGCTACCCAACCAAGGCACTGACCAATCCAGTGTTTTATATCAAGCTGCTTTGCATAGCACTGGCGCTTTGGAACCTGCGTTGGTTTAGTTACAGCGTGTTGACCAATCCTATTTATGACCACGGTGTGTTACCCCAAAAAACCAGACAGCTGGCCACTGCCTCAATAGTGTTATGGGCCAGCGCCATTATTGCCGGTCGTTTGCTGGCTTATACATATAATAATATGATGAGTATCTGAATGAGTAGCTTATTGTTCGTGGAAAAGGACTCTGCCAATGCTTGAAGCAATAAGTGACTGGCTGCAAAGTACCTGGCTTTCCCATGCCTTTATTTCACAAGGACTATGGGCCTGGCCGATGAGTGAATCCCTGCATTTCATGGGCCTGTGTCTTTTGGTCGGCTCGGTTGGCTTGATCGATTTGCGCATGCTTGGCATGGCAAGGGGTATCTCGGTAGCGGCGCTGCACAAACTTGTCCCCTTTGGTGTGGGCGGCTATCTGGTTAACGTGCTTACCGGCTCTTTGTTTGTGATCGGGGATGCTGACCAGTATATTTTTAATGATGCGTTTCGCGTCAAAATGCTGTTTATGCTGATTGCGGGTCTTAATGTGCTATTTTTTTATTCCAGTGCGTTTCAGAAAACCAAACTGCTTGGTCCTGATGATTCAATGCCGCTCAACGTCAAAATAATGGCAGGCGTGTCATTGACCTGCTGGATTGTCATTATCAGTGCTGGACGCCTTATTACCTTTTACCGTCCCTGATTTTAATTTTGTGATAATTGGCCAGTTTCCAGAATAATCTTGACCCGGTGGCCTTACTTTTTTTTACCTGAGGATTGCAGGCAGACAGCTTTGTCCCTGCCTGCTATGGCAGTATACTGCTTACCCTATCGGAACTGGCTACAACTCTCTTAATCCAATACCAGTTCCTTACAATAATAAACAGGGGAACACATGAAAGCAATTCAACGGACCCGCCAGGTGATACTTCTTGCATTACTTGTTTTCAGCACTGTCACCATACAGGCGCAGGAATTATCGCGAACACGTCCGGATCGACTGGGCTTTGACCGGGATCGCCTGCAACAGCTCGATAGCACCCTGCAAAGCTATATAGACAATGAGCAGATTGCCGGCAGCGTAACGCTGGTCTTGCGCAACGGTCGCATAGCCTATTCTTCCGCCAAGGGCATGCAGGACCGTGAGGCTGGGATCCCGATGCAGGAAAACAGCCTGTTCCGCATTGCCTCCCAAACCAAGGCCATTGTCAGCACCGGCATTATGATCCTGCATGAGCGCGGTGTGCTCAATATTGCCGATCCGCTGAGCAAGTATTTTCCGGAATGGGCCAATACCCGTGTCGGTGTGGCCAATGACAACGGCGGCATTGATCTGGTCCCGCTGGTTCGCCCGATAAATCTGCGTGATCTGCTTACCCATACTTCCGGCATTGGCTATGGCGGTTTTGGTGGCTCAAGCCCGGTCACGCCAGCGTGGGATCAGGCCGGCATTGCCGGCTGGTATCTGGCCAGTCATCCCGAAGGCATCCAGGCCATCGTCAGAAAGATGGCGTCTTTACCCCAGCGCGCACAACCCGGGCAGGAATGGATATATGGCTACAATATTGACATTCTCGGTGCTGTGATTGAAGTGGCTTCAGGCAAAGCACTGAACGTCTTTCTTGATGAAGAAATCTTCACCCCCCTGGGCATGCATGACACCAACTTTTTCCCACCACAGGAACTGGCCGGCCGTTTAAGCAAAGTCTATCGCGGCAAGGCTGGCGGTGGCATTGAACCCGCGCCCGCTGTGGCCAGCATGCAGGGTCAGGGTGAATATCTGAGCGGACCAAAAGCTACCTTTTCCGGAGGCGCTGGGCTGACCTCCACCGCGAATGACTATGCCAGATTTCTGCAAATGACCCTGAACGGTGGCGAACTCAATGGTGTCAGGATTCTCGGCCCCAAAACCATCGAATTGATGACCACAGATCACCTGCGTCAAATACCCTTTAATAGCGGCACCGGATTTGGTCTTGGCTTCTCCGTCCTGAAAGATGTGGGAGCACGAGGCACCATGGGCTCAGTGGGGGAATATGGCTGGGGCGGCGCCTATCACAGTACCTACTGGGTTGATCCGATTGAAAACCTGGTAGTGGTTTACCTTAGCCAGATTCTATCGCCCAATCCCGGTCTCGATGATTTCCAGAAACTTCGCGCCGGACTCTATTCAGCCATAACAGAATAATAATTCACTTTTTTGATACATGAGGAAACTATGCAACTAGCAGCAAGCATGTCCCGTCTTGGGACCGAATCCGCCTTCAAGATTCTGGCGAAAGCCAAAGCCATGGAGGCTGCAGGCCGTGACATTATCAACCTGGGCATTGGCGCGCCTGACTTTCGCACCCCGGACAATATTGTCGAAGCCGGTAAAAAGGCGATGGATGATGGCTTTCATTTTTATACGCCAGCGAAGGGATTGCCCCAGCTAAGAGAAGCCGTCGCCAACGATATTCAGAAGTATCGTGGCGTGAGCGTTGATCCGGAAAATGTCATGGTGGTGCCTGGCGGCAAACCCACCATGTTTTTTGCCATCATGATGTTTGGTGAACCGGGTGCAGAGATCATGTATCCCAACCCGGGCTTTCCCATCTATGAATCCATGATTAATTATTCCGGCGCCAAGGCCGTTCCCATTGAACTGCAGGAAGAGAACGGTTTTGCCTTTGACCCGGACCGCGTACTTGCCCAGATCAATGACAATACCCGCCTTATTATTATCAATACTCCCGCCAACCCAACAGGTGGAGTTCTGGAACGTGACGTTATCGAGCGTTTTGTTAAAGGTCTGGAGAAGTTTCCCAACGTAACCCTGCTGTCGGATGAAATTTATTCGCGCCTGTTATATGACGACCTGGAGCATGTGAGCTTCCTGGAATATGAGTCTATTCGCGATCGCACTATCTTGCTGGATGGCTGGAGTAAAACCTATTCCATGACCGGCTGGCGTCTGGGCTATGGCGTGTGGCCAAAAGACTTGATTGATCATGCCGAGCGCATGCAGATCAACTGTACCTCCTGCCCGTCTGCGCCAATTCAGATGGCCGGACTGGAAGCCTTTAGCGGCACCCAGGATGCCGTGGATATGATGCTCAATACCTTTGATGAGCGCCGCAAACTGATTGTTGATTTACTCAATGATGTGCCCGGATTTTCCTGCATCGTGCCCAAGGGTGCGTTCTATGCCTTCCCCAACATCACCGGGACCGGCATGAAATCCAAGGCGCTGGAAGAACTGTTGCTGGAAGAAGTAGGTGTTGCCACAGTATCGGGCACCAGCTTCGGCCATATGGGCGAAGGATATATCCGCTTCTCCTATGCCAGCAGTACTGACAACATTAAAGACGCATTGGCCAGAGTGAAAGACTGCATGACAAATCGGGTCTGATCTATAAGAGAAGCGGTCAAAAACCAATTCAAAAGCCCAGGTTTGAGAATATATGATGAAACGCTTGGCCAGTATCAGATTTTATGCACTCGCGGTGTGTTTTGTCAGTGTCATCTGCATTGCCATTACCACCGGCTTTGCTTTGTATAATCTGGTCACACTGGCAGCACCGCAGCTGACCATTGACCCTTATCGAATACAGCACCTGAGTTCCAATGCGGCATTTACCCAGTCACCCGGCGCCTACTTATCCCGAGGACCAGCGCCGGGACTTATTACTGGCGAAGGGTTCGCGCAGGGACAGTCTCTGGAAAACCGCTTTACCAACATGAGTGAAGCAGAAATTTCCGCTGTCAGGCTGGAACGCCTGCAGTCAGAACTTGCTTTCCATTAGCAACGGGCTGGCATCTCACTGCTCCGTCAAGCCATCATTATTCTGGTATCATCTATTCTCTTTCTGATTCATTGGCGTCTGGCCAAAGCCAACAATGACGACAATCAGCCTGATATTAACGATCTCTGATAATTTCGGTAGCCCATGGTAGAAGTGAAGCCCTTCAGGTTAGGAGTAGTCGAAGGCTTTTTTGGCAAAAGCTGGTCCTGGGAAGCGCGAACCCAATATGCGCAGTTTTTAAGTGGTAATGCTTTTACCACTTATCTTTATGCCCCGAAAAACGATACTTATTTCCGCAAGCAGTGGATGCAGCCTTGCCCCACCGAGCATCTTGTCTCACTCATCAGTCTGTCTTCCTATTACAAGAATGCCGGTGTTGAGTTCGCTGTCGGACTAAGCCCGTTTGAACTATATCTGAATTTCTCAGCCTCAGGCCAGGATGCGTTGGCTAGAAAAATTAACGAGATTAATGCCATCAACCCGGATACCCTGTGTATTTTATTTGATGACATGAAAGGCGCGGTCCCCTCCCTTGCCAGCCAGCAGCTGCGCATCATGGATCAGGTAACACGCCAGAGTAATGCCCGAAATTTCATTTTTTGTCCTACCTATTATTCCGATGATCCGATTTTGGCCCGACATTTCGGGGAGATGCCCACTGACTATCTGGAAGAGCTTGGCAGTCACCTGGATTCCCGTCTGGATATTTTCTGGACCGGGCAACAGGTCTTTTCCCCACAGTACCCGGAAGAGCACCTGCTGAATGTCGCTGAACGCCTGCATCGCAAGCCTCTGTTGTGGGATAACTACCCGGTGAACGACAGTGAAAAACTGGCCGGGCACCTCCACCTGAGTCCATTTAAAAACAAGGGCACAGAACTGAAATCCCTTGCCCAGGGCTTGTTGGCAAACCCGATGAACCAGCCCAGATTGTCGCAATTACCGTTATATTCACTGGGAAAATTATTCCAGGGAGAGGACGTGGACCTGGACGACATACTGCATGAGGCCTGCACTGTATTATGTCCGAAAAAGCTGGGCAAAATGTTGTTCGAGGATAGCGCCCTGTTCCAGGATGCCGGGCTGGCCGGTATCAGCACAGAACAGAGAAGCGCTCTGGTAAAGCGTTATTCTTCTTTTCAGGATCACCCAATAGTGATTGAATTAATGGACTGGTTAAATGGTGAATATACCTTTGATCCGCAATGTTTAACCTGAGCAAGCATTTCAGCTATAGATAACGACCCTGACACCATGCCCAAGCAGACCCAACAGTTAACCACTTCCCTTGGCCACCAGATCACGGCCTTCACCAATGATCATGTAGGCGACAAGATTGCCCGCAATGGTCTGTATGAAAAGGAAAATCTGGGCCTGTTACTGGAATTGCTGAAAAAAATAACAACGCCGGTAGTCATGGATATTGGTGCAAATATTGGCAACCATACGCTGGCCTTTTCTACCGTCGCTAACAGGGTACTGGCTTTTGAACCCCTGCCTGCCGTCTACGCATTGCTCGAAAGCAACGTAAAAGCGAACCAACTCACCAATGTTCAGACTTTCCCTTTTGCTCTCTCCGACCAGGAAGAAGAGGCAACCATCTATATGGTCAAGGAAGGCAATGTGGGAGCTTCAAGTTTTGACAAACGTGACGACAATGTCGAGGCGGTGACCGTGAGCAAAAAAATCGGTGATCAGGTTTTTCTGGAAACCGGTATCAAGAAACTGGACCTGGTGAAAATCGATGTCGAAGCCCACGAAGTCTATGTACTGCGTGGATTAAAACAAACCCTGCAGCAGCACAAACCCATCATCACCATGGAATGGAATGATCCTCTTACCATAGAGCGACTTAATGGATCGGACGAGCTTCAGTTTCTATTCAAGGAATATAGTATCTACGTGCTGGGCAGTAATTACGATCGCGGCTACTGGCAGAACCATAGCTTTGCCTTTATCAAGCGCAAGCTGACACGACTTTTCAAACCTCGTAAGGCAGCCCTGTATCCCTTTAATCCCGCCCGCCTTTATAAAAACCTGCTACTGATTCCCCTTAGCAAGCAGGCTATCGTCGATGGCATTGTTTGAAACAGAGTATGAGCCCTGTTTGCAAACTTCGTCTCAAGGTAGCGCCAGGGGCAAGTAGCACAGGATGTGAATGGCTTGATGATGAGCAGCAAGTATTAAAAATCAGAGTCAGCGCCGCAGCGGAAAAAGGCAAGGCCAACAAGGCGGTTGAAAAGTTCATGGCCAGCTTGCTTGGTCTGCCAGCGGCTGCCGTGAGCATCAGCAGTGGTTCAACCAGCTCCCGGAAAACCATTAAAATTACCGGATTGACAGTAGCACAAGTCAGAGAGAAGATTTTTCAGCATAGCTGAAAGACTTTTTCGCAAAGGCGGTCATCTGTTAAATTCGCACTTTGGAATCAGGGGGCTGTATATAGTGGTATCCTGATATTTTATTTTCATAACGCATTATCAGCAGACACACTGCTGGAAAAAAGCATGATGAATATCATACAGATAAAGAAAATGCGCCAGCTTCTGACCATTTTAATGCTCACCCTGACTTTGGTGGGTGTTCAGGTGGTGAAGGCTTCGCCCCTGCATGATCATCTCAGTCATGTCGCTGGCTGTGTATTTTGTCATGGCGATGCCAATGAAACAGGTCTGATCAGCCCTACCAGCACATTAAACACAAACAAATTTAAACAAGCTTCCATTCCTTACCCAAGTCAGTCCCTGGTTTCACACACTGATTTTTCCTTTCATTCTCGCGCCCCGCCGCTTTTCTTTATCTCATTAATTCCATTTTTTCGTGCCATGTTTTTTTGGTACGAATCATGCTTCTTATAAAGAAGCGAATTCCTGAAAATGATAGGTAAAGACTTCAATGAAAAACATGAAAGTATTGTTAGTCACTCTCGTGAGTGTTTCCGCCGTAGCCCAGGAAGCTGACTATGAGTTATCTACTACGGCCATGCATACCATACGATCCCAGACCGCACTGCCAGTTACTATTCTGACTGGTGAGGAACTGCGTGATGCCACGCGTTCGACCATCGGTGACACACTGTCAAACCAGCCCGGCATCAGTAATGCCTCATTCGGCCCGGCTGTCGGACAGCCTGTTATTCGGGGACAGCAGGGGCGCCGGGTATTAAACCTCAGCAATGCCGTACCTAACGCAGATGCATCAGGGAACTCAGCGGATCATGCCGTGGCAGTAGAGCCTATTCTTGCCGAGGCCATCGAAGTATTAAGAGGCCCCTCAACGCTACTTTATGGCGGTGGTGCCATCGGTGGCGTGGTGAATGTCATAGATAACCGTATTCCACGCTCCCTTTTGGACACCCCCGTGTTTACTATTGAGGCACGCCATGACTCGGCGGCGGATCTGGATACCGTGGTATCGCGACTGGAATTCTCTACCGGCAGCTTCACCTGGCATATGGATGGCATGAGGCGCGAATGGAATGACCTCGATATCCCCGGCTTTGCCATAAATCCTGCCACTGTGGACGCCGATGGGGATGACGAGGATGAAAATACCTTTGGCTATATCGCGAATACCGTAGGTGAAACTGAAGCTGTTACCTTTGGTGGTTCCTGGATTTTTGACAGTGGATTTTTAGGGCTTGCAGTCAATCGTATTGATAATACCTATGGCTTGCCCCCTGGTGTGCATGGCGAACATCATGAGGAAGACCATGACGAAGATCACGAGGAAGAAGGTCATGAGCATGAAGAAGAAAATATTTTCATCGACATGGCACAAACCCGTTACGACCTGACAGGTGAATTGCGTGATCTCAACTCCTGGATCGAACACCTGGATTATCGACTGACCTATACCGACTATGGCCATGCTGAAATGGAAGGCCCGGGCATGGTCGGCACCCGTTTCAGCAATGATTCCTGGCAGCAACGCCTGCAAATTACTCATGCCGAAGTTGGCAACTGGCATGGTGTGGTGGGTTTGCAGACGGCCAATGAAACCTTTGGCGCCATTGGTGAGGAAAGTTTTATTCCGGTCATCGATATCCAGAATCAGGGAGTATTCGTAGTTGAAGATTATCATTGGGGCGATTTCACCATGGAGCTGGGTGCGCGCATGGGTCGCTACAGTTATGACCCGGAAAATCCAGCAGCACCAGAGCTGGATTTCAACTCTTTCAATTACTCTGCCTCCGGACTTTGGGATCTTAGCAACGGCGCTTCCCTGGGCTTAATTCTTTCCCATGCTGAACGCGCACCGTCCATTGAAGAACTTTACTCCAATTTTGCCCTGGGCGATCCGGAAAACTGCGTCATTCATTTTGCTACTGCTGCCTGTGAAGTTGGCGATATCTCATTGAGAAAAGAATCATCCAAAAATATTGATATCACCTTTTATCTGGAAAAAGAAAATTTCAATTTCACGTTGACGGCCTTCAATAATAATTTTGAGGATTATATTGCCTTGATCAATACCGGCGCTGTGGTGGATGACTTTCCAATAAGAGAATATCGCCAGGTGAATGCGAGTTTCAGTGGCGTCGAAGTAGATGCGACTTTCTTCATTAACGAAAATTTTGAGTTAAAAGTGTTTGGCGATTCAATTAATGGGCAGCTTGAGGGTAATGGCGATGTTCCCAGAATGCCCCCTTCCCGCTTTGGTTCACGTCTCGACTATAAAAACGGGGCCTTGTCTGCGTTTGCCTCATTCATTCATGGCAGTGCACAGAATGAACCGGGCAACTTTGAAGAAGAAACCACAAGCTATACGCGCTGGGATTTCGGGGTGAATTACAGCATCACGGTTGGCCGTGGCAGCGAAGTGCTGATGTTTGCCCGTGGCCGCAATACCAGTGATGATGATATCCGGTTATCGACCTCAACCTTGCGCAATTTTGCGCCTGAAGCCGGTCGTTCAGTTGAAGTGGGTATGCGTTTCAGCTATTAATTTCTGGTGGGTTTATTAGCAACAATACCGCTGGATTAAAGGTCCATAAGGCTTAGGCACTGAATTCCGGAACACCTGAAAACTGAAACTCCAAACACTGGAGAGTGCCGGGCAACAGACCATTATTCAGGAATGATTCAGGATCATCGTTTGATAATAAACATTGTCGAATCGAACAAGTCACAAGCACTTAAGCACCTGATTAATATCATAAATTCAGTGCCTGCCATTTTATGAATCAGTTCTGGGGTCAGAGTATGAAGAGAGCAGGGGGAAAAGCGAGAGTAGTTATACCCGCTT
>JAHEHN010000011.1:53039-58855 GCA_024644515.1 Gammaproteobacteria bacterium
CGTCGACTCACTGGTAATCCAGGAGATCAAATGTTCAGCGGCTATGATCTGTCCCCGCTCTACCTGCAGACGCAAACCCAGCAAAACCGGGTCTCCCTCCGCTTCCATCAAGCCAAGAAAACCTACCTGCCCGGAAACCGGATCCGGCACATATATTCTGTAATCATTCGGTAAGGCACTGGCAGTTTGCCAGAGGCCGGAGCCCAGGGGCTTGCGTTCCACGTTCTCTACAAAGACTGCATCTTCTGCAAATGGTAATTGTTCGGGGCTACCTTGCACCAGGGCTTGCAGGTAATTATCCACCAGAGTCTTCAGGCATTCGCGATCCGAACAATCGAGATTCGCCGGTGTCACTGTAGCACAGGAGCCAAGGATGAATATAGATGCCAGAATCAAGAGTTTGTATGACGCCATATTATTTACCTCCTGCCTATCGCTTGAATTATCACCAGCCAATAGCGCAATATTTTCGGTGCAGCTTTTAAGTATTTGAACTCGCTAAAGCGGACTACTTTTTGACCAGTATAAAAAAACAGGGTGCATTAATGCACCCTGTTTTTATTCACACTGCGGACAAACCTTAACGGCCGCCAGATCCCAGTCTGTATTTAAAAGTCAGTCCCCAGTTAAGAGGTCTGCCCCGGGTTACACCCAATGCTGAGCGCAACGGTGCTTTCAGATTAACCGGTGCGGGTGGACCTCCTTCCCAGTAACCACCACCAAAGCGGCTGGCAAAGTTACCGTAATTCCTGTCAGTCAAATTATTGCCAAACAAGGCCATTTCCCAACGATCATCGGGGCTGGTGTATAACAGTCGGGCATTAAGTAAGCCGTAGCCTGGCAGTTCATAACGGGAATCAAGGAACCATTCCGCCACCGGCACACCGAAAGGACCGCTACCACAACCGGAGGAGCCAGGCCCGTTAGGCGCTTCAACGCCGCCTGGGTGGGTCTGTTGGGGGCCAGTGTAGGCATAGTTGACCGATAACTGCAGGCCTCCATTATTCTCCAGGTCGAAATCCCAGAGTCCACCGACCTGATAGCTTCGCTCAGCTGGCGATGGAAACAGGAAAATACCATTATTGACACAGACATCATTCACTTTGCTGTCTATCCAGCCGGCACTGGCATTCAGGGAGAAATTATCAGTGAGCGCCAGCTGGGTATCAATTTCGACACCATCCAGATCAATCGTGCCCTGGTTCGCCAATTGAATGGCGAAGCCCACTGGTGAGGTCGGATCAGAGACCGCGGTCGCATTCTGCCGATCGCTGTATTCCATATCGAAATAAGTGAGGTTAAAACGCAATCGGCTATCTAAGAACTCACCACGGAACCCGACCTCATTGTTAACCACTTTTTCCGGTGGGATGGCCGTAATGAAGTCCCCACTCTGTTCCGGCCCCGGCACATTATCCAGAATTTGATAGGCAAAAGAGCCTGCTCGATAGGCCTTGGATATGGTGCCATAGACCATCAGGTCGTCGGTAAGGTGATAATCCACCGTTCCGCGCCAGTCCACTTCTGACCAGTCATCATTGGAGTTAACGGTGGTGGAAGTAGTGCCCGGCGCCGGGGTGAAGTTGTCGGAAGCATACTCTGTCTGCTCATAATCCTTTTCATCATAGGCAAAGCGCACTCCCGCGGTAATATTCAATGCATCTGTCGCATGCCAGGTGCCATTGAAAAAGGCTCCCCAGGAATCGGATTTCTGGGTAGTGGCTGTGTCTCCGGTAATACGACCACCGGTCCAGCCATTACCATTGGGATTCTGGTTTGTTGGAGTAAAAAACGGTAATCCGGGTGCACCAAAAATACTGGTACCGGTTGCCTGTAACAGGTAGTTACGCGGACTATCGGCTGTTTCATGGAAATAACTCAGACCCGAGACCATGTCCAGCTTGCCGTCAAAGTGACTGGAGTTTAACTGCAGCTCCTGATAGAAGGTCCAGGATTCTGCCTCACTGGGGCGACGCTCCATCCCCAGCAACTGCCAATCGGTAATACCGCTACTTTCAAAGTCCGAATAACCACTGACAGAAGTCAGACTCATGGTGTCGGATAACTCCCAATTGACCGTCATATCATATTGGGTATAGGTGTTTTCATTCACCTGCTTACACAGATCATCCCAGTCCGGATCCGCATCATCGAGAAAACAAAAGCTGGGCATGGTGTAATCATCAAGCAGCAGTCGCGGATCATTGTTCTGCAAACGCGGCTGTCCGGATGCTTCAAGGAAATCAGACATCCAGTCGGCATAGCCCCCTTCAAAACTGATCACATTACTAACACCATTGATAGGATCCACCGGAGACATATCAAAGGTTTCCAGGTCCTGGGGATTACCATCGGATTCAGAGTCCAGATGCATGAAGCCAAAATTGACACTGACTTTGTCACTGGCTTCCCAGGCACCGCGCAGACGCAGAATCAGGTTTTCCGAACTACCCAGTTCCTGGGGACCGCGATCTACATAACCATCCTGACTGAGATAGGCTGCCTGTCCTCTGATGGCAAAGGTATCGCTAACGGGGGTATTGAACATGACATTGAAATCACTGCGGCCATAATTACCGCCGGTGAGTTGCACATAGCCATCGCGTTCCTGAGTTGGTTGCTGGGAAAAAACACGAATAGCGCCACCAAGGCTGTTACGGCCGAACAGGGTTCCCTGCGGGCCCCTCAATACTTCGACCCGCTCCAGGTCCAGCACCTGCATGTAGGGACCTGTCTGACGTGGTACAAAGACACCATCAAGATAGAAGCCTACCCCGCGTTCACCGGTAGCGCCGCCTCCGCCTGAAATACCGCGTATCTGGTAAGTAGGCGAAACATTTCCGGTTCCGCGCGAACCCTTGATATCCAGGTTGGGTGAGTTGGTGGCTAGATCCTCAACGGTTTGTACACCGCGAGCCTGCATCATTTCATTGGAGAATGACAATACTGAAATCGGAGTATCCTGCAATGCAGTTTCGCGCCGCTCCGAGGTCACTACTATCTCTTCGAGAACCTGCGCATGCAATGTCGGGGCAAAAACTGCAGCCAGACAAGCGTAACGTAATAAACCGGATTTCTTTCTGAATAATTGTTTTTTATCCATGTTTTTTCCCTTTCTCATGTTTATTTTTTTTATTTTTTATTTTTTATTTTGATTTTTATTTACTAATGGGTCTGTTAAACCTCCTTTTTTAAAAACTTTCTACTTAAGCAGAAGTAATTTTTCGATAGAGCCCGTGACTTTAACTGTTATGAGCTATTTTCGGTCAGGGTAAAGATTAAACATTCTCTCACCCACTTTGAGTAGTTCTGTTTTTATTTCAAACAAATCCCCCTCGCGGCGTCTGTGACCATAAGCGGTAACAGTATCGCCCACTTCAACATCTTCATCGGATAGCCCTGCCCTGCGACTGCGTACCGGAGGACTTAGCAGGACATTCCATTCCTGACCACTGTCATCCTTCAGGGTTAATCTGTCATGGGGGTTACCAAAAGCCACATCAACAACTTCGGCGGTAAGAATAAAAGGCAGGTCACCGTACCAGCTCCAGCCATGATGGCCATAAGAGAAACTAGCGGCTGTACTCAGCGCTATCGCGACTACGATTTTCAACAGAATTTTAGAAAGAAGCATGTGTTCCTCCCTGGATTGATGACTGCGAGGATATGACAGGGGACGTGGATTTTCAATCAAATCCTGATGGGATGGGGAAGTCACAAAAACAGGATAAAAGATAAAGGAAAAAGGATAAAGGTGGGCGGTTCAGTGAGGCGGGAGGAGACATTGAACCAGTTTCAAGTCTCAAGTCTGAAGTCTCAAACAGGCGACCTACAGGCTTGATGCAGGTAGCGTCGCGAGCGCATGCCTGGCCAGGCAAAATTTTTTCTGGATCCCGGGCGCATAGAATTACTATGTAACCGGGTCCAGAAAAAATTTTAACGACGCCAGGACAAGCGCAGCAGCTACAGATGATCCAAAAAAAAGCCGGAACATATGTTCCGGCTTTATTCTAGTTATTTCGAGTCGCCTCTTCGACTTCATCAACATCCTCTGGCGCCACATCGGGCGGCGGTCCGAAAGGACTGGGGGCGTTCATCGCAATGTGGGCCTGGGAAATCACGTAATGCCTGATGGCATTGGTGGCTTCCTCATTCAGCACTGCAGCAAAGCTTGTCATGCCGCGTTCTGCAAGCGCACCCGCAAGTACAATATTGTTAAAGCCTTCTTCGGAATGCAGCATGGGAGATCTGCGTAAATCCGGGAAGGAGCTTCTGGCCATTCCCCCTACGTCATGGCACATTGCGCAGTTTTCCCCATAGATTTCAGCACCGCGAGCGATAACATCTGCAGTGGCTGTTTCTTCAGGTGGCGAAAACGGGCGCTGGGTAAATTCTGTTTTAGGCGGTAATTCAGCAGTTCCGCCCAACTTGAATACCAGCAGACGCGCATAGGTGGGTGCGTAATAACCCTGAAATGAAGGCCCCCCTACCACCTGGGCAATATATTGCTCACCCTCATGCATATAGGTAATGGCCCCGGCAAAAGTCCTGGCCTGGGTGTCCAGCAATTTAAGTTCCGTGCCATCCTCGGCATTGTAAACCCCAAGGGATTCCCCACGGCCATTGCCCTTGATCAAGAGACCACCCGCAGTGGTCAATGTGCCGCCAACATCCACATCCTCGATCGCCCATACTTCCTCGGCAGCTACTGGATCCCAGGCTACCAGTCGTGAGCGGTTACCCCGAACAATGGTGTTATCCGGATCATCATAGGCATAATCACCACCGGTATATTCCATCCCGAGGTTAAAACGGCCGTCGATATTTTCCGGTGCATTGGTAAACGCCATGCTGCTTTCCATGGCTGGAATATAGAGCAACCCGGTGTCCTGGCTAAAGGACATTGGCGCGGCGCCATGGGCACCGGCAGGGCCAGGTTGAATAATAGTCGCAGCTGTACGTTTGGTATATTGCGCTGCCTCATTAATGATCGGCTTGCCTGTCGCCTTGTCATAGCCGGAGGTCCAGTTCACCGGAACAAAGTTATTGGCACGGATGAGTTCACCGGTATAGGCATCATTCATATAGTAATAACCGCTTTTGGCGGCCTGCATGACGACATGGCGCATCTCGCCATCAACTTCAAGATCGGCAATAGTGATCTGCTGTACTGAATCGAAATCCCATTCCTCTGCCGGAATCTGCTGGTAATGCCAGACGTATTCTCCGGTATCGGCATCAACAGCCACAATGGAGTTCAGGAACAGATTGTCACCGCCACCAGGACTTCTCACCAGAGGATTCCAGGGCGCGCCATTGCCGACACCAAACAATAGCAAGTTGGTTACCGGGTCATAGGTAATACCGTCCCAGGTAGAACCACCACCACCAAGTTCCCACCAGTTACCATTCCAGGTCTCTGCCGCCATGCGCATGGCTTCATTTTCAAACCCAAGTTCAGGATTGCCCGGCACCGTGTAGAAACGCCAGACCACTTCACCGGTTTCGGCGTCCAGTGCAGAGACAAAACCGCGAGTACGAAATTCAGCACCACCGTTACCAATAAAGATCTTGCCATTGGCAACGCGCACGGCGCCGGTAGAGGTATAGTTCAGCGATTCATCAACAGTCTGGGTTTCCCAGAGCACTTCACCATTGGCGGCATCAAGCGCAAACATGCGGCCATCATAGGCCGTCACATAGACCTTGCCTTCATAAACTGCCGCACCGCGATTGTTTACCCCGCAACAACCTTTCCCGGCAACATTACCGGCGACTTCAGGGTCAAAGCGCCAGAGAGTTTCACCGCTTGAAGC
>JAHEHN010000011.1:58865-67117 GCA_024644515.1 Gammaproteobacteria bacterium
CAATGGCATCGACCTGCCCCCAGGATTCGGTCATATAAAGCACGCCGTCCACATACAGTGGTGTAGATTGCTGCCCCTGGTTAGCCTGTATATCGTGATACCAGGCAAGACCCAGCTGATTGATATTTTCGGTATTGATCTGATCCAGTGAGCTGTAGCGCTGCTCATTATAGGAGCCACCATAAGTCAGCCATTGCTCAGGTTCATTTTCAGCGTTGGCCAGACGTGCCTGATCAACATTACCAAAGGCTGACCCGGAGGATTGCGAGGCCTGCATGGTAGATGAGCCGCTAACCGATGCTTCACTGTTATTGCTGCTTGCGGCATTACTGCTGTCATCGCCGCCACAGGCAACCAGCAAAAAGCTGCAGGCACTTAGCAGCAGAAATTTAAATTTCGACATAATATTTTCCTTAAATGAATATTTCTCAGCGGTATTGTGAATTGAGGATTATTAATAGGATACGTTGAATAAAGTTGAGAGGATTTATTGTTTTTAGCTGCCCTCTGCAAGCCTGCCACAACACCAGCGCGCTCAAGTATCGCGCAGCTGGGAAAACGATGCATCCTTTTTAGGCGTAAAAAACTGCCGAAAAGCTGATGAAACGCTGATGATCTAGCTAGGCAGAATGCATCATGCGCTTGATAAGCGGGGAAATCAGCAGCATCACCACGGCGATTGCCATCGCGATATAGCCTACCTGGGTGTAAACCGCTGCATAGGTCGCCTTGGCTGCCGCCGTGTCAGCAAGCTGTCCGCCTATGGTTTCTGCCCCTGTGGTTGAAGCAATAACCCCGGCCAGATAATTGGATAAGCCGCTATACAGGAACCAGGCTCCCATAGTCATCCCCACCGCCTGGGGCGGTGCCAGCTTGGTCACCGCGGACAAGCCAACCGGTGACACCATCAGCTCACCCATGGTATGGATCCAGTAAATCAGGAAGATAAAATAAACCGCTGTCATGCCATCATCTCCTGACAGGCGCATTCCTGCGACCAGTGACAGGAAGCCCAGTCCGGCGAGGAAAACGCCAAAAGCAAACTTCACCGGCGTCGAGGGATTGAGATTTCGTTTCGCCAGGGTAATCCAGAGCCAGGCCAGCAAGGGTGCAAACAATACAATAAACATGGCATTGAGCGACTGGAACACGGGCGCTGGCACGGACATGCCCAGCATGGTGCGATCCACCAGTCGGTCGGTAAACAGGTTAAGGGACGATCCGGCCTGCTCAAACAGTGCCCAGAATGGAATCTGCGCAAGAATAAAATAGATGCCCGCCAACATACGGTCACGCTCTACCCCTTTACAACTGACAAAAGCATAGCCCAGCAACAGAATAAAAATAATAATGCCAAGCAAGCCCACATAACTTTCGTCTACCAAATGCGCGTTCATCACCAACAGCATCGACACGATGATTATGCCCAGCCCCGTCAAATAACACATCTGTTCGATATTGATCGGACCCAGCACTTTTTCCTTTAATTTTTCTGCATTGGGTGGCTCAGCCTTGCCTTCAAGCCAGGGCTGATATTTCAGAAATATAAGTAAGCCAAACAACATGCCAATACCAGCCAGGCCAAAGCCGTACTTCCAGCCAAAGGCAATACCCAGGTAGCCACAAAATATGGACGACAGGAAGGCACCCATGTTGATGCCCATGTAAAAAATGGTGAATCCTGAGTCACGGTGACTGTCACCAAAGCCGTAAAGCGAACCGACTATGGTGGATATATTGGCTTTGAGGAAACCGACGCCGGCAATAATCAATGCCAGCGAAAGATAGAGAATATTTAAATACAAGGGCTCGGTTTCAACCCGCAGGCTATAGCTGTCGGTGGGTATGGAAGCCGGTAGTCCGACAAGACCCGGGTCAGCGACCAGCAGATTGGTGGCCCCCTCACTGAAACTGATCAGGGAGGTGCCCTGATCGGAAATAATTATCTGGTTGGCATCGCCGCCCCGACCATCCAGGGTCAACTGGTAATCACTGCCATTATAGGTCATCAGCTGACGTGAACCGCTGCCTTCAAAAGCCATTCCAAAATGGCCAAGCACCAGCAGAATGGCACCAAAGGTTACCGCTTTTCTCGAGCCCAGGTATCGGTCTGCCAGCGTACCGCCAATAATGGTCATGACATAAACCAGTGCGGTATAGGCACCATAAAGCACCGTAGAGCGTTCATCTGAAAACAGGAAATGCTGGGTCAGATACAGGATAAGCAGCCCACGCATGCCGTAATAGGAAAAGCGTTCCCACATCTCGGTAAAAAACAGGATCACCAGGCCGCGGGGATGACCCAGAATGGTATTATCTGACCCGCTCTCAGGCCGGGCATCGTTAGCTGGCGCAACGGGAGGAACAGGAGGAATTGCAGTATCAGTCATGACAGGATCTGGGAAGTAAATATCAGGATAGGAAGGTAGACGGTATCAGCAGGATTTTCAAGGTATGCAGGGTAATTGTCAGGAGTGCTCGAGGAGCCTAGTACTTTTGCCTTCCGTTATCTATCTAAGTAGTATTAAACGCACTATTGTATGTGTTACCAGCGAGACACAAGATGCCGGGTAACAATTGCCGGCGCTTACAACAGAGCCATCAGCCTGCTACCCTTTATTGAGAATACCTTAACAAATTTGCTACCTGATAATACGAATAAAAAATAACAAAGATACCAATTAGTTTTAGAGGGGAAACAATGCCAACCACCATACGCCACCATCTCTTTTGTATCCTGACCTGTCTGTTATTACAGGCTTGCAGCGGGGAACAGAACGTATCCGAAGCTACTGAAGAGTCAGTTGATACGCGCCCCAATATCCTGCTCATTGTTGCTGACGATCTGGGGTATGCCGACCTTGGTTTCTATGGCAGCGAAATACCGACACCGAATCTGGATGCACTGGCCGCCAATGGCATGTTGCTGACAGATTTTTTTAGCAGCCTGACCTGTGGCCCCACCCGCTCCATGCTGATGTCCGGCACTGATAACCATATGGCAGGCGTGGGGATTCAGACCGGACCTTCCAACCCCCGACACATGAATCAACCCAACTATCTGGGTTATTTGAGTTTTCGTGTGGCAAGCCTGGCGGAGCTGATGACAGATGCCGGCTACAACACTTATATGACCGGTAAATGGCACCTGGGCTATGATGTGGAAAATGGCGCCCATGCCAGAGGCTTCAAGAAAAATTTTGTTTCCCTGGACGGTGCAGCCCATCTGGGCCCCTGGGACTGGCGTGGTCCGCAAAATGCCAATTATCGTGATGGCGATGAACTGGTTCAGGTGGATGATGACTGGTATACCACCCGCGATTACACACAGAAAATGATCCAGTACATAGAAGAAGACCGGGATGAAAATAAACCGTTCTTTGCCTATCTTGCCTACACCGCACCCCACTGGCCCCTGCAGGCACCGACCGATGTTATAGAGCGCTTCAAAGGCACCTATGATGAAGGCTATGAAACCATCTACCAGCGACGCTTCGCCAACATGCAGGCACTGGGTCATATTCCCGCCGATGCTGAACCCATGTCGCTGGATGTTTTTTCGCCGCGCTGGGATGAACAAAGTGATGAAGAAAAAGCCCTGTCCGCCAAACGCATGGAAGTTTATGCTGCCATGGTCAGTGAACTGGATACCTATGTGGGTCAGGTGATCAGCTACCTAAAAGAAACAGGGCAATACGACAATACGTTTATTATGTTCATGTCGGACAATGGTGCTGAATCCAGTCGTCTCGACTTGAGCCCGCGTTTTCAGAATGTCATCACAGAGGAATATTATGACCAGACTGTCGACAATCTCGGCAGCCCGACTTCCTATGTCATGTATGGCCGCAACTGGGCAACGGTAAGTGAAACCAGATTTCGTCGTCATAAAGCCACGGCTTTTGAAGGTGGTATTCATGTCCCGGCCTTTGTTCACTACCCATCCATGATAGATGGCGGCACCCAGACCGATGGTTTTGGAACGGTCATGGACGTTATGCCTACCTTTCTTGCACTGGCTGGTACTCAACATCCGGGCACGTCTTTTCAGGGCAGGGAAGTTCTGCCGATAAAAGGAAAGTCGCTGCTGCCGATGATTACCGGCGAAGTGGATGAGGTTCATTCTGAAGAGGAAATCGTGGGCTGGGAACTCAATGGCCATCGCGCCGTGCGTCAGGGTGACTGGAAAATTGTTTGGGACCTGGATGCCCGCGAGGATGCCCACTGGATGCTTTTCAATCTGGCCGACGATCCCAATGAAAAGATTGACCTGGGCGCGGAATTGCCAGACAAGCTGGCACAAATGATTGAGAACTGGGAACGTTATGAAGAGGAAAACGGTTTAATTTATGTCTACCCGGAATAAAGGACTCTTTATTGGTCTGGCTGTCGGCGGTGCAGGAATCCTTGCCGTTCTCGGCTGGGGAGCTGCTACCCTTCCGCGACCGGGCAATGATCTCGATGTCCTCGCTCTGCAATGCAGCGACATCCCGGTTACCGACTCTCCCTATCCCGGCATGGTCTGGGTTCCGGGGGGAAATTTTACCATGGGTGCTGAAGGCACTTATTTTGAAGAAGGCCCGGCCTTTGAAACTTCGGTGGCAGGCTTCTGGATCGGACAACATGAAGTCACCAATGCCCAGTTTGCCGAATTTGTCAGAGCCACAGGTTACCTCACGCTGGCTGAAAGGGGAATTGAAAACCCCACCAGCGGCGAACTGATTCCGGGTTCTGCAGTTTTCTCCCCCCATGTCAGTGATGAGCCGGTCAACCCCTTTGCCGGCTGGTGGCAATTTCTGGCAGATGCCAACTGGCAACAACCGGAAGGTCCCGGTTCCAGTATTAAGGGCAGGGAAAATCATCCTGTGGTCCATATCGCCTACGAGGATGCGCAGGCCTACGCGCAATGGGCAGGCCATGCTCTGCCAACAGAGGCCCAGTTTGAATTTGCCGCGCAAAGCAGTCTGCGCCGGGACCTGGCAGGCACTTACCAGTCCAATACCTGGCAGGGCCTGTTCCCTTTTCAGCATGACACCCAGGACGGTTTTGTCGGCACCGCACCGGTGGGCTGCTATAGCGCCAATGAATTCGGTCTTTATGACCTTATCGGAAATGTCTGGGAATGGACTGAAACGCCCTGGTTTTCAAGCCATGCCTTCCTCGACAAGGAAAAATATCCTCAAGGCTATGATCCAAATCAGCCCGGTGAGCCGGTAGCCGTTATCAAAGGCGGCTCTTATTTGTGCGCGCCCAATTACTGCATGCGTTACCGACCGGAAGCCAGACAGGCACAGGGAAAAGGTCTCGGCACTTCCCATATCGGGTTTCGAACCGTGATTAATCCCTGAATGGAAATTTGCATGCGGTTTTCAGGAAGCGAAGACCATTACCTGTATATTTTCCACGTCGGGTTTTACCATCCACTGGCGTGAGAAATGCCGGGTCATGATCTGATATGCTCTTCCTGTTCACCTGAAATTATCTTTACCTGAAACCAAGCGGAATGTTGTATGGCTAAGCGTGTTTATCTTTTTAATGAAGGCCACAAGGACGATCAGGACTTGCTGGGCGGCAAGGGTGCCAATCTCTGCGAGATGACCAACCTCGGCCTGCCTGTGCCTTTTGGTTTTATTATTACCACCGATACCTGCCGAGAATTTTTTGCCAACGGCAACAAGTTACCAAACCGCCTGGAGCAGGAATACCGCGTTGCGCTGGATCTGGTAGAACAAAAAATGGGCGCCCATTTCGGTGATCCCGACAATCCCTTGTTACTGTCAGTGCGCTCCGGGGCACCGGTGTCCATGCCGGGAATGATGGATACGGTACTCAATCTTGGTCTTAATGATGACATCGTCGAAGGCCTGGCGCGCAAAACAGGAAACCCCCGCTTTGCCTATGACTGCTACCGTCGCTTCATCCAGATGTTTGCCAATGTGGTACTTGGAGTGGACGGTGCACAATTTGAACAGGCCATTGATGACTACAAAAAGGGAAACAACAAGTCGCTGGATATCGAGATGGAAGCCGAGGACTGGCAGCGGGTTATCGACCATTTCAAGCAGCTGGTGGACCTGCCCCAGGATCCCTTCCGGCAATTGTTACTGGCAGTGGAAGCGGTGTTCCAGTCCTGGCATACCCCCCGCGCCAACGTTTATAGGGAAATGAATAATATCCCTGAATCACTGGGTACCGCGGTCAATATCCAGTCCATGGTTTATGGCAATTTTGGTGATGATTCCGGTTCCGGTGTCGCGTTTACCCGGAACCCGTCCAATGGGGAGAAACTGTTTTTTGGCGAATTTCTTTTCAACGCCGCTGGCGAGGATGTGGTGTCCGGAATCCGCACTCCCCTGCCCATTGATGCCCTGAAAGATCAAATGCCCGATGTATACCAGCAACTGTTTGACACCCAGTTACTGCTGGAAAATCACTACCGGGATATGCAGGACATTGAGTTCACCATTCAGGAAGGGCGTTTTTATATTCTGCAAACCCGCAGTGGTAAACGCACGGGACGTGCTTCCGTCAAGATTGCCGTGGAGATGGTCAAGGAAGGTTTGATAACTGATAAGGAAGCCCTGCTCAGAGTATCACCGGAACATGTGGAAGCTTTTCTTCATCCCATGGTCGACCCACAGGGCAAGAAGGATATTATTGCCAGCGGCCTGCCCGCCAGTCCCGGTGGTGCTACCGGTGCCGTGGTCTTTTCTGCGGACGAGGCAGTGCAGGAAGCCGCCAAAGGCAACAAGGTAATACTGGTGAGACGGGAAACCACACCGGAAGATATCCATGGCATGAAGGTTGCCGAGGGCATCCTCACCGAGCTCGGTGGTATGACTTCCCATGCCGCAGTGGTCGCCAGAGGCATGGGAGTCTGCGCTATTACCGGCTGCAACAAACTCACTATTGATACTGCAGCGGGCACAGCTACCACAGCATCAGGCCAGATTATCAAGCGTGGAGATATCATCACCCTGGACGGTCTTGCCGGTGAAGTCATGCTTGGCGATATACCTAAAATCACGGCGTCTTCCAGCGATGATTTCCAGACCCTGCTGAACTGGGCAGACAAGTACCGCAAGCTCAACGTACGTGCCAATGCGGAAACACCGGAAGATGCTGCCAGAGCTCTGGAATTGGGCGCGGAAGGAATTGGTCTGTGCCGGACCGAACATATGTTCTTTGCTGCAGAGCGCATCGATGTGATGCGCGGCATGATTCTGTCAGAAACCCGCGAGGAACGGGAATCTTACCTGGTACAGCTGGAAAAATTTCAGCATGACGATTTTCTGGAACTGTTTCGCATCATGGATGGCAAGCCCATCACCATACGCCTGCTGGATCCCCCGCTGCATGAATTCCTGCCGCACACAGAAGACGATATCGCTGCCCTGAGTGCCCATATCGACAAGCCTCTGAAGCTGATTAAAAATGCCATCAAGGATCTGGCAGAAGTGAACCCCATGCTGGGACTGCGCGGCTGCCGTCTGTCCATTGTGCACCCGGAGATTACCGAAATGCAGGTGCGGGCAATCATCAGTGCCGCGCTGGCCGCCAAGGAACAGGGCTATCATCCGCTGCCGGAAATCATGATTCCACTGGTGGTGAATGTACGCGAAATCCGCATGATCAGTGAAATCATCGACCGCGGTATTCAGTCAGTGATGAAGGAAAAAAGTCTTTCTATCCGTTACAAGATCGGCACCATGATGGAGACTCCCCGCGCCTGCCTGGGCGCCGATCGACTTGCCAATGATGTGGAGTTCATGAGTTTCGGCACCAATGATCTGACGCAAATGACTTACGGTTTTTCCCGCGACGATGCTGCGAAATTTATTCCTGCTTACCTGACCAATAAAATTATCGAGATGGATCCATTTGTCTCTCTCGACCAGCGCGCCATTGGCAAGCTGATGAAAGTGGCTATCAAGGATTCAAAACGCAAAAAGAAAGGCATCAAGTATGGAATTTGTGGCGAACATGGTGGTGATCCGCGCTCTATCAAATATTGTCACAAGCTGGGTCTGGATTATGTCAGTTGCAGTCCCTACCGTATTCCCATCGCCCGGATAGCCGCGGCCCAGGCCAATGTCGAATAATCAGAATTAAGGAATTTTCAAAATGCATATCCTGGTTACCGGCGCCAATGGTTTTATTGGCAGACATCTTACCCGTCAGTTACTCCATGCGGGTGGCGGGCTAAACCCTGACAGGCTGAGTGTCATGGATCTGAAGCTGGATCAGATCCC
>JAHEHN010000011.1:67127-91984 GCA_024644515.1 Gammaproteobacteria bacterium
AGTCCAGTCATCAAATGTATACAAGGTAGCTTCGCCGATGAAGCATTACTGGCACAGGCCATTGATGAACCCGTGGATCTGGCTTTTCATCTTGCCAGTGTGCCCAGTGGGCTGGCGGAATCAAATTACGCGCTAGGCGTGGACGCCAACATCCATGGCACCATGGCTTTGCTGGAAAAGCTGAAGCAGCAGGGGAATACCCCGACCGTCATCTTTGCCAGTTCTATTGCCGTGTATGGCAAACCCGCCGTCGCAGAAGTGAATGACGATACCCTGCCCACTCCCAACCTCAGTTATGGAGCGCAGAAAGTCATTGGAGAAGTCCTGCTGAATGATTATGTCAGGCGCGGCTGGCTTGGAGGCTGCTCGGTAAGACTTCCCGGCATAGTGGCAAGGCCACCGGAACCCAATGGGGCGGTTTCAATCTTTTTCAGCGACCTGTTTCGCTGCCTGAGCAGTGGCGAGCCATTTACCTGTCCGGTCTCAGCCAGCGCCAGAAGCTGGCTCATGTCCGTCACCTGCTGCATTGAGAATCTGCTTCATGCTGTATCGCTGGCAACAACTGAAAGTAAAAACGGTTCACGGACAGCAAACACCTATACCCTGCCAGCTCTGCATGTGACGATCGAGGATCTGGTTGCAAGGATAGGCGAGTTATTTCCGCAGCATGATGTTCAGTCATTAATTCACTATGCCCCGGACCCGTGGGTGGAAGAGAATTTTGGCAGCTACCCGCCGCTGATACTGCCAAGGGCGAAAGCCGCCGGCTTTCATGATGATGGCGATATTGAGTCGCTAATTAAAAATGCCCTGGCAGGACTGGAATAAATTCGAAGTCTATTCCTGGCTGGTTAGCTGACTACTATTTTCAAACGCTTCGATGATTTTTGAATGGCGTTTTTCCACCAGCTCTCGATCAACAGGATGAGTAATCACGTAAAACAAATTTTGCTCGATTGCTTTTACTACCCAACGACCAAACTGCAGGGGGTCGGTTCCCGAGGCTGCCGCATTAGCCAGCTCATGATCATTATTCGCCGCCAGCGCTCCGCCATATTTTTCCGGCCGGTTGAGCCCGGAATGGGAAAGATTAGTATTGACGACGCTGGGGCATAACACAGACACCCCGACACCATAGGGCTGCATATCCACTTTCAGGGCTTCGGCCAATCCGATAAGACCATATTTGCACATGTTGTACATACCCTGCCCGCGGCTTGGCTCATAGACTCTCAAACCACTGATGGAACTGGTAATGACTACATGGGCATTGTCGGGATTTTCCAGCAGATGGGGCAGGCAGGCCTGAACGACATAGGCAACCCCTTTCATATTCACGTCAATTACCCAATCCCAATCCGAAACACTGGCATTTTCAAGAGGCCCCATATTGCCGGCAACACCGGCATTGGCGCAGACGATATTAATGGCACCAAAAAATCTTTTGGCATCATTTACTGCCTCACACACAGCGTCCCTGTCGGCAACATCCAGGGGATATATTCTTACTTGCGCGCCAAGGGATTCCAGTTCTTCCCGCGCCAATTCAAGCTTGCTTTGGTCAATATCAGCCAGGGCAAGAGACATACCTCGTTCGGCAAAAGCTTTCGCCATACCAAGACCAATTCCGGAACCACCTCCGGTAATAAAAGCAATTTTCTCAGCAAAAGTTTTTATAGTATTTCCCCCGCTTATTCAGCGTTCAAATTTCGTCAAAGTACCGTGTAAAAATTAGCCAGGATTGAAGCAGAGCGTTTTCAATCAAGGTGTCTTCCTACCTATCCACTTATATCAATAAAAATTGAGCTACTCGATCGATTAGCCAGTAGAACGATGGTATACCAATAACATAGGCCGCAATAAGATCCATACGTTGACGTGTCATTAAATCTTTTATGGCATATCCATTCAAAGTTAAATTCTTTGTGACTCGACTAATCGCAAAAAACAAAAAGCTTACCAGAAAAATAAATGCAAGCTGCCCTGCTTCTACCCCAAGATTAAAAAACAACAGGGAAATAACTATTTCATTCTGCACCAGACCAATCTCACCGAGAGCACTGGCAAAACCCAATCCATGCAATAAGCCAAAACCAAATGAAATGATAATGGGATAATGATAAGTCAGGCTATCAGTGTGTTCCCGACTAATTTCAAAGGCCAGAAAAACAATAGAAAGGGCGATAACAGCTTCTACCGGAACGATGGGAATACTAATCAACCCAAGTGAGGACAATGACAAGGTAATGGAATGAGCAATGGTAAATCCTGTCACCGTCCACAGTATTCGCTTCAGGGTAGCGGCAATAACCAGCAGCCCCAATACAAATAATAAATGATCCAGCCCGCCAATAATGTGCTCAATACCCAGAGCAAGATACTCAAGGGCAATATTTCCCCTTGTGGCCTTGACCGGAATAGTCCACTCAAGACTTGTCGGCGTTAACATGGCAGTCATATTGTCACCTGCCAAAGTCGTCAGGCGATAAAAAGTCGCCAACGATGGATTATAAAAGGGATAGTCCAGCGTGATCAGGTTGCCTGCAAGCGGTAAATCACAGAGTACGGTGCCATTGCTCCCCCCAGGACGGCTTACCCTGTTTTGTTCCATGCAACCGACTGGCCAGGCAAGCGCGGGTTGATTATTGGCTTCAACAGTATCCGGTACCCTGATGGAAAACTGGTAAGCGGCAGGAAGTTGTTCAGTGATAGTGACCACTACTGGTCGTGCATCATGGGCAAACAGCGCAGGTGCGAAAAGCGCAAGCACCAGCAGGAAAATCGAAAAAAACCTCAGCTTCATTGTTACTGGCCCGCCTGCAAGTCGAGCCTGACCTCATAGGCATCAATAACCTGTTGCTCGGCCTCTCTGCGATTTTGCAGCACAGACTCAAAGCGCCAGTCATCCAGCACCCGCTCTCTTATTTCTTCCAATGCTGGAATATAGGGGTCTGTTTTACTGCGCAGCATCACCAGATGAAAACCATAGCGGGATTCAAAAGGGCCGGCCCAATCCTGATCAGAGGGAGCCAAAGCATCAAGCCGGGCGACAAAGTCTTCAGTGAAATTATTCACGACAAAATCACGGGTACGTTCTACATAATTTTGCAGAAAGGGATAACGGTCGCCGTACTGCGAAGCATCATTAAAGGCAATATCGCCAATGTTCGCGCTGTTTAACAAACTCAAGGCATCCTGTTGCGCCTGTTCCTGGCCACGCTCACCGGCGTCAAAGAATATATGAGTGAAGGTGTAGACCGCATCTATCTGATAATCGCTTCTCCTTTCATCAAACCAGGCGGCTATTACAGCATCATCGGGAACCAGCGACTGGTTCACCATATTTTCCAGCAGAAACTCTACTTTTTGCACCAGACGCTGGCGAATAATATAGTCTCCCTGATCCATCCCCAGGGCCAATGCTTCCCGGTAAAGGGCTTCTTCGCGCACAAAGTCATCAACCAGTTTTTCCAGGTCAGATTCGCTCAAGGCATCAAGCTGTTCACTGAATAATTCCGGTTGAAAGGCCTGCGCTCTGAACTGCATAAAATTTAACAGGGCAAGCCTGTCTACCGGAATAACCTTTTCAAGGTTTTCAATATCCGGCACAGCCGGTGCTGACCATTGGTAGCCTGCAAAAATAAGTATTCCTGCGACCAAAAAATGCAGCAGGGGCTGCTTGATAAGTTTTGCCATAAGTATTTGAAATTGAAGAATTGAAAAAATACTATACCAGTTGTTTAGTTAACAAAGTTTAACAGTGGTGTTTTTTTAATAACAGCACACATCTGATAACCTCGCTACCTGTCACGATAAATAAAAAGCAAAAAACAAAGAGACCTATACAAAAACCCAAAAAGTTTAAACTCGGACAATTCTCTTTGTGACGAAAAACGCATAAAAGGAAATTATTCATGATTAGCCAATTAAATATTGCCAGAGCCATGCTTGTGTTCGGTTTTTGTTATGGCTTGACCAGCCTGCTGGCAACCTTTACCCATATCGGGGATCCGGCATATCTTGTACAAAGTGATTTTGGTGGCGGCCAGGCCCATTCCTGGTATCACGCGCTACGCGAAGCCTGCGGGGATATCGCTACCATCGTAATAGTGCTTTATCTGTTTTTTGCCAACGAGAAAGTCCGCCAGCCTCTGACCTGGTGGATCAGTCTGGTGTTGTTGCTGGGTTATTACCTTCCTTACTGGATTGGCATGCCCTTTATGCCTGAACTTGGAGCACCGAGTCTGCAGGCGGAGATAAACCATATAGTGCAGGCTTTTTTCGCTCTTGCCGGACTGTTCTGTGCACGCAAGGCCTTCTTTCATAATTCTGATGCTATTGTTTCATAAAAAAATAACTGTCTGACGGGGAATATATAGATGTACCTGAAGTTGCTGAAAAACAATGTGAAGCAAGGAATCCTGAACCTGCACTTACCCGATGGAAGCCATCACCGCTTTGGACAATCCGGCATTGAAGCTGACTGGTTTATTCGCGATGAGAAGGCAATCAAACGGATAGCAAGAGACTGGGAATTTGAACTGGGTCAGACCTAAATGGAGGGTGGCTGGGATACAGGTGACCAGGATCTGCGTATTCTTCTTGGTTTACTGCGCACCAATTTTTCGCCTAAAGGCGTCATCAAGTGGTATACGCCACTGATCAAGTTGTACCAGCAGTTCAACCATATCACCCGCAGTTATCGCAATATTGCCCACCATTATGATACCGAAGAAACCATTTTCCGCATGTTTCTGGATAAGGAAATGTATTATTCCTGCGCCTATTTTCGCGATCAGAACGACAGTATTGAACAGGCACAACTTAACAAGGCCAGGCACATCGCCAGTAAATTATTGCTCAAACCAGGTATGACAGTTTTCGATATTGGCTGTGGCTGGGGCAGTCTGGCCTTTCATCTGGCCAGTCATCATGATGTCCATGTTACGGGTATCACCCTGTCAAAGGAACAACTGCGGGTTGCCACGGATGAAGCACAAGCCCGTGGTCTTTCTGACAAAACCACATTCCTGTTATCCGATTACCGCGAGCATCAGGGAAAATATGATCGAATAGTCAGCGTTGGCATGTTGGAACATGTCAGTGTTGCTGCGTTACCGGTCTATTTCAGCCGCGTTAATGACATGCTTGATGACAAGGGGGCCGCGCTCATTCATACCATTGGCAATAAAACCGTCCCCCTGGAAACCAATCCCCGGATCAACCGTTATATGTTCCCCGGCGGCAGAATCCTCAATCTTTCGGAAACCGCCATCGGCATTGAAAAAAGTCGCTTGATGCTGACCGACGTGGAAATCTGGCGCATGCATTATGCCTGGACACTAAGAGCATTGCTGGAGCGGTTTGAGGCACATAAGGATGAAATAGTGGGGCTCAAGGATGAGTCTTTTTACCGTATGTGGGAATTCTATCTGGCGGTTTGTGATATGAGTTTTGAATTTGCCAATTTGGTGGTATACCAGTGTCAGCTGGCGAAACAGCATGGGGTCGTACCGATAACCCGGGATTATCTTTATCAGGAACACGCGGAATAGCAAATTACATCCTCTCGCTATACACTTTAGTCACAATAGTTATCTGGAACCATGGAGATTTAAAAACGTGCGTTGTGCCGGCCTTTGGTTTGATCAGGGAGAAGCGGAAAAGGTCAAGGATGAATGGACCTCCGTTACTCTGGATGATGGCGATTCCTATCTCGGTCGGATTTACAATGAAATCACTAAAATTGATTGCCCGCGTTGCGACAAAACAATGGAGTCGGTGAATGATCCCAAACAGCCTCACATCCAGTATGAGGTATGTCAGGAACATGGGGTATTCATGGATGCCGGAGAATTTACCGACTTTCGCGAACTCACACTCAAGGAAGCATTCGAACATATTCTTGATATCTATAGAAAAGGTAATAATGCGCAAGCTGATCAGGGCTGAGCTGAGTAGCTGGCAACCGGTTCTGACGCTGGAAAAGACTGCTTTTACTATGCCTTTAAATTTCCACCCGGCTTTGAGTTTAATAGCTGAAAATCCCGGGCACTTCCATTTTTTTGCCAGAAAGGCGATGATTAGTCTCCTTTATATTTACCCATCCGATAAATAAACCAATAAAAAAAGTAAGGTTAAATTGAAAAACTAGCCTTGTTGATTGCGGAGTCTGAACGATGAGCGAAAAGAAAAGCCCTTTTCCCATGCCAAGCGAAATAGAAGATGCCCCGGGAGCTGAGAACTGGGCTGAAATGTACCCCTACTACACCCATGTGCAACCGGAAGATGATGAACGTTTCTGGTTCTATAACTCCATGCATTTCTCCGAGCCCATGTCAGCCTTTGACATGATTACTGCCGAGTCCGCCTATCATGCCATGGGCGCTTTTGTGAATCGGGTCTTTGCCTTTCCTACTGGCAAAGGGGTTGACTATCGCTGCATCAATGGACGCATCTATATTACGGCCAATACCGCTACCGACCCGGAAGAAATTCAACATCGATTGAGCATTTTCCAGGAACGGGCTGGGCACTATTACGAAAACTGGAATGAAATCTATGGCCAGTGGGAAAAACGTATGGGCCAGCTCATCAAGGATATGAATGCCATTGAAATTCCCGAGCTACCAGAATTTGAAGATGAAGCAGTGGTCAAGGAAGCCAAAGGGATTTCCCAGAATCATTACCTGCGCGAAACCTACAACGATGTGCTGGAAAAATATTCCATCATGTGGAACCACCATTTCGAAATGTTGATGTTGGGATACGGGGCTTACGTGGTTTTTTTCCAGTTCTGCAAACAGGCCTTTCCTGAAATTACCGATCAAACAGTCGCGCGCATGGTCGCCGGTATCGATGTACTTATGTTCCGGCCCGATGACGAGCTCAAGAAACTGGCCAAACTGGCGGTAAAACTCGGTATCGATGAGGTCTTTACTACTGACGGTAATCCGGATGTCATCCTGCCCGCGGTAAAAGCAAAGGGCGACGCCGGTAAAGAATGGCTTGATGCCCTTGCTGAATCAAGAGATCCCTGGTTCAACATCAGTATCGGTGACGGCTTCTATCATTTTGAGCGCAGCTGGAATGATGACCTGACAGTACCACTGTCCGCCCTGCCCCACTATATTGAGCTGGTAAAACAGGGGGATAACCTGGAACGTCCTACCGAACAGTTAAAAGCAGAGCGCGAACGCATCATTACGGAATACCGTGATCTTTTAAACACTGATGAGGAAAGAGCAGCTTTCGACCAGATGCTGGGAGTAAGCCACCTGGTGTTTCCTTATGTGGAAGATCACAAGTTCTACTGTGAGCACTGGTTGACCACCAGCTTTTTCAACAAGATCCGTGAATTCGGTGATTTACTTGCAATGCATGGCATTATTGAAAAAAGCGATGATATCTTCCATATGCATCATACCGAGGTTAACCTCACCCTGGGCAACCTGATGAACAGCTGGGCTGCTGGCTCCAGACCGGTCAATCAGGGTTACTGGCCCCCCATCATTGCCGAACGCCGCCGCATGCTTGAAGTATTGAAGGAGTGGCAGGCACCACCCGCCATCGGGCCAATGCCGGACAATATTGAAGACCCTGCCCTGCAGATGCTCTGGGGGATCACGAAAGAAACCCTGAATAACTGGGCGGCACCTGCGATACAGAACGAAAATGAAATAATTGGCTATGCAGCCTCCCCCGGTGTTGTCGAGGGCGTTGCTCGAGTTCTGCGCAGTATCAATGAGTTCGGCTCAATCAACGAAGGCGATATTCTGGTGTGTCCCATTACCCACCCCAGCTGGAGCCCGCTGTTCAGCAAAATCAGTGCAGCCGTATCAGATATAGGCGGCACCATGTCCCACATGGCAATTGTCGCCAGGGAATACGGTATGCCAGCGGTAGTAGGCACCGGATCAGCCACCAAGCGCATTAAAGATGGTCAAAAAATCAGAGTTGATGGGGATACTGGTATAGTCACTATTCTTGACAGTTAAACCTGTCGTCAAATTTGTTGCCTTTAAGCACTCATGTATGAAGCGTCTGTGGTAAATTACACAGAGCTTCATGCATGTATCGTCAGCAGTGTCTGAAGCTGCGGATCTAACTCAGCTTAACTGCGGATTGAGAGTCAGACCCATACCAATAATCAATAGTTAACCTGATGATTTTCAGTGAATCTTTGATTAAATAAGGCGTTGCATGGACGCAATTGAGAAAAAATATTAAAAAAATGACTCAAGATACTCAAAATTCCATTCTTTGGTTTAAGGACCTGTCCCTTGCCGACCGCCCTCTTGTTGGCGGCAAAGGCGGCAGCCTGGGCGAATTATGCAGTGCCGGTATCAACGTACCGAATGGTTATGTGATTACTACCGAGGCGTTTAAAGCCTACCTGGATATCCTTGATGCGGAACATGGTATTCGCCAAAAAATAGTTGCGCTGGATCCAGATGATGTGACGACACTGAACAGCGTCACCAGTGACATGCGCGCCCTGGTAGAAAAATCTCCACCACCGGAATCTCTTGCTCAGGTCATTACTGATGCCTATCGCGACCTGGGTGACAATATCCCGGTAGCAGTTCGTTCCAGCGCGACCAGTGAAGACAGTGAGGAGGCCAGTTTTGCCGGACTACAGGACACCTACTTATGGCAAAAAGGCGAAGCGCAACTGCTGGATGCCGTGCGCCGCTGCTGGGCCAGTCTTTACAACCCCGAGTCTGTTGCCTATCGCCTGCGGCTGAATATTCCCGAGGAAGATCTGGCCATGGCCGTGGTCGTGCAGACCATGGTGAACTCGCGTTGTTCTGGAGTCATGTTTACCCGCAGCCCCACCAGCGGTGATAAATCTGTTGTTACGATTGAAGGCAGTTGGGGACTGGGTTCCAGCATCGTCAGCGGCGAGGTAACTCCGGACAAATTTGTGGTCAACAAGATCACCAGTGAAATTACCGGCAAAAATATTGCACCCAAGGCTATCGAGCACCTTCCTGATGAGAAAGGCGGTATTATTGAAAGGCCAGTGGAGGAAGAACGCCAGGTGATTTCCTGTCTCAGTAATGAGGAAATCAGGGAGCTGACTGAAATCGCCCGTCGCGTGGAAAAACACTACGGCTGCGCTCAGGATATTGAATGGGCTATATCCCATGACAGCGCCGGTAATGAAAATAACAGCGTGTTGCTACTACAGAGTCGTCCGGAAACAGTTTGGGCAACAAAAGACAAGGCACCTGTGGCCAAACCTGCAGCTAAAGCCTATGACCATATTTTCAACGTAATGGGCTCCCAATTAATCAAGGACAATAAAAGTAAATGAGTTTAAGTCACAAAGATGTACAGGATATTCTGCGCTTACTGGAAGAAACTGATTACAGGGAATTGACTCTGGAAACCGAGCACTTCACCCTTAAATTACAGCAGGATGAAGAAGGCTGGACACAGCAAACGAACACCGGAGCAAGCGACAAGTCGGCAGTCACCAGCACTGTTGCAAGCATCGACGGGAACGCCACCGTTGAATCGGCTGCTACTGAAGAAGGGCTGCTGGATATTCGCGCCCCCATGGTAGGCACTTTCTACAATGCGCCGAAACCCGGCGCCGATCCCTTCGTCGAAATTGGCTCCAGTGTTAATGAAGACAGTGTCATTGCCATCATTGAAGTAATGAAACTGATGAACTCTATTCCTGCCGGTCTCAGCGGTGAGATCGTTGAAATTCTTATCGACGATGCGCAGTTTGTTGAAAAAGGGCAACTGTTAATGCGAGTCAGACCCTCTTGATGGCTGCCGTGAAATCGATTAACCGTTTACTCATAGCGAACCGCGGTGAAATTGCGGTTCGTATAATTCGAACCTGTCAGACTCTGGGTATTGAAACTGTGCTGGCGGCATCGGCAGCTGACCTGGATTCTGTGCCTGCCCGTATGGCAGATCAGGTAATCAAGATTGGCCCACCTCCTTCCCTGCAAAGTTATCTGAATGTAAACGCTGTGCTACAGGCAGCATTGCAGACCGGGGCTGATGCTATTCATCCGGGATATGGCTTTCTCTCGGAAAATGCCGCGCTTGCCCAGGCCTGCGCAGACAACAACATTATTTTTATTGGGCCAACCGTAGCCCAGCTCAATGCTATTGGTGACAAACTCAAAGCGCGTGAAAATGCAGTGGCAGCAAATCTGCCTATCGTACCCGGCGGGTCGGTGAATACCCCCCAGGAAGCGGAGCCACTGGCGGCTGAAATCGGTTATCCAGTACTTATCAAAGCCGTAGGCGGCGGCGGTGGCCGTGGTATGCAGGTAGTTCATGATGTGGCTGATCTGGCAAAAACCATGACCCTGGCGCGCGCAGAAGCGGAAAATGCCTTCAATGATGATCGCATCTATCTGGAATGCTTCGTCGCCAGCGGACGTCATGTGGAAGTTCAGGTACTGGGCGATGGCAAGCAGGTCATCCATCTCGGCACCCGTGACTGCTCGATCCAACGACGCTATCAGAAGCTGGTGGAAGAAGCACCGGCCCCCTGTCTTAATGATGACTTGCGCGAAGAAATGCAAAGCGCGGCTGTGGCGTTTGCTCAACACCTCGACTATGAGGGCGCCGGCACCGTTGAGTTTCTGGTCGATGTCGAGCGTAACAGTTTTTATTTTCTGGAAATGAATGCACGCATCCAGGTGGAGCATCCTGTTACTGAGGCTATTACCGGCCTCGATCTTGTTGCCCAACAAATACGCGTCGCCGAAGGTCGACCTCTGGGCATGAGCCAAAGTGATATTATTTTCAATGGTCATGCTATTGAGTGTCGACTCAACGCTGAAGACTGCCAGAATGATTTCCAGCCCAGCCCGGGCAAAGTAACAAGAGCACAATTCCCTGCGGGGCCCGGCATCAGAATAGACACACATATAGAAAGCGGTGTCACGGTACCACCTTATTATGATTCCCTGCTCGGTAAGCTGATTGTCTGGGGCGAGGATCGTACTGAAGCGATAGTCCGCCTGCAACATGCGCTGGCGCTATGCCATCTTGAAGGGGTTGAAAGCAACATCGTTTTACACCAGGCCATTCTGGCAACCGGGGAATTTATAGAAGGCGGTGTGGACACGCGTTTTTTAAAGCAAATGCTGGACACTACCCCTGCAGGAGAACTTGCCAATGGCTGATATAAAACTGGTGGATGTCAGTATCCGCGATGGCAACCAATGCATGTGGAGCATGACCGGTATGGGCACGCACCAGATGATGCAGGCAGCGCCGCTGATGGAACGGGTTGGCTTTCGTGCCATCGACTTTACTTCCAGTACCCATATGGCGGTCGGCGTGCGCTATCACCAGGATGATCCGTGGCAACGTATACGTCTGATGCATCAGGCCCTGCCCAATGTACCGCTACAATTTATTTCTACCGGTTTTCGTTTTATCTCCTGGGAGACGGCCGATCATGATTTCATGCGGCTGGCCTACAGAACCCTGATGAAAAACGGCATCGGCCGCTTCGTCCTGCTTGATCCCATGCATGACATGGATGCCCTGATGCAGGTCGCCCGCATTGTGAAAGAAGAAGGCGATGCCGAAAACATGGCGGCGCTGACCTATACCCTGAGCGATGTCCACGATGATGCCTTTTATGCCAACTGCGCCAGACAGATTGCGGCCTCCGGTGATTTTGACCTGCTCTATATCAAGGATCCTTCCGGTCTGCTGACATCGGAGAGAGCGCGCACCCTGATTCCGGCCGTGAAAAAGGAAATCGGTAGTCTGCCGCTGGAACTTCACTCCCATTGCACCATCGGCCTGTCCCAGTTCAACTACATGGTGGGCGCCGAGTTGGGTATTGATGCGCTGCATGTGGCGATCGGCCCGCTGGCCCATGGCTCTTCATTACCCTGCGCCACACAAACTATTGCCAATCTGAAAACCCACGGCCACACTGTGGATGTTAATGAAACCGCGCTAAAACAACTGGAAGACTACTACTTTGGCCTGGCAAAAGCCGAAGGCCTGGCGGTCGGTAAACCTCAGGCCTACGATGCTTCCTATTTACGCCACCAGGTCGCCGGCGGCGTATTGACTACCACCCGCAGACAACTGGCTGAGTTAAAGCTGGAGCACAAGTTTGATGAGGTGATGGCGGAAGTGGAGCGCGTCCGGGCAGAACTGGGCTCCCCCATTATGGTTACCCCATTTCCCCAGATCGTCACTACCCAGGCCATGTTCAATGTTATGGGTGACGGCCGCTATGAACAGATACCGGATCAGGCAATACGATATGTATTGGGACGCTTTGGACGCCCCACGGCGCCGGTGGATCAAAATGTGCTGGACCGGATCATGTCTCTGCCACGCACCAAAGAAATAGAAAAAGAACCAATCACCATGACCCTCAAGGACAGACGCAAGCAGTTTTCAAAGCGCATGTCTGATGAAGAGTTCTTATTGCGCGCAGTAATGCCGGTAGATCAGGTGGATGCCATGCGTACCCGCTCACCTGATGAGCTCCACTACAACCCGACCATTTCACCAGTGCTGCGGCTATTGAAAGGACTGCATCACGGCAAAGGTAAAAAATCACCAGCAAATTTTTCTGTCAGTCAGAAAAACTTCAAACTGACATTAAATCGGTAAGCCAATGAAAATTTTCATTACGTCCATACTGTTGTTAATCGGGCTGCCAGCATCACTGCAGGCTCAAAGTGATGCCGAAGTTGAAGCTGCAGCAGTATTCGAACAGTTCCTTGATGCCATGACCAATACTGACATGGAAGTTGTCACCAGCCTGTTTTCTGAAGATGCCCTGTTCTGGGGAACCGGATCGCAATCACTGGTAACCGATCCGGCAGGAGTCGCCTTATATTTCGAACCGGTTGGACGCAACCCGCCGGGGCAGACTATTGCCCGCGCCCGGGACTATGAGAGTGTCGATATAGGCAACAATCTGGTGGCCATTTCAGGCATGTGGGAAGTGGTTCCGAGCGGTCAGAGTGAAGGCACGCCGCTACGGGTAAGCATGGTGCTTGCCCTGCGCAACGGCGCCTGGAAAATTATCCAGTTTCATAATTCCGCGGTTCCCCAATAATGGAAGCCGGGAATAAATATTGTTAGTCGGCGACGGCTTCTATTCTTAACAGAACCCCGTCATCTTCATCGGTAAGCAGATAAAGCCTGCCGTCAGGTCCCTGTTTTACATCACGAATGCGCTGTCTCAGATCCGAAAGCAGAGATTCGCGGCGAATTTCTTCCATGTTTTCATTGAATTTAATGCGGTGCAGCTGCCCGGTACCAGGGATTTGCCCTTCCTGCATGCCACCGACAAACAGATCACCCTGCCAGCGCGGAAATTCTTCGCCCGTATAAAAGGTCAACCCGGTGACCGAGATACCCGGCATCCAGAAAGCCATGGGGTTGCGCGCACCTTCCATTTGGAAGCTCTCGCTGTGCCAGCCACCGCCATAGGAGATGCCAAAACTGACCAGAGGCCAACCATAATTTCCACCAGGCACAACGAGATTCACTTCATCGCCACCGTTGGGGCCCATCTCGGTATTCCAGATATCCCCGGTCTCCTGATTAAGCGTCATGCCGGTAGGCGTGCGATGGCCATAACTGTAAATTTCCGGCAAGAACCCTTCGCGGCCGACAAAAGGATTGTCATCGGGAATATTGCCCTCGGGGGTGAAACGCAGGATTTTGCCTTTATGGCTCATGGTTTCAAAACTGTTTGAATTGTCTGTCGTTACATAGACTCCGACATACAACATGTCGTCCGCACCGAACAGGAGGCGCACACCGTTGGTAGTGCCTTCCTGGGCAACAAAAATATCCCGCGTGTCCTGAATATTGGTGCCATCCCAGCGTCCCCGAGCCACCGCTATGGCCTCTTTGTCACCGGGTAATATCTTGTTGTAGCTCATATAGATATAGGGTTCATTGGCAAAGTCAGGGTGGGTAGTGATATCCAGCAGACCCTTGTATTTGCTGACCATTATCCCGGTGGGGGCACCCTGAACCGGTTCTTCCACCAATTGATCATTAATGATGCGGCGAATACGGCCAACATTTTTTTCTGTCACCAGGGCGCTGCCATCAGGCAGCCAGGTAATACTCCAGGGGTGGATCAGACCGCGGGCAAGAACCCTGACCCGAATATCCATGCCCTCGGCGGTATCGTAATAAAAAGGCCCCGTACCAACCGGATCAATATGCAAACCATCCGGACTGGCCGGTGCATTTTCAGCAGCCATAAGTCCGTGCTGAAATAATAGTGATAGAAAAAGCGTACCTGTGAAACGCCCGATAGTGGTAATTTTCATTCCCCTTTCCCCCAACCTGCTAACCAGGTTATTGAAGTGCCTGTATCTTTAACTGATTTGGTATAACACGAACAATTTTACACACTTCGGGCGCACAGACCAGAGTTGCAAAAAATCCACGACTGTAGTCCCCACAATGAGAGAAAACGGTCATTCATTCGCCCTGCGACATGATAACATTGGCCACTATTCATAATTATATTGTTTCGCCTTTTCTGTCATGGAAATAGCTGTTCACTATTCTCTCGGTTCAGGAAATATCTATGAGACTCGAAGCGATTTCAATCGGTAACAACCCACCATAAGATCTGAATGTCATTATTGAAGTACCGATTGGCGGACAGCCAATCAAGTATGAACTGGACAAGGAATCCGGCACCCTGGTGGTAGACCGTTTTCTCTATACGCCGATGACCTATCCGGGAAATTATGGTTTTGTGCCGCACACGCTTTCCGATGATGGAGACCCCATTGATGTCATGGTGTGTAATACCCGCCCACTGATGCCGGGTTGTGTTATCAATGTGCGACCGATTGGCGTGTTGATCATGGAAGATAACGCCGGCATGGATGAGAAGATTATTTCTGTCCCCTCACCCCATCTGACCCGACGCTATGAAAATATTCATAACTATGAGGATCTGCCGGAAATCACCATGAACCAGATCGCGCACTTTTTTGAGCACTACAAGGATCTGGAACCTGGCAAATGGGTAAAAATCGGGGACTGGCACGATGCTAAAAAAGCCCGTGAACTGATTCAGGAAGCCATTGATCGCGCCAAAGAATAATCAAGGTGTCACTTTAGTAACCAGCAGATTATTCGTTCTCGGTGAGCTCCAGGGTTTCGCCATCATCAGGTAATCTTTCAATGATGACCTGACCGACACGCAGATCCTCAATATCCTGAATGGTCAACCTGAAATTATCGATTAAGACAATGTCACCGGGAGCTGGCATACGTTCCAGCTGATTCATTAACAGCCCCGATAAACTGTTGGCCTCTTCTTCGGTTGGTACTAACAGGCCCACAACCTTTTCTATATCACCGAGCGATGCCAGCCCATCAGCCTGCCATTTACCTTCCTGCAGAAGCGTAATTGGCATGGTGGATTCCTCGGCGTCGGTTTCATCCTCGATTTCACCGACAATCTCTTCCAGCAAATCTTCCAGGGTAATAATGCCCAGGAATTTGCCATATTCATCAATCACGAAAGCCATATGGGCACGATTGCTGCGCATATCCTCAAACAGCGTAGAGACGCGCTGGGATTCCGGCACCACCATCGGTTGTCTGCAAAAACGTCGCAGATCACTCCAGGGCTTTTCTTCACCATCAAGCATGGCTGAATAGAGATCATTGGTCAGCAATAGACCGACTATTTCGTTATCCCTGCCGCCATCAACCACCGGAAACCTGGAATGCCCGCCGTCACGGATTTTTCGCAGGTTTTCTTCTTCCGGGTCGGTGATGTCCAGCAGATCCACAGAGTTAACCGGAATCATCACCCTGCCTATATGCCGCTGATCGAATTCAAACAGGTTATTCAGCATATTGGCCTTGTCATATTCCAGCGCCCCATGTTCCTGAGAGGTGGCCACCATGCCCTTGAACTCGTCACTGCTGAAGACTTCAGCATGGGTGGCTTCCTCCACCCCAAAAAGCGCCAGCAATGAACCGGAAGACCAGTTCAGGATCCAGTTCAGCGGGTAAACCAGCATATAGGTGAAATGCAGTGGATAGGAGATCCACACCGAAACCACCTCAGCCTTGCGAATCGCAAAGGTTTTTGGCACCTGCTCCCCGATCACAATATGCAGCGAGGAGAAAATCAGGAAGCCGGTAATGAAAGCCGTTGTATGGAGGATGGCATCCGGAACCCCGGCCCAATGGAACATGGGTTCCAGCAATGCTGCTACCGCTGGCTCACCGACCCAGCCCAGGCCCAGAGAGGCCATGGTAATACCGAGCTGACAGGCCGCCAGATAAGCTTCCAGATGGGACTGTATTCTCACGGTCAGCTTGGCCGCGGAACTCCCGCTATTGGCCAGGGCTTCTATGCGGAAACTACGGGCTTTCACCAGAGCGAACTCAGCTGCTACAAAAAAACCATTGGCGACTAACAAAATTACGACGGCAATCAGACTACCTGATAGATTCACTTTTTATCCTGCTTTTCAGTTAAATTAGGTTACTTTGCCCCACCTGGTTGAAGAAGGGAGGCGTATTGTACATTTTACTACGTGATTTAATAGTAAATGTAGCATGCACGCCCAAACAGACAAGGGGCATAACTGATTGAGCAGGCGATGATTTTTCCTGCATAGTGTCAATTGCTCTGAAATCACCCACTTTTCAGCTGTAATGAAAAAACTTAACGAACAAAGTATAGTACACGGCTGAATTTTCAGCTGGAAAGACCTGCTTAATGACAAATCAAATGAATGACAAACTTACCCGAGTAAAGGGCTTTGTTTTCGACATGGATGGCACACTCATTCTTGGCGACAAGAAAAACAACAATATGGCGATGCTGCCAGGTGCCGCAGACTTTATTAATCTGCTCAAAGATAAAGGCATTCCCTATGTGGTGATGACCAATGGCACGGCACGCTCCCCTTCCGACTATGTGAAGGTGCTCAGCGACGCCGGTATTCCCATGAACGAAAACACCATGATGACACCCAGCAGCGTGGCTGCGGACTATCTGGTCAAACAAGGCTACAAGCGTATCATGGTGTTAGGCTGCCCCGGTGTGTGGGAGCCTCTGGCTGATCTCGGTCTGGAGATTGTGCTGTCGAGTATTGAAAATCCTGGCCCTGTCGACGCTGTCTATATTGGCTGGTATCGCGAATTCGGTTTCAAGGATATCGAAAATGCCTGGCTCGCAATCAAGGCTGGTGCAGAATTATATACTGCCTCCGATGTGCCTTTTTTTGCAACGGCCAATGGTCCTGGCATCGGCACTTCCTGTGCGCTGGCGGCGGCATTGAAACCCTTGACTGGCAAAGACGCCATCGTACTTGGTAAACCTTCTTCCCATGCCATTGAAAGTGCGGCCCGACATCTGGGCCTTGAGGTAAACGAGATCGCCGTAGTCGGTGATGATGCCGACCTTGAAGTGCCCATGGCAAAAAATAACGGTGCTCTTGCCATTTATGTGCATACCGGTACCGGCGGTCCCAATGCCTTTGATGACCGGCCTCAAGTGACCTGGCCGGATATCTCCGTTACCAATGTGGGTGAACTGATGGCACTTTACCAGGACAGTGAATAAACCTGTCCCCAAGAATCGTCAACGAGTAGTACTGGTTAACCCAACCAAGTACCTGGGCAATTTATTGTTGGCAGGCGGCCTGATGCAGGCCTATGTCCGCTACTGCCAGGATCAGGGGATTCAACTGAAAATTGTTATTGATGAAGGCTACCGGGGACTTTGTGAAAACAGCTTTCCCGCTGACAGCCTGATCTTTTTCCCGCGCAGGAAAATTAGTCAGTCTGGCCTGTTTAAAAAAATCTCCCTGTACCGTGCCTGCCTGAAGGAGATTCGGACATTCAAAGCGGATATCGCTTTCAATATTGAAGAAGACTCCGCTAGCAGTCATTTAACCCGACTCTCTGGCGCCTCATTCAAACTGGGCTCTAGTCCTGCACGTCATAAAAATGGCTATGATGCCGTGATTCCAGTGCAGTTTGAAAACCGTGAGCCTGGGCGCCGTCATCGCTGGTATAGCTACTATGATGTCTTTGCTGCCCTCGGCATGCCGGAACCGAAAAAAAATTATTTAGACCTTAACCCTGGCGCACTTCCCGACACTCTGACAGCACAATTGCGTGAGTGGGGCTGGAATCCTCAGTTAAAAACCATCGCCTTTCATGCCGGGGCGACTAAAGACTATAAACGCTGGCCAGTGGAAAGCATGGCTGTGCTGGTGAAAGAAATAATGGCTGCCGGTTTTCAGGCAGTCCTGCTGGGCGCCGGGAGTGTTGATGAAAATACCAATCAGGAAATAGCGCGACAGTTGCAAAAGGCTGGCGTCGACTCCCTTCCCCTTGATCTGTGTAACAGGCTGTCGCTGTTAGCACTGGGACAGTTCATTAATACCTGCGCCTTGATGGTCGGTAACGACAGTGGGCCTTTTCATCTGGGTTCCGCGCTGGGTCTGCCCGGTTTAGTATTATTCGGCCCCACCAACGATGAAATCTGGGGGCCACTTGGTCAACAAAGCAAGATTGTCCGGGGAGACTTTAGCTGTGACCCGGCCTGTAACAAGGGTCATTGTTTGCACCAGCATCGTTGTATGAAAGACATTTCGCCAGATTATGTTATGGAAAAAATCCTGCTCTCAGTACAGACCTGATCCGACGCCGGGAAACGTCTCCGTGCGGGAATCATGCCCGGGAGTCGCTTTGCCTGCCCCAGGAAAAGCCAAGGTTCTCAGCCAGTGCTGCGTTGATGAGGGCGATTACCTCGCTGGCAGGTGCCGATTTGGAGATAAAACGCGACGTAGCCCCGCCACGGAATGTGGAATCCCTGCTAAATCTCTAACAGTAGCACTGTGTATGTTTCAGTCCCTCTCCTGCCTGCTGTGCTTGAAGAAGATGCGGATACTCTATTAATGACAATGGCCAGCAAAGCAATTGTCTCTATCACAGCCAGGTAATTATGGCCTGTGCTGTGTGAAAAGCATCGTTCCCGAATAACATGGTAATGTGGTTACCATGAACGGCTTTGTAGGAACTGTCGAGGATGGCTCTGACTGTGCGCTGGGCCTAGTCAGCTGGCACCAGCGGCCCGGCTGCAGAATAATCGGACACAGCGTTTACCAGCAGGGTGCTGGTCTTAAGAGACCTGAAAAGTTCAGGCCAATCCTCGTCAAGGACGGCCTCAATACAGGCGCCTATATTTTCTCTGCTTGAGCGTGGTTTGACTCCACCCCCTGAAATTTGCCGAACATCAGCACGGAAGTAGGCCTCAAGATGCTCATCCCAGCATCCGAAGAGATAGGGGGCTAGTTGCATAGTATCGAGATAAACTTTTTCGGAGGCAAAGGTCTTGTCAAGACGACCAAGAGAAGGCTTCAGCAGCTCCACAACTTTTGGATCAGTAGTTTCAATGGCCAGATCCAGCAGAATGAGGCGCTCACATAACTCCGGATAATGGGCACAAAGCCAGACGGCAACCAGACCGCCAAAAGAATGGCCGACGGGAATAATCTCCCTACCCCTGAACCTGTCAATCAGGTGGCGCACATCTTCGGCATGTTCTGCCAGGGAATATCCGCTTGCAGGTTTATCGCTTATCCCCCTGCCTCGCAGGTCCATACTGACAACATGACAGGCCTGTCCCAATCCGGCAGCAAGTAAACCTTCAAATACACGACAATTGGCGGTCAAGCCCGGTAACAAAATCAGCACAGGGCCATCACCAGAAAATTCCTGGAAATGAATCTTAATTCCATTGTTGTTAATAAATTTATCCATTGGGTCAAATTAACTGTCTATAGATCAGAATCTGTCCTCCTGTTTACTCTGAAATTTTTTACCAAAAAGATCAGTTGGTCAGATTTATTGGTCATTTAATTCGGCCTTGTCCATCAGACTGGCCACAACCGCTACAAGGCCGGACACCAGAAAGGCTGGCAACAGAACGTCCAGTGCATTCAAATAACTAACTCCATCATCCCACCCGGCTGCAGACAATAGCGGCGGCACTATAAACTTGAACGCTATGCTAGAAAGAAACCCTGCCACCATCGCGCACTTGGCACCCAATGCCGTGAGTCTTGGCCAGCACAGGCTGAGTATCATGACCGGACAGAAGGTGGCAGCAATACCGGACCAGCCAAAAATAACAATCCAGAAAATACCGTTTTCAAGATCATAAAGCAGAATGCCGATACCGATGCCAAATGAAAGCAGGGCCAAAACCATTGTTACTTGCCAGCTCAGTTTCATCAAGGTGTCATCACTCATTTCCGGATGCCGGGTTTTCTGCCAGTAATCCCTCACCGCAGAACTGGAAGCCAGCACCAGCAGGGAATCAGTAGTAGACATAATGGCGGCCAGCACCATGGCGATGTAGACGCCGGCAAAGAAAGGCAAAAGCAAGGCCTGTGACATTACCGGAAGAATATTATCGGAATCAAAACCCAGATCAGCATCCGTGAACAGCGCCCTGCCGGTCATCCCAAGCAAGACAGCGCCAGTATCTGCCAGAAAGGTCCAGCAAAGTGCGACAACTGCCCCTTTTTTTATTTGCTCTTCATTACGAATGGAAATAAAGCGTACAAAGACCTGTGGCGATCCGAGAAAACCAATACCAATAGCGAGAAAACCAAGCGTCTGCATGACGGCAAGGGTGGTCCAGCCCTGCCCGGCTGTCAGAGTAAGGTGAGCAGGAAAACTGTTGCCCAGGGACTGCAACAGGTTGGTTATACCACCCAGTTCCAGCAAACCAACCAACGGAAGCAACACAAGACCGCACACCATTAGCAGCCCCTGAAATACATCGGACCAGACCACAGCAATAAAGCCTCCCTTGGTGATATATAAAAGCACCACGAGAAAACCGATAGTGGCACCCAGGTAATGATTGATATCAAGGAAGGCATTAAAGGCTTTGCCGGTAGCAAAGACCTGGGAACCGGCATAGATGGGGACAAAGACTATCAACGCGCCGGCGGCGATCAGGCGCAGCCAGTGGCCATCGTCACGAAAACGGGATTCCAGATAATCAGGAATGGTGACGCTGTCATACTGATCGGTGAGTCGTTTAAAGGGCTTTGCCATCCATAGCCAGGCAATGCCCACTCCCAGCAATTCACCCACGGCAATCCACAAGCCCTGCAACCCCACTGCAAAACCGGTGCCGGTAAGACCAAGTAACAGCCAGGCTGATTCGCCAGTAGCCCGGGCTGAAAAAGCCACATTAATAAAGCCGAGTTTTTTACCGCCCGCATAGTAGTCACGAATGTTATGCATGCGACGCGAGGCCAGGTAGCCAATTATCAGGAGTATGCTGCAGTAAAAAAATACAGCAGTAGATTTCCAGAACAGATCGTTGATAACCGCCTCCTTGTTATTGTTGTTAGAAAGGACTGACTATCTTGGGGACAGGTAAGCGCCGATATCGGAAAGCTCTTTATCACTTATTTCCGTCTTGCGAAAAGGCGGCATGATTTTCACCCCGTTGCGGACAAAGGTTGCCACCAAAGCCGGCGTCAGGTCGAGACGCTCCTCCAGCACTGCGGGTTTTTCACCCTTGTAGAGAAACTCCAGTGCTGCTGTTCCCGGATGCTTGCGGGCACCCGGGGCATGGCAAGGTGAACACCAGTGTTCGTAGACGGCCTTGCCATTAACCGGGTCGCCGGACTGCGCCAGTGTTCCTGTGCTGATCAATACACCGGCAAGCAGAATCAATGCCTTATACATTACTGCCTCCTTCATCGTCCCTGGCAGAGTTTGTATCGGCAATCCCCTTCCCCTCTTCATCACGAATATGTTTCGGCCAGATACCATAGCGACCCGCTGAAATAATGCCATTGGGATCGATGGCATCCTTGAGACGTTGCTGCAAGCGCAGCAATGCATTGTCATTGAAAGAATAGGTAGCCGCACAATCATCCATAAAAGCGGTGTGGGTACGGTATTCTCCCCAGCCATTTTCTGCCGCCACTTTGACCAGTTCCCGAAAAATTTCGCGGGTCTTTTGGTTGGTGTCGCTATCGCGGCTTACAGTGAAACCGATCAGAATGGTAAAGGTGCGTTGGTGATAGGAATAGGGAGGCACATTAAATACCGTATTGCCGCCCATATCACGCAAGACTTTACCCAGTACTTTATTGGCTTTTAGCACCGCCTCGCCAGTCATGGGAACCACCGGCGAGAAGCCAAGATGACCATTGGTGCCGGCCGGATTGAAGTTGGAGCGGTTACCCAGCTGGAATACAGACATGGAGGGTACGCCCAGATGGTTTTCGTCCGAAGTCTGCATCAGCTCTTCATAGGGCATGGGAAATTGCAGTGCTTCCTGATCCTGAAAGCGGACGCCTTCAATGTGGTCAAACTGTTTTTTTACATACTCCCAGGAGCTGTCGACGATCTCCTGTGGCCCGTAAAACTTGAAGGAAGAACTCCAGAACGGCGTGTTGTTGCTTTGCGCAAATTCATCAAGGATGCGAATATCTTCGGCGTTGGCGCGCTCATAGCGTTCCTGCATCTCCGGGTTTTGTCCCAGCACGAACTGCATCGGTGACTGCACGCCGGCATTGGTATTGAGGATGCCGCTATACATCATCTTTGCCGTCACCCGCGTCAGTTCATGAACATCGTTGTAGCCCATCACCTGCACCGAACCGGAACGGAAGGCTTCCGGCGCCGGATACAGCCAGAAGCCCATCTTGGTCACCACCCCAAAATTGGACTGGGCAAACAGCCCATCCAGCCATGGGCCATAACCCCAGCGATACTGTTGCCAGGTTTCGGCATTGGGCATGGCGCCCATGCCGGTGCGCACCATATCGCCATCCGCCAGCACCACTTCCATACCGCAGTGGGCCTCGAAATGATCACGATAGGGATTCACGGTATAACCCACGCCATGGTCCAGGGAATTGCCAATCAGGCTGCCCCAGCCGGGATCAGGGCAGTCAATCCACAGATCGAGCCCCTTCTCCTGAATATAGTTATACAGGTCAAAATAGGAAACGCCCGGCTCTACCAGCGCAAAGGCATTTTCCTCACTGACCTCAATAATCCGGTTCATGCGTTTGAGATCCAGCACCACGCTGCCATTGAGCACGGGCGCCGATCCGCCATAGCCCAGATTTTTACCGGTGGATACGGGATAAACAGGAATACGGAATTCGTTGCAGATACGCATTAATACCTGCACTTCTTCTGCTGACCGGGGCGCCAGGGCGATGGAGGGGATTTTCTCCTCTTCCTCGCCCCACAAGGGCGAGTAGGCATCCCGATAGAGGTCGACATCCGCTTCGTCAGTGAATACCCAGTCACTGCCTATAGCCGCTTCAAACTGATTTACCGCTCTGTCAAAATCGTTCTGGCTGACACCAGGGGGGTATCTCATTGTAATTCCTTGTATTTATTGTCATGACTTTAGTGTCATCAGCAACATGCCGAGGATCAGGCAGGAAAATCCTGTAGTGCATGCTCTGTCTTTAATGCGCTGATATTCTATAAGTTATTCGGTGTGTGAGTCTTAAATATACAGATAAAAGCGAGTTGAAAAAACCGCTATACCGGATTACTTCTTCAGCTTGTTAACATCTTGATTTATAATAACAATCTTACAAGTCAATGAAACTAATCCGGTATTTTCAGGTTTATATCAGTGCCATGAACTACCTCCCTAATATAGTTAATTTTATGAATTCTTCTGCTGGCTTTTACCGAAGCCTTTGCATGGTTTTTGCCTGTGGCTGGCTTAGCGCCTGTACCTCTGTGGCCAGTGTTTCACCTGAGCAGACGCAGATAAATATTGCTCGCACACAGTCCTTGGCAAATACATTTCCTCAGCGCTGTAGTTTTGAGCAGCAGCCAAACACAAACGAGCAATCAGGTCTGAACGCATCTGCCATCGATTTGCTTAACTGGAATATTAAAAAAGGCAGTGAAGAAAACTGGTCAACGGAGCTGGCTGACCTGAGCCACGAAAAAGATCTGGTCCTGATCCAGGAAGCGCTACAGTCGATGAAGGTAGAACTCGATTATGGACAAGCTGGCTTTAAAAGTTTCGCCCCGGGTTACCAGAATGCCGATATGAACACCGGCGTAGCCACCTTCAGTGCTATAGCCCCAATCAATGAGTGCCAATTAACTTCTAACGAACCCTGGCTGAGAACGCCCTAGGCAACCAGTATTACGCAGTATGCTATTGAAGACAGTGATGAAACCCTTATCGTGGTGAATATCCACATGGTTAATTTCACCCTTGGACAGAAGCATTTTCGCAGGCAGCTGAATGCCGCCACTGCCCTGCTGAACAATCACCAGGGACCCGTCATTATTTCAGGAGACTTCAATACCTGGCGCCCAATGCGGCATAAGATCATCAGGGAAGAAATGATGAAACTGGGTCTTGAACCTGTCAGATTCCCGGTTGATAGCAGGACCCGTTTTTTGGGTCAGGCAGTTGACCATATTTATATTAAAAACCTTGCAGTAACAGAAGCTGCGGCCTACGAATCAGACGCATCCGATCACAATCCGATGACAATACGTCTTGAAGTTAAAATATAAAAATCCTGGTACACAAATTTTCCTTGATACTGATAGCCTTGCTCTTGAGTAATACCCTGCAAGGACAAACCCGTGTTGACGAAGAAGTGAGATTGCTTATTGATGGTGTTGCACAAAGTGGCTGTACATTTGAACGCAATGGGAAGTCCTATGAAGCTGGAGATGCCGCCTATCACCTGACACTTAAATTTAAACGCGGGAAGAAATACGCAAAAACTTCAGAAAATTTTATCGACAGTCTGGCCAGCAAAAGTTCACTTTCCGGCAAGCCCTATCATATCGCC
>JAHEHN010000075.1 GCA_024644515.1 Gammaproteobacteria bacterium
TTCTTGGCGGCCTTCTTCGCTACTTTTTTCTTGGCAGCCGTCTTTTTGGCCGCCTTCTTCGCTACTTTTTTCTTGGCAGCCGTCTTTTTGGCCGCCTTCTTCGCTACTTTCTTTTTAGCGACCTTCTTCTTGGCGGCTTTCTTCGCTACTTTCTTTTTCGCGACTTTCTTTTTAGCGGCCTTCTTCGCTACTTTCTTTTTAGCGACTTTCTTTGCCACTGTTTTACGCTTGGCAGCTGATTTTTTCGCAACTTTTTTCTTCGCGACCTTCTTCTTGGCGGCTTTTTTAGCTACTTTCTTCTTGGCTACCTTTTTCTTAACTGCCTTCTTTACGACTTTTTTCTTGGCCACTTTCTTTTTAGCTTTCTTCGCAGCGGCTTTCGCTTTAGCGGCAGCTTTTTTGGCTTTAACTTTTGCCTTTGCTGCAGCCTTTCTTTCAGCTACCTTGGCTTTGGCCGCCAGTTTCTTGGCAATCGCATTAGCTTTAGCTGCTGCTTTTTTCTTTGCTGCAGCTGCTTTAGCTGCTTCTTTCTTTAATTTTGCTGCAAGCTTTTTGGCATCTGCTTTTGCACGTTTTTTGGTCCAGGAGGCCTCAAACTTCTTCATGGCCTTTTTCAGATCCTGACCAGACTTTTTCTTGAGGGAATTTTTATAGGAGGCTACCGCTTTTGCCTGCTCCGCTACTTTGGCTTTTGCTGCGTCAACAGTTTGAGCTTTAGCCATGACTTGCTTGGCTTTCAGAAGTTTAGCTTTTGCCGAATTTAAAGCGGTGTTGGTTTTTCTGACTGCTGCATTTGCACTGGAAGCTGCTTTTTTAGATTTGGCAGCACTGACTTTCTTTTTCGCAACGCCAAGAGCTTTTGCCTGTTTGGCCATTTCTCTTTGCGCTTTATTCAATGCCGTTTTAGCTTTGCTTGAAGCCGAAACTGCACGACGTTTTGCAGGTTTATTTACAGCTACTTTAGTAGCTGCACCAACTGTTTTTTTCTTCGCTTTGGCGGTAGCCATAAATTTTTTCTCCTAAAAACGAAAAGTTAATGACTTGATTTTTATGAATTGCAAGTTGTTTCAACGTTCGAGTGGCAACATATCATAAAAATTTTAATTTTTACAACTAAGATTGTTGATTTTACTAAATAAATCTTACAGATATTTTTGAAAAAAACAGTGAATTTTTTCTTTTAACCACCACTAAAAAATATTTTTCCACCAGTTCTGATGTAAAAAATTTTTACACTGCATAGCTTATGCTATTCATAAATCCAGTGATTGCTTGATGTCTGCAACTATTTCGTTAATAGATCTTGTACCGTCAATTTTTATAAAGCGCATCTTTCCGGTTTTCTTTTCCATTTCCTGATAAAAATTTACCAAAGGTTTTGTTTGTTCATGGTAGAGAGAAAGGCGCTTTCTTAACGTATCTTCTTCATCATCTTTTCGCAAAACCAGTGGTTCACCAGTCACATCATCCAGCCCTTCTTTTGCCGGCGGGTTAAAATCCACGTGATAAACCCGGCCAGAATCCAGATGTACCCTGCGTCCGCTTAGTCTTCTGACAATCTCATCATCCGGTACATCAATTTCCAGAACAACATCAATTTCAACACCTGCATCTTCCATTGCCTCTGCCTGGGGAATTGTTCGGGGAAAACCATCAAACAAAAAGCCGTCTGCGCAGTCATCTTCAGTAATACGCTCCTTTACCAGGCCTATAATGATGTCATCAGTAACCAGTCCACCACTTTCCATTACTGACTTAACTTTCAATCCCATATCAGACTCTGCTTTTACTGCAGCGCGTAACATGTCACCCGTTGATATTTGCGGAATAGCATAGGTTTCAGTCAGGAACTTGGCCTGGGTACCTTTACCGGCACCCGGAGCGCCCAATAAAATCATTTTCATTATTTTTTTACTCCTGTTTAAACCCTGAACAATACACGGTTGCTCAAGGCAATTAAATACATAAGCAAAATAGCCCTGCTATCACATAATTAACGGCTCATTTATACTCTCAATTAGTTTCTTTAGCCTTTTTGACTTTTTGCCAGTACTCCTCCATTGCCTCAATAGACAATGATTGAAGTTTGACCCCGTCGTCAGCTACCTGGCTTTCCAGGGCACGAAAACGATCTTCGAATTTATTTGTCGCCTTCCTGAGGCAGCTTTCAGCGTCAATTTTGAGGTGTCTTGACAGGTTTACCAGGCTAAAAAACAAATCTCCCAACTCTTCTTCGATTATCCCTGGTGATTGTTTCGCTAACGCTTGTTCCAGCTCCAGAGTCTCTTCACGAATTTTCTCAATAGCACCTTCATGATCTGGCCAGTCAAACCCGACCTGAGAAGCCCTCTTCTGGATTTTCGCGGCCCGGGTTAATGCCGGGAAACCAGCCGGTATATCAGCCAATATACTGGTGTCCTGCCCCCCTTTTTGTTTGCGCTCACTCTGTTTGATTTTTTCCCAGTTGGTTTCGACCTGATCTGGGGTTATGTTTTTCTTGTCACCAAAACTTTCTATAGTCGCTGCCGGAAAAACATGGGGGTGTCGCTGTAATAATTTATTGCCGATCTCAGACACAACTTCGTCAAAATCAAAGAGGTCCTGCTCCTTGCCAAGCTGGGCATAAAAGACAACCTGAAATAGCATATCACCGAGCTCATTAGGCAATTGGGCATAATCCTGACGCTCAATGGTATCGACAACTTCATAGACTTCTTCCAGGGTATGCGGGGCAATTGTCTGAAAGCTTTGCTTCCTGTCCCAAGGGCAGCCGTTTTGCGGATCCCTGAGCATAGACATAATCTTCAACAGTTGTTTAATGTCGATGGCTTTCTCCATAATCCATACCAAACTCGTTAGCAGCAGTCACAACGAGCTATTTTTTTGCGTCAACGAACAATGCCATTGCTTCAACGTGTGCAGTTTGAGGAAACATATCCATCACTCCCGCACTTACCAGTTCATAACCATTTTCAACCAGATATTCTGCATCGCGCGCCAGCGTCGCCGGGTTACATGAAACATATACAATGCGCTCAGGCCGAATATTGATTATTTCCGGCAGTACTTCCAGGGCTCCCGATCTGGGTGGATCCAGTAGCACCTTGTTTATAGTGCTTTTACACCAGGCCTGCCCCGCCATGGGCTGGGTTAAATCCGCACTGTAGAACTCCGCTGTTTTAATATCATTGGCAATGGCATTCTCCTGGGCCCTGCTTACCATTTCCTGGGAACCTTCCACACCAGTCACCTGCCGGCAATAACGGGCAAGAGGAAGTGTGAAGTTGCCCAATCCACAAAAAAGATCGAGTACGACGTCACTGTCTGCCAGATCCAGTAAACGAATTGCCCGGGCAATCATATGTTTATTAATTTCAGCATTAACCTGGGTGAAATCTGTGGGATGAAAAGCAAGCGTCAGGTCGAACTCCGGCAAACTGTAATACAGCCTGTCTTTACCCTCATCGGGATAAACTTTGTGAACGCTATCCATTCCCCCTGGCTGCAAATAGAGAGCGATTGCTTTTTCCCTGGCGAAAGAGAGTAATTTAGCTAAATCTTCCTCAGCAAGCGGCTTTAAATGACGAAAAATGAAAGCGGCAGAACATTCCTGACTATCGGGATCACCGGCAGCGACTTCTATCTGTGGTATTTCCCGATAACTCTCCAGTCCTGCAATCAAAGCTGATAACGCAGGTAAGAGATCAGCAATACGGGGATCAAGCACCTGACAACTGTTCATATTGGTAATGAAGGATGAGTTTTTTTCCCTGAAACCAACAAGCACCTGCTCTTTCTTGTGAACATAACGCACTGCCAGTCTTGCCTTGCGCCGATAGGCCAACACCGGGCCGGTTAAAGGAGGTAATCGGTCAAACCCAGCCTGGGGCACAGCATGATTCAGCCTTTCAAAAAGCGTGGACTCCTTAAAGGCAAGTTGAGCAACCGGGTCAAAGTGTTGAAGGCTGCAGCCACCACAAATTGATGCATATTCGCAGGCCGGGTCTATACGGTCCGGCGAAGCTTTCAGCACAGCGCTTAGGGATGCTTCATCAAAGCTGTCACGTCGCGACGTTAACAGGGCCTCAACTGTTTCTCCTGGAAGCGCTTCCGTTACGAAAACAACCTTACCTTCATGATGTGCGATACCACGCCCTTCATGGCTGAGTTTTTCAACCTCAAGAACCAGCGGTGTGGTCGGCAGTTTTTGTCGACGTCTTCTTCTCATGGCAATGGCATCAATGTCGGTAGGATCGGGAACTTAGTCACTAAAAAGACCTGAAGAAAGATAGCGATCACCCCTGTCACAGACAATGGCCACAATCACCGCATTTTCCACTTGCCTGGATAATTCAAGGGCTGCAAACACGGCACCACCTGAGGAAACTCCGCAGCAAATACCTTCTTGCCTTGCCATATCAAGCATGGTTCTTTCCGCATCCTGTTGGTTTATGTCGATGATTTGATCAACACGTTCCTTTTCAAAAATTTCAGGTAGATATTGCTCTGGCCAACGACGAATACCGGGTATTTTTGCCCCTTCTGTGGGTTGCAAGCCGATAATTTCTATTGCCGGATTCTTTTCCTTTAAAAACCGGGACACGCCCATTATTGTCCCGGTGGTGCCCATGGAGCTGACAAAATGCGTAATTGATCCATTGGTATCACGCCATATTTCAGGACCGGTATTCTCAACATGTGCTGCAAAATTATCAGGATTGGCAAATTGATCCAGCACAATGCCTTTGCCTTCAGCTTTCATTCTGTCGGCAAGGTCTCTTGCTCCTTCCATACCGTCCTCTGCAGACACTTCTATTAATTTGGCTCCATAGGCAGTCATGGAGTCTTTACGCTCCTGTGTGGCGTTTTCAGGCATTATCAGGACCATTTTATAGCCCTTGATGGCCGCAACCATGGCAAGCGCAATTCCGGTATTGCCGCTGGTGGCTTCTATCAGCGTATCACCCAGTTTTATATCCCCACGTGCCTCCGCTTTACTGATCATACTCAGCACTGGACGATCCTTGACGGAGCCGGCCGGGTTATTACCTTCTAGTTTTACCAGAATTGTGTTGCTGGTTTCTCCGGGTAATCGTTGCAGCCGAACAAGCGGAGTATTACCGACGGTATCTTCAATGGTTGGGAAGTGCATAAAACAGGATCCGGTTTTATTTAATTTTTCGCCTTACATCAGTCGTGGTGCCTGAAAAAGGAACTAATTCTATCGCGAGAAGCGAATAAAGCCCACAGCCTTCGTTAGCGCCGTTTGAACAGGCTTCTACTACTCAGAGGAGCTGCGCCAAGATGATTGTTTAGTATGCCGCGTAGTATCGATTTCGCTACTTTTCGGGTTTCAGCATCAGAAAAATCCCTGTTATGAATGTGAATCAGGTCAATGCCCCGAAATATGCCCTCACCAGCGCCTCTATTACCAGACACAACACTAATATCCTGCACCAGGATAAAACCACTTTCCTCCTGAAAATAATACCAGCATTCTGGAACGACAGGATCATGTGAGTGCGCCTCGGAAGTGAAATCTATGCCGTATCCCAGCGTATCTAACAGGGAAAGCTCAAAGTGACGAAGTACCGGTTCAGCAACTTGGTTGGCAGCCAGATTGGCCAGTGCTTCTTCATAGTTTACGAAGAATTCCGGATCCGCTTCATGGGATTGAAACAACCTGACAATAATCTCATTCATGTAAAGTGCACTGAAAAGTTTTTCACCTTTCAAACTAACTGGACCCCCTCTCAATTCAACGGATCTCAGCGTTTTCAACTCGCCTTTGCCGGAAAGCGAAATATGCACTGGAGTGAATGGCTGCAGCAGGCTTTTACTTTTTGACCCGGCCCCGCGTCCACCTCTGGAAATGGCACTGAGGCGGCCATAATCCGGCGTCAAAAAATCCAGTATCAGGCTTGAATCCCGAAAGGGTCTGCTATGAAGCAGATAGGCAGGCTGCATTTCAATTATTCTGGACATGCATTCACTATCATCCCGCTGCCTGAAATATGAGCGGCGTTACCCTAAAGTTTAAATATTGGAATTAAAGAATGAAATTCTATGATGAGTTGCGAACTCAGGAAAGGTCATCATAACCAAGACTTTTTAGCGCCCTTTCGTCATCCGACCAGCCACTCTTGACCTTGACCCATAAGCTCAACATCACTTTGCTGTCGAGCAGACTTTCTATATCTTTTCTGGCCTCGGAGCCAATCAGTTTAAGGCGACTACCACGATCACCTATGATAATTCTTTTCTGACCGTCTTTTTCTACCAGAATCAATGCACTGATGTGTACCAGATTACGCTTATTTCTGCTATCAACCTTGTCATCGTAACGAAACTCCTCAATCTCTACTGTAACTTCATAGGGTAATTCATCACCGATCTGGCGCGTAATTTTTTCCCGAATAAATTCAGCTGCCAGAAAGCGGGCATTGCGATCAGTAAGCTGCTCTTCCGGATAGAAGAAGTCATTTTCGGGAAGATACTTCTCAAGACTGGCTTCAAGGGCGTCAATATTATGGTCTTTCAATGCCGACAGGGGAAATATTTCCTTGAAGGGATAAAGTGCGTTCAATTCTTTGATGTAGGGCAACAGAATAGTCTTATCCTGTATTTGATCTATTTTGTTTAGCAGCAGTAGCGCTGGTGTTTTACTTTGTTTGATTTGCTCCAGGACCAGATCGTCTTCCTCGGTCCATTTCATTCGATCCACCATGAAAAGTATCAGGTCTACATCCTGAACGACACTATGGACTGTTTTATTCATATAGCGATTAATGGCCTTGTTCTGACCACTATGAAGCCCTGGGGTATCCACGAAAATCATCTGGGTAGTTGGTGTTGACTTAATGCCGAGTAAGCGATGTCTTGTGGTCTGCGGCTTGCGCGAGGTGATACTGAGTTTCTGACCGATAAGGTGATTCAACAGAGTCGATTTACCCACGTTCGGCTTGCCTACAATGGCAATCAAACCACAATGGGTTTTCTTCTCTTCATTGGCAGGAACGCTTGTCATAGGTAAAAGCCGGGGATACTCACAGACTCAGCGCTTTTAAAACGGCGTCAGCAGCTTCCTGCTCAGCCTCACGACGGGTTGAGCCGTAACCGGTAATCGGCTCGGGCAGGAGATCTATTCGGCACACAACAGCAAAAGTTTGCTGGTGGTCCTTACCTGCCACATCAAGAACTTCATAGTCAGGCAGCGCTGCCTTGATTCCCTGCAGGTGCTCCTGTAATCGGGTTTTCGCATCTTTGGTCTGGGAATCAAGATCCAAGTTATCCAGTCTGCCAGCAAACCAGGACAATACCGTTTTGCGACAAGCATCCAGTTCTGGTCCGGCATCAAGATAGATAGCAGATATCAGTGCTTCGAGTGCATCAGCCAGAATGGAATCGCGATCTGCCCCACCACTTTTTAGTTCACCGGAACCAAGATTCAGGGACGCCCCCAGATCAAGTTCTCTGGCTATCTCTGCCAGGGTTGAGCGTTGCACAAGGTCTGCACGCAAACGACTAAGCTGGCCTTCCTTGCCTTTGGGAAAGCGCTGATACAATTCTTCAGCAATGATAAAGCCAAGAATCGAGTCACCGAGGAATTCAAGTCGTTCATTATTATCCTGACCACTGCTGCAGTGGCTGAGCGCGAGTTTAAAAAGCGCCTCATTGCTGAAGTTGTAATGAATTTTGGAAGGGACTAAAGACACTATTTTTCTACGCGATAATTGAACTTCACAATCGCGTCTATGTTCAAGAACATGGCAACGCGGGATTCATATTCAACGGCAATATAATCCACACCGCCTTCCTCTACCTGATCAATGCTATCGCTTTCAAAGTTGCCGCCATTAGTTTGGACAGTCCGGGTCACATATCTTCGAATATCACGTAAAGACATATTTTCCAGCTCACCACTTTCCTTCAAATTTTCAATGGCATTTTTAACAACCATATCATCCATATAGGCCGGGGAAAGTTTTAAACCAGCCAGAATCAAAATGCCCAGCAGGGTCATCACAACAATAAGAGCGTAAAGTGATGCCCCTTTTTGCTTGGACAAATCAATAACTTCAGGTCGATTACCTGCTTTAAATTCACTTAATGTCATTATCCAGTACTCCAGATTGATATGTAATCAGGGGTTACCTATGAAACGGTTCTGGCTGAAACTGGGCAATGTAAGACCCGGCTCCTTGTGCAACCATACTGCCACCGCCTTGCCCACAATATTATCTTCCGTTACCGGGCCCCAAACCCTGCTGTCACTGCTATTGTCACGGTTGTCTCCCATCATAAAATAATGGCCCTCAGGAATAACCCTGCCTTCAGGCCACAACCATGACCCTGGCCTGATGTAGGACGGCGAAGGCGACGTATAAATATCATGAGTGATACCACCAACTTCCTCAACAGAATAAATTACTGGTGGACGCCTGTCGTTGATGAAGTCCACATATTCCTGCTCCAGTGGCTCATTATTGACATAAACCACCTTGCCATCATAACGAATATGATCTCCAGGCATTCCGATCACGCGTTTGATATAGTAATTGGGATCATGAGGCGGAATAAAGACCATGATATCGCCTCTTTTTGGATCATCCACATCAACAATCTTGGTCCCGATAACCGGCAATCGAATACCGTAGGCAAATTTATTCACAACGATGAAATCACCGACATTAAGCGTAGGTATCATCGATCCAGTTGGTATCTGAAAAGGCTCAAACAGAAAAGAGCGTAAAACCAGTACGGCAAAAATTATCGGAAAAAAGGACTTCGCATAATCCACCACAACAGGTTCGCGATAAATTACGTAAGCTTCTTCCAGCCCTTTTCTATTTGGAAACTGGGTACCGTCCTCCCGGCCTTTATCCTCACTACCTGACTCTCCGGTATGAATGTAATTCAGAAAAACCTGGAAGTCTGCTTCAGTAATATTTTTTTCGGCCAGCTTCTGCCTGACTTTTTCGTCACGAGGTTTCTTCAATAAGAAAATATCAAGCAACCAGATAACACCGGCAACCAGAGAAAAAAGCAGTAACACTAGTGAAAAATCAAAACTCATATGGTTAATCGACTATTTAAGCCGTTTGCTCCTGTATTTTATTCTGCTGTTGTGGGGCCTAATCACGTTTCATAGCTGGTGCTTCAGGACTACTAATTATTATTTATCTACTTTGAGAATCGCCAAAAAAGCTTCCTGGGGTACTTCTACATTTCCCACTTGCTTCATCCTTTTCTTGCCGGCTTTTTGTTTTTCCAGCAGTTTCTTCTTGCGGGTAATATCCCCACCATAACACTTGGCTGTTACATTTTTTCGCAAGGCCTTTACCGTTGTGCGGGCAACAATTTGACCTCCAATAGCAGCCTGAATGGCCACATCATAAAGCTGCCTGGGAATCAGTTCCTTCATTTTCTCTGTCAGCACCCTGCCCTTTGAATGCGCCTGATCCCTGTGCACAATTAACGCAAGTGCATCTACTGTATCACCATTAATCAAAACATCCAGCCTCACCAGGTTTGCCGGTTGAAAGCGGACAAAATGGTAATCAAGCGAGGCATAGCCACGACTGACGGATTTAAGTCTGTCGAAGAAGTCCAGCACCACCTCGTGCATGGGCAGTTCATATTTGATTGATACCTGATGCCCCACATATTGCATGTCTTTTTGTACGCCACGCTTTTCGACACAAAGACTTAACACGTTGCCAACATATTCCTGAGGTACCAGAATATTTGCTTCAACAATGGGTTCCCGCATTTCCTCGATGGTCGATGTCGGCGGCAAGCGCGAGGGACTTTCAACTTTCAGCACCTCGCCTCTGATGGTAAGAACCTCGAATACAACCGTCGGCGCCGAAGTGATCAGGTCAAGGTCATACTCCCGTTCAAGTCGCTCCTGCACAATCTCCATATGCAGCATCCCCAGGAAACCGCATCTAAAGCCAACTCCCAGAGCATCGGAGTTTTCCGGCTCGTAAACCAGCGCTGCGTCATTCAGGGTGAGTTTCTCCAGCGCATCCCTGAAGCTCTCATAATCATCACTGGAAACAGGAAAAAGGCCAGCAAAAACCTGGGCCTGAACCTTTTTGAATCCAGGAAGCATCGGCACATCGGAGGTGGCGGCATGGGTGATGGTGTCCCCAACTGGCGCGCCCTGAATTTCCTTGATGCTGGCTTCAACAAAGCCCACTTCTCCGGCTTTTAATTCTTTTTGCACCAGACGTTTTGGGGTGAAAATGCCAACGTTATCTACAACATGGACTTTACCGGTAGATTTGGCAATGATCTTGTCGCCTTTCCTTATCGTGCCTTCCCTGACGCGGACCAGCGAGATGACTCCCAGATAGCTATCAAACCAAGAGTCAATAATGAGTGCCTGGAGTTTGCCATCGGTATTTCCTTTAGGTGGAGGAACATCCCTGATGATACGTTCAAGAATATCCTTGATACCGACGCCACTTTTGGCACTGGCAAGGACTGCGTCATCGGCAGGAATACCTATAATTTCTTCCACTTCGGTTTTTACCCGCTCCGGCTCAGCCTGGGGCAAATCCATCTTATTGAGTACCGGAATTACTTCCAGCCCCTGATCAATCGCGGTGTAGCAATTAGCGACAGACTGGGCCTCCACGCCCTGTGCAGCATCTACTACCAGTAACGCCCCTTCACAGGCCGCCAATGAACGCGACACTTCGTAACTGAAGTCAACATGGCCGGGAGTATCAATAAAATTAAGCTGGTAGGTGATGCCGTCATCCGCTTTGTAATCCAGCGTGACGCTTTGAGCCTTGATGGTAATGCCACGTTCACGTTCTATATCAAGGGAATCAAGGACCTGCTCCTGCATCTCGCGGTCGGCTAATCCACCGCATAACTGGATGAATCGGTCTGCGATAGTAGATTTGCCATGATCGATATGAGCGATAATGGAAAAGTTTCGTATGTTGTCTAGATTACTCACCAGAAAAGTAAGCTCTTGAGTGGCTGAAAAAAAGCGCAAGTCTACAGGAAGAACAGGCTATTCGCTACGTATTATGCGGCTTAACCCCCCCTACTCCGGCATGTTTGGCATAGCAACGGTCAGAAAGAATTTTCTTTCGTTTCGTTCAACCAGCGCCGGAATGACCTGATCCATGGGTAAGCCCGATACTACCTCATTGAATTGTTCAACGGAGCCGGTTATTTGGCCGTTTAAGCTGAGAAGAATATCGCCGGTCTGAAACCCTGCTTCCTTGCCAACATCACCGACCACATTCACTACCAGGACACCTGGCGCAGCCTCAGGCCGGTTAATGTCCGTAATCATCAGGCCTATAGGGTTGGCATCGGTTGAGTTGGCTCCTAATTGCTGTGAATTACCTGTCGCCAGTTTTCCTACTTTCATTGACAGTGTCTGGGCAGAACCATTACGGACAATATCAACTTCAGCAATAGCATCCGGGGCTGTCAGACCAACATGAAATGGGAGATCGCCACTACTTGTTATCTCATTGCCATTGAAACGAAGAATGATGTCCCCGCTTTTGAATCCAGCCTCTTCGGCAGGACTGCCTGCAATAACCTGATTAACCAGGGCGCCGGCAGGTTTGGGTAAATTAGCCTCATTGGCAAGCTCCTGACTGACATCATTAATGCCTACCCCCATCCAGCCTCGCTCGACGATTCCCTTTTCCTTGAGCTGGCCTACAACATTTTTGGCAACATCAACGGGAATGGCAAATGACAAGCCCATGGAGCCACCGGTACTGGTAAAAATCTGGGAATTAATGCCAATGACTTCACCAGCAAGATTGAATAGGGGTCCACCGGAATTACCGGGATTTATAGCAACATCCGTCTGAATAAAAGACACATAATTACCTGCGGAGCCATTAGGTATATTCCTTCCCATATAGCTTATGATGCCGGCGGCCACTGAAAATTGCAGGCCCATAGGAGAACCGATAGCCAAAACCCATTCGCCCACCTTCAAGCGTGAGGAGTTCCCCAGCTTTGCAGGCTTCAAACCAGTCGCTTCGATTTTTAGCAAGGCAATGTCGGAGCTGACATCGGAGCCAATCACTTCAGCTTCAAACTCGCGACGGTCATTCAGCGTTATGGTTATCTCTTCAGCATTCTCCACCACGTGATGGTTGGTAATAATGAAGCCATCTTGAGAAATGATAAAACCGGACCCCAGAGAAGGTCTGCGTTCAAACTCACGCAGCTGTTCCTGCGGAATTTCAGGCGCCCTGTTGCCAAAATATTCACGCAGGAAATCTTCCAGCCTTTCCTCGCTTTCTGCTCCGGAATTGGCGCGTGACAGTGAATTGACATTGACAATAGCTGCGGCGTTGTCATCCACCAGCCTGGTAAAATCAGGAAGGGCCTGGGCATTAACCCCAACTGATATGATAAGTCCCGTTATCACTGTGAAGAATGCAACTGCTGGTAATTTCATTTTGTTTAATAGCGTCATTATCTGGTCCTGATTTTAACCCGGTATTATTAAGGGCTTGTACGTAACTTTCGCGCATCCAGTTTTAAACATTTTTCCATACGGCTTATCAATGGCACTGACAGATAACCAACCATAAGCATTGCAGCTATAAGTACTGTAAATGCAGAGACAATCACCCATATTTCATTTATTTGGTAGTGTTTCATAATTACTTCAGCCACCGCGGTTGTCATTACCAATAGCAGGATTGGAAAAAAATACTGTAACAGTGACATGCCGATAAGCTTGCCATCATCTATTGCTACAGTGATCTCATCACCAGGTTGAATGTTTTTCTCGCTATGCAATGGCACTTCCAGCGGAATGATGCCTGCCCCCCTGATCATTGCCTTGTTAAGCAACTGTATGCCACACCCTGAGCTGGCTGAACATTTTTTGCAGTGATCGGGGTCGCGGGATCTCAGGTGGAGAAAACCATTGTCGACGCTCACTACTGACATATGCTCAATGGTCATGCTGGTAAATTACCGGGATGCTAATGATAAGAGCCTGCAATCATATCAGGCAGATACAAGGCATAAAATGGCTGTATCGAATTGAATACTTGAAAAAAGAAGGTTTACTCGGGCGAAAATATCGCCGGGGTTTCACGATTTTCCAGAGTTTCATCCAACTCTTCGGAAACCACTCTCTCCAGCCGGCTCATTTCATCCGCATCAAGAGCTGTTTGAACGGCAACGCGAGTTTGGGTTGAAGGGTTAAGCTCACCGGTGAGTCCTGGCAATGAATTTGCCTGTGTCTCGGACCCAGCCAACTCAGCACTAATGTCAGAAACACCTGAAGTATCACTGACCATCACCAGATCTGCGGTAAATAGCACAGCCAGCGCTACCGTTGCAGCAATTGCGCCCTGGCCTAGAATTTGAAAAATACCTTTTTTGCGAAGGCTGTTTTTATTAGCAGGCAGTTCAGCAGATGGCACTTCATCATTTTCCAGTTCCGCCTGAATTCTGCCCAGCAGATTACACGAAGGCGAACTGTGGATTTCCTGTTTACATGCCGAGCTGATCACATGATATCGATGCCATTTTGCTTTTAAATCAGAAAGTTCAGCTTTTTCAGGTTCAGCACCATGCTCTTCCATTGCTTTTAACAGGCGACGCAGTTCCAGCTGATCTGTTTCGTCATCCATCAGTGCAGAAAGTGATTCGTGTAATTTATCGGTCATTGATTCCTCGGTGCTTTACGATATCTGATTTATCTGTTCTAAGTCTTTGTAATTTATAAAAAGTAAAATACCCTTCAAAATCAATAGGTAAGGTATTTAGATTTATCGCTGAAACAGCGTCGGCTACCTGTTTTTCCAATTAATCCTGCAGTTTCTCACTATTGCTACACTGTCTAAAACGCATCCTGAGCCTCTGTCAAAGCCCATTAACGCCAGCTGTTGCAGTCCTCGATAACTACTAGACATCACTATCGGGCAATAATTCCCTCTTTTTGCGTTTTTTTTTCATTTTTCCCTGTTTCTTTTCAAAATCTAATACATGCCCCTAATCATTATCCAGTAAAGGGCGGATTTTTTTGTCTAGCGCCTCCCTGGCTCTGAAAATTCTCGACCTGACGGTTCCTACCGGGCACCCCATTATCTCCGTAATCTCTTCGTAACTAAGCCCACTGAACTCTCGCAAGGTAAATGCTGTGCGCAAATCCTCAGGGAGATCTTCCAGGGCTTCATTAATAACCCGCTGTAAATCCTCACGCTCCTGATTGGCTTCAGGACTTTCGATATCAGTTAATGTCCGGTTATTCTCCATAAACTCGGCATCTTCGATATCTACGTCGGTTGCTGGCGGCCTGCGACCTCGGGCAACCATGTAGTTTTTCGCTGTATTGATAGCGATTCGATACAACCAGGTATAAAACGCACTGTCGCCACGAAACTTGGGCAAGGCACGGTAAGCTTTGATAAATGCCTCCTGGGCGACATCTTCCACTTCGGCAGGATCTCTAATAAAACGCCCAATCAGGCCAAGGATTCGATGCTGATAACGCAATACGAGCAAATCAAAGGCATGTTTATCACCATTGAATACCCGGTCTACCAGTTGTTGATCTGTATTCCTGGCGTCTTCCTTTACTTCTTCTACTTCTTCTGTGGCCAATTGCCTGGCTCCACTCTGAGGTTGATAAAACAGAAGCCTGGACTTTACTGCTAAACAGATAGACAGGCTCACGGGTAAAAAGTTCGCCAGCCAACAGCCGCTAAACTTTCTGCGTTAATATATATTTTTTATTGTATCTCACAAGGTAGAATAGCGTCAGGATGTTCACGCTCTTCTAAATTCATGCCAGATAATTCAAATTCCTCTTCCAGTCGAGATACCGATGTTTTAATAATCGGTGGCGGTGCCGCGGGTTTAAGCCTGGCTCTTAAAGTTGCCGCCCAGTCCAGAGTCACTATTCTCTCCAAGAGCTCTCTTGATCAGGGCTCAACGTACTATGCCCAGGGTGGTATTGCCGCCGTTCTCGATCAACAAGACTCTCATGAATCCCATCGGGAAGACACGCTTGTGGCGGGCGATGGTTTATGCGACCCAGCAATTGTTGAATACACCGTTTCACGCGGTCGCGAATGCATTGAATGGCTGGTTGAACAAGGCGTGAAGTTTACCCGCGAACGCGATGCAGAAAAAGCTGCAACATCAAATTATCATCTCAGCAAGGAAGGCGGCCATAGTCATCGTCGGGTTGTTCATGCTGCAGATGCTACCGGCCGCTCGGTTTTTGAAAGTCTTTCAGCCCAGGTGATGGAACATCCAAATATTACTTTTTGTATCAACACCGTAGCTGTTGATCTCATCACGACTGATAAACTTGGATTATCGGGGAATCGCTGTGTCGGCGCTTATGTGCTCAATGAAATCAGTGGCAAAGTCACCGTCTACCGCGCCCGTTTCGTTATTCTCGCAACCGGTGGTGCTAGCAAGGTATACCTGTATACCTCCAACCCGGACGGGGCCAGTGGTGACGGTATGGCGATGGCCTGGCGAGCAGGCTGTCGTGTCGCCAATATGGAATTCAACCAGTTTCATCCAACCTGCCTCTACCATCCCAAGGCAAAATCTTTTCTGATTACAGAAGCGCTCAGGGGGGAAGGTGGCCAGCTTAAATTACCCGATGGCTCGCGCTTTATGTTTGACTATGACCCGCGCGGCGAATTGGCACCTCGAGATATCGTGGCCAGGGCAATCGACTCTGAAATGAAGCGTCTTGGCTGCAGCTTTGTTTATCTGGATATAAGCCATAAACCAGACGAATTCATTCTTGATCACTTCCCCACCATTCACAAAAAGTGCCTTGAATTTGGTATCGATATTACCCGGGAAAAAATTCCCGTTGTTCCTGCTGCCCATTACAGTTGCGGTGGCATTATGGTGGATATAAATGGCAAAACTGATGTCGGGAATGTCTATGCAATAGGTGAAACCAGCTTCACAGGACTGCATGGCGCCAACCGCATGGCTAGTAATTCACTATTGGAATGTTTCGTTTTTGCTTTTGCCGCAGCGGAAGATATCCTGCAAAGACTCGATGATGTCAGCTTGCAGGAAAGCATTCCTGCCTGGGACGAAAGTCAGGTAACAGATTCAGATGAAGATGTTGTGATCTCGCATAACTGGGATGAAATTCGACGCTTTATGTGGGATTACGTTGGTATCGTCAGGACCAATAAACGTTTACAGCGGGCCCAGAATCGAATCGAGTTGCTGCAACGTGAAATCCGCTGGTATTACAGTAAATACACTGTCACAAGAAACCTCCTGGAACTGCGTAACCTTGCTCTGGTTGCAGAGCTCATAATTCAATCTGCGATGAATCGAAAAGAAAGCCGCGGCCTGCATTACACACTCGATCATCCTGACAAACTAACGGCAGCTGAAAACACAATCCTTGTGCCGGATAATTTCATTCCTGAACAGAATTAAACTTTATCTGATTGCGGCGTATATATAGCGGTTTATGTATGGGAGAGAATTTTATCTACCATTGGCTGCAAGGAAGAATCCAGCACGGGCACTCTCTTCATCAGCCACATAAAAATATCCTGATCTTCCTGCTCTAACAACCTTGCGTATTCTGCACATTCACTTTTCGAAAGGTTCGGTAAAACATTTTCCGCAAAAGGAACCAAAATCAAATCAAGTTCAAGCATGCCGCGACGGCTATGCCAATACATTTTTTTAAGATCAATAGCGTCAGTGACCATAAAGTCATCTCCTTAGTCTTTGTGCGGTTTAATCATCTATTTATTCAATAGATAGCAGGCCTTATACTTGTATTCTCTCCAGTTACTTCACTACGGACATACATACCTTATGCAATCCATGCAAGATTTCCATGCACCGCTGGACTCATTTGAACTGCTACAAATTAATGGAGAGGATAGCGGAAAATTTCTTCAGGGTCAGCTCACCTGTGACCTTGATGGATTTGCCAGTGGCAGTTGCCAGCTCGGTGCTGCATGTAACAACAAAGGAAGAGTCTATGCAAACTTTCGCCTGATAAAACTCGGCGATGACTTTTTCCTTTCCATGCAACCAGGCGTCCTGGAAATTGCCATGCAAACGTTACAAAAATACATTCCTTTTTACAAAGCACAAATGAATGATGCCAGTCATCGATTCAAAAGGTTTGGGCTGACTGGAAATAAAGCCACCGAATTATTAAAGACCATTTTTCCTGCACTTCCTGAAAAAAACCGCACTGCCATTGTTGGTGGCAATATTATTATCAATCTCAGCGATAATTTGCCACGCTATGAACTCTGGCTTGAGGACAGCAATAATGCCGATATTCAAGCCCGAATTGAAACACTGCCCCGTCGGGAAAAATCAGCCTGGGACATTCTCGATCTTGAGGCTGGCATTTTATTAATTGAGGATGGTGATACTAGTCTTTATACGCCCGAAGAATTGAACCTGGATCTTGCCGGCTTTATCAGCTTTAACAAAGGTTGTTACACCGGCCAGGAAATTGTGGCACGTATGTATTTTCGCGGAAAGGCAAACAAGCGTTTATTTCTGGCATCATTTGAGGCGGATACACCCGAAGAAAATCACACGCTTTATGATGCAGCCGGCAATGCGCTGGGAAGCATATTTAACGTGCGAAGCCTGAATGACAAAAGCCAGATAGGGCTCGTTATACTCAAGACCAACACCGTGCTTGGAGAGTCTTTTAGACTAGGAAAAAAAGAAACTGATAGTAGCGTAGTACTAAGCCCCTTTTCTCATGTTGCGTAATCCAGGTTGATAAAAACTCAAGCTCCCACTGCAGGCAAACCTAAAAAAGAACTGTTTTTACTGTTGATGATGCAGTTTTTTATCTGATGTAGCCGATTTTGATCAAATAAGGATTTAACAGCAGCACCGCCATTCACAATGCTATTGAGTTTCTCCCTCGTTTTTTATGGTAAAAAGCTGGCAGAGTGAATTACGCTCAGTAATGTAAAAGAGAAAAAGAACACCAGTCAGGGGACAAAGGAGAAAAAGAATGAGGGTTTTAATTTATTAAAGAAATTGGTCGGAGTGGCCGGATTTGAACCGACGACCTCCACACCCCCAGTGTGTTATTTCAGATACCTTTCAAAACAAACAAAAACAATCATAAATTAATAACTTACTGATATAAAAGTATTTTATATAGCACATCTAATACTTATTGTTTCTTGGCGCTTCTCATTGTTTAATGCATTTGTTGGCTAATTGTTGGCTATCAAGTATTAATAACCTATATAGTTATGAAAGCAAAAATAACAGCAACATTAATCAAAACACTTAAGACTACAGGCAAGCGTTATCGTATTTGGGACACTCAAATACAAGGCTTTAACCTCAGAGTAACAGCTACTGGGCGCAAGCTTTATGTACTGACCTATCGCTTTAGGGGAAAGTTAAGCGAATACAGCTTAGGCGTGCATGGGAATTTAACGCCAGTACAAGCAAGGACTCTGGCCAAGAAGCTATCTGGCCAAGTTGCAAGCAACATAGACATCAAGCAGGAGAGATTAGAGAGAATACAAGAGTCACAGAGAGGAAGGAATGCTACATTAGGTGTTTTCATTGATGAGAAATATGAAGAATGGGCAAAAATCCATCACAAGGGGTACCGAGAAACTCTTAGATGTCTTCGAAATGACTTCAAGCATCTTTCTGCACATAAATTGGGCAACATATCAAAGTGGGAAATTCAGCAATGGATTACCAGAATGCTAACAAAAGGACTAACCAAGCCCACTATAAATCGGCGGGTCTCATGCTTAAAAGGCGCTCTAACTAAGGCATGTGAGTGGGACGTCATTGATAAAAGCCCCTTACATGGAATGAGCAACTTAAAGATAGATAATTTGGCAAATATCCGGTATCTGTCAACTGAAGAGGAAAACCGACTAAGAGAGGCTTTGCTGGAAAGACAGGAGGGGCAGAGACTGGCTAGAAATAACCACACAAAATGGCGAGAAATACGCTCAATGACGACGCCCTCCTCTTTAAATGATCAATTTACTGATCACCTAATGCCAATTACGTTATTGGCTCTTAATACCGGGATGCGACGTGGTGAAATATTTAACCTTAACTGGCAAGATATAGATTTCTGCAAAAGGATACTCACTGTAACTGGTGAAATCAGCAAGGGAAGTAAAACTCGGCATATCCCATTATCTAAAGAAGCTCATGACACACTGACTAAATGGCAGGACAGCACAACACTAGAGGGACTAGTTTTTAAATCACCCCAGACAGGCCACAAAATAGATAACATAAGTACTTCATGGCAAAACCTACTAAAAAAAGCCAACATAACAAACTTTAGGTTTCATGATCTCAGACACCATTTCGCAAGTAAACTTGTCATGAATGGGGTGGACTTGAATACAGTACGCGAACTATTGGGACATTCAGACCTCACCACCACCCTTAGGTATGCCCATCTTGCTCCCGAGCATAAAGCTAAAGCTATTGCAGTTTTAGACGATAATTGAAGAAATGCCTTATAAGCTTACTAACCGAAAGAAAGACCAGATCCTTGAAGCAGGCTTATACCCTGATGGTATGAATGAAGTTATCTTCATTAGTGAGCTAGAAAAGGTACTAGAAAATTCACTTTTGCGCCAACCGCAAACCAATACCCAACCATTAGCTGAATTCAAAGAACACTTGCTGAAAGTTATAAATAATACCAACGATCTTCAAAGGCTCTTAGAAGACGACAAATCTCAGTATGTGAGAGAAACTTCAAGCACCGCAATAGCTGAGCACTTTCATAAAACAGAAGAAAGTCTTCGATGGAATGGTAATGAACTAACCGAAGTATTAGCAATAATAGCCCGTCAAGCTGAGTACATGCATAAAAATATCACTCATGACTATGGGGCTCGTAATGAAGATAAAGCCATGAGTGACTTATTAGATTTTTGGCAAGTATTCTTGAAGCAATCAATCCGCCCAATAACGACAAAAGGAAAGTTTGTAAAACTACTATCTATCATATTATCCAAAGACACTGACTCCATGATTAAAAAATTAAGGCGCTTCCTTAAAAGAAATCCTGCTGCAGAAAATAAAGATATCCTGTAGACGCGCATGCTTACTCTCAGCTACCAAAAAACAAACATCTAAAAAAGGACAATTAGGGTTAAAAAATCCCACCAGATTGTCACTACTCCTTAACAAGCAAATCCTGTCTTATGGTCTTCGTAACGTTTAACAACAGAAGGAAGCCTATATGAACAAATCACCTTATCTTAATTCCAAAGAAGCAGCCGCATACATTAAATGCTCAGAGATCACACTCAGAATCTCTAGATGTACGGGTATCTTGTATGGGAAAAAATCACCTACTTACAGGAAATGTGGGAAAACTATAATTTACGAAAGTGAAATTCTCAATGAATGGTTGAAAGGGTTTTCTTTAATAAGCAATACAAGCCAATACAAGAGTGAGGCCAAACTATGAACCCTAATCAGACTGACAATAAGCATACTGAAGTACTTACTAAAAGCGATCCTGATGATTATGTGGATATATATAATGAAGTGGGCGAGCTAATAAAAAATTACATTACGATGAATGATGATGACAGGAATTTATTGGCCTTGGACATCATGTCTAACTATCTCGATATAAATTTTCAATATCAACCAGTAATAGCGTTTGTGTCTGATGATGCCGGTTGCGGTAAAACACAGGCATTAAAACTGATACATGCTTTACACCCCGACTCGATCATTGCAAACAGAGTTTCTTCCGCGGCTCTCAGAAGAGTGCTGGAAAATAATGATGTTGTTTGCCTTGACGAAGTCCCAAAAGATATATGGTTTAAATATGAGAACACTGAATTCGACAGGGCAATTAAGGCGTCTTTCGAGAAAGGTTCAAATCATATGCTCTGCGAAAAAGGGTCAGGGGGAAATTACTCTGAGAAATCATTCAGTGTTAATTGTCGCCTATACATAGCAAATGTTGTAGATACTGACAGGTATGATCCCAATGAAGAAATCATGTCCAGAATAATTCAGATTGTGATGCGAAAGGATGACTCGATGTTTACTACCAGTGTGGACATGACTAGCGACACTGCTTCTATTAAAAGCAGATTAAAACAATTAAAGACTGTAAAAATAGAGGACAAAATTGAAGAACTGGCTATCAAATTGCAAAAATGTACAACAGTATTAAATGGAAGAAATAGAGATAAATACTATCGAATACTGCTAGCTGCAGTGCTCGTTAATAAATTCGACATGACACTTGTGACACTTACCGAGAATATTAATGATAGCTATCAACCAAATCAGAACAAGAAAATTGAGATACTGGAATTAATTAAAAATTATATGGAAAAAGAAGGGTTGGACAAGATTACAGGCAAACAAGCATCCATACTGTTCAACAACAAAGGCATCTATAAAACAAGGTTTAGTTCATCAACAAAAGCCACTCATACTTTAAAACTAATGGGCTTAGAACAGGAAAGAAGTGCTACTAGCAGATACTTTACCCTGATTACTGTGTCAGATTTACTTGAAAAGCTTCATGCATATTCGCAGAAAGTGTCATAAGTGCCACTGTTTAAAATTAAGAGATTGGTCAAATGAAAGATATCAATATTGGTGGCCGACCACCAAAGAGGTTAACAGAGACCGACATTGTTCAAGTTGAAGCCCTATCCGCTGTTTGTACTAAAGGGATGATGGCACGATTCTTCAATATGTCAGAAAAAACGTTCAGGGCAGTGGAAAAACGTCAGCCAGAGGTTTTTACCGCTTACAGGAGGGGCCGAGCGAAGGCCATTGCAGAAATTGGGTCTATCTTGCTCCAGAAGGCCGTAGATGGTGATATGAGAGCAATTCAGTTCTATCTGAAGACTCAGGCAGGCTGGAGCGACAAAGCCTGTCAGAAGTGCTCAAATACTGCCCCTACCGACACCAAGTGGGTAATCGAAGTTGTGAGGCCAAATGCTTAATCTTCATAATGTCCGCTTTAATTTGTGAATTCAAGCGACCAGCGCAACACAAGCACCAAATCTATGAAGAGGGTTAGCTTTGTTAGCATATTAGATGGCATGTTAGAATTGTGAAAAAAAATCCCGAAACCCACTCAGTATAGTTTGGAAATTAGGTCTATATCGCTTAGTTTAATCTCGATAACTAGCTTTTTATGAATCAAGAGGTGCGCATTGGTGCTAAAACTACTACCCTTAATATTATTATCTCTGTCAGCAGCAGCTCAGAGTCAAGTGCCATATGTGTTCTCGGAT
>JAHEHN010000115.1 GCA_024644515.1 Gammaproteobacteria bacterium
ATTTTCCTGACTAATTGCATGACCTCGTCATTACAATAATACACAACAGGCAACAGGTTAATTTTGAAAGTTACTCTGTTCCCACATTCCAGACGAGTGTGCTACTCTCAGGAAGTCCATCCAAGATCTAATAATTTTAAAAGGAGTGGATTGATGCAAAATCGATTCATCGCATTATCTTTTTACGGAGCTCTTCTGGGGGCAGTACTGGCCACGGGTTGTAGCCAGGAAACGCAACAACAAACCATGCCATCTGATGCAGACATGAGCCCTGCAATGGATTCGTCCATGCTGGATGGTCGTCCCAATTTAAACGGCGTCTGGAAAGCTATCAATACCGCCAACTGGAACCTCGAAGCCCACTCGGCGGAGGCACTTGATGACTTCTGGCAGATGGGAGCAATTGCGGCCATACCTGCTGGAAAAAGTGTCTTAAAAGATGGCGGCACTATTCCTTATCTGCCTGAAGCACTCGCCCAACGTGATGAAAACCGAGCCAAATGGCCCATCAATGATCCTGAGGCTTTTTGCTACATGCTTGGGATACCCCGTGCGACTTATCACGATATACCCTTTTCAATATTTCAGGGTGGAAGGGATGATGATCTGTTAATGGTATATCCCTTTGCCGCATCACAACGCGTTGTTCACATGGATGAAACCAGCGGGCTGCCACTGGATGCCTGGATGGGAAAATCTAACGGGCGCTGGGAAGGAGACACTCTGGTGATCACTACCCTGAACCAGAATGGCATGACCTGGCTTGATCGCGCTGGCAATCACTACAGTAATCAGCTTGTTGTTACCGAACGTTTCAGCAAACTTGGATCAGACCATATCTGGTATGAAGCCACACTGGAAGATCCCCGTACCTATTCGGAACCATGGACCATCGAGATGCCTCTCTATCGGCTTATTGAAGAAAATGCGCAGACACTTGAGCACAAATGTGTGCCATTTGCGGACAAACTGCTTTATTGGGATTTACTTGGTCTTGATGATCCAGCTCAATAAGCTGATCCAATGATAAAAGGTAATATCAACTCACTACTAAAAAAATCTTTTTCTGAATCGATTGATATCGCCAACATGATGATTCTGATTCTTTTTGTGAGAAATATAACTTCGAAGGAAATATAAAGAGGACGCTGAAATGAAACTGAAACTATTCCTGGCTGCCCTGCTTGGCCTCGCCACGATCCCTGCCCTGGCTCACCACTCTTTTTATGCCGAGTTCGATCCTAATAAGGAAGTATCACTGGAAGGTGAAGTTGTCGAAATGCACTGGGTTAATCCCCATTCATGGCTCAGCTTTGCAGTAGAAAATGAAGCCGGTGTCGTTGAAAACTGGCAAGTGGAAGGCGGTTCTCCCAATGTGCTCATGCGCCTGGGTTGGAACCGGGACTCACTGCCCCCGGGTACCCGTATCAGGGTTACAGGCTTTCAGGCTAAAGATGGCTCACTACGCATGAATTCCAGAGGCATCGAATTCCCCGATGGCCGCACCCTGGAACTGGGTGGAAGCCGCCGCGACTAGTAAGCAGTAATTGAGCTTATTAGCCCGGTCTGCTCGCAAGGACCCTATTATGAAATTCTTACCCGGCAAACAGACTGCCAGAGTATTGCTGACTTTAATCCTGGTGAGCGCCTGCTCCACCCTTATGGCCCAACCTCCCGGCTGGAACGACCCATTTCCTCCGCATAAGGTAATGGATAATCTCTATTATGTTGGTACCTCACAATTAGGCTCATTTCTGATCACAACCCCTGAAGGACATATCCTTCACAGCAGCAACTACGAAACGTCTGTTCCTGTGATCAAAGCCGGCGTAGAACAGCTTGGCTTTAATTTTGACGATATCAGGATTCTTATCAGCGGGCATGCCCACCCGGATCATATCGAGGGCGACGCGCTGGTTAAGGAAATGACCAATGCAGACGTTGTTGTGGGCCGGCTCGAACTACCCTACCACCAGAGTTTTGATACTCCCGGAGGCAAGCAGCAGCCTATAGATATCATCGTCGATGCAGAAGACACTATTTCACTGGGTGGCACTACACTCACTGCCCATGTTCAGGCCGGACATACCAAAGGTTGCCTGGCATGGAGTCTCACTCTTGAAGAAAATGGTCGTAGTTATTATGGCTTTATAGAGTGCAGCCTAAATGGTCAGTTCCTGCGCTATGTAGATAATCCAGACTATCCGGAAATTGCCAGCGATATTCAGCAAACCTACAAAAGCGCGAAAGAAATACCTGCAGAAGTCTGGGTGAGTTCTCATGGTGTTTTTTACGGCCTCAATGAAAAATACGCACAACTAGAAAACTGGCAGCCAGGCGAACCAAACCCGTTCTATGATCCTGATGGATACAAAGACCACGTAGAAGAATTTGAACAGATTTTTATGGATACACTGGTACGCCAGGTTACCGAAGCAAACAGGCAACCAGCAGACTAACCGGGATATCAACCCCGCCAGGCTATCCAGTATCTTTTTCAGTGCCGGTAACCTTCAATTAAAAAGAATAACAGGGGGCGCAAGATTTGAAACGCTCGTCAGTCATACAGCAAACCATTCTTCTTTGTTCAGTGCTGGTTCCATTAGTATTCCCGGCAATGCTGCAGGCTCAATTCGCACCACCGCCAATAGGCAGCGGCCCCTGGAATTTTGATACTTTCGAACAGGACAATATTCGCGTCTCGGTAGTAAGCAGGGGTATGGATACTCCCTATGGCATGGTGTTTATACCAGGCACACAAACTGACATCAGCCCCTTGGGTGACATTCTGATAACAGAGCGCACTACCGGCAATGTACGCTTAATGCGCAATGGCGAATTGCAGACAGCACCGGCAGCAAGGTTCAAAGATCATCTCCCTTTACTGCAACTGTTCGATATTAATCTGCACCCCCGCTTTGAAGAGAATGGCTGGCTCTATTTCGTCTGGATCAAGGGTGGAGATAATCCCGATGGATCTGATGGTTTGTGGTTTACCACGGCTGTTGCACGTGGACGCTGGAATGGTCAGCAGGTAGTGGATATCGAAGAATTATTTGAGGCTGATGCCTGGGCTGCACACCCTGGCGGCGCTTCGTCACGAGGACATTTCCTGCCTGATGGAACATTTATTTTTGGTGTCTCTCACCGTATAGAGCGACAGGCGCCACAAAGCCTCGACACGCATATCGGAAAAACTCTTCGAATAAATGATGATGGCAGCGCTCCAGCCAACAATCCTTTTTATGCTGTCGAAGGCGCTTTGCCCGAGATTTTTACCTGGGGTAATCGCTCAGTAATGGACTTCGCAGTACATCCCGAAACCGGGGATATCTGGGAACTGGAAAATGGGCCTCAGGGCGGCGACGAAGTAAATATACTAAAACCTGGCGCAAATTATGGCTGGCCACTGGCTACTTTTGGGCGGGACTATGATGGCACCCGCTTCAATGACAGACCCTGGATAGAAGACACAGACCTTCCTGAAGTTTTCTGGGTTCCGGCGATTACCGTTGCCGGCATGACTTTTTATAGCGGGGACAAATTCCCGGGCTGGAAAAATAATCTGTTTGTGACTTCCATGATGGTAGGCAGGATACCCGGTACCGGTCACCTGGAACGAGTTGTCTTTAATGAAAATGGAGAAGTGCGGCGAGAATCCATGCTGGAGGAACTTGGCCAGCGTATTCGCTATGTAGTCCAGGGTTCTGACGGATTACTCTATCTACTTACCGACCATAAGGATGGCGTCCTGCTGAAGATCGAGCCCGACCAGACGGCACAAAATGATTTTCAAATGCAGCATGAATTAATGAGTCAGCAAGGGCTGTTGCAACCTGAATTATTTACCAGCAGTGACTGTATGATCTGTCATCGCATAGATGAAAACCTGGTGGGTCCTTCTTTTCAAGCTATTGCTGAAAAATATAGCACTACTGAAGGCAATATCAGTCTTTTGGTTGGCAATATCATTAACGGTGGCGAGGGTAACTGGGGTGAAGTTCCGATGACCTCACACCCTGATCTGACCGCAGAGACTGCGAGACAGATGGTGAATCAGATTCTCGGCCTGAACGCTCAATAACCCGGAATTTTTTTATACTGAGCGGAAGAGTATTAATTCCCGGTTTTTGAAATCTTCATAACTATGCGAGCCCTGGCATCAGTAATATAAACAGTGCCATCTACATCTACTCCTAGCCCGTGAGGACGCACGTCAACTTTGATCGTATCCAGTAATCGACCATCTTTCAGAATATTTACAGCCCCCGCAT
>JAHEHN010000119.1 GCA_024644515.1 Gammaproteobacteria bacterium
ATATTGCGCTCCGTGTCCTCCAGAAAAGTAGTACGCACACTGAAGCGGCCATTCAACACCAGCTGATCGCCGATACGAACCGCTGTACGTGGGTCGCCTCTTGCCGCGAGATTGACCCGGCCATTAACAACATCAGGCTGATGGCAAATAATTTTCTGATATTCAAAGGGGTACTCCTGTAGTGCTTTTAAAATAAAGATGACGAACGATTATGCGTGCTTTAAATAAAATAAAACAGTCGCAAAAATGGTGCACGTAGAGCCGTTTTGGTGCAGCTCCAAATAATAGGTCTAGAGGGGATAGTACTGTTTGCTTAGATGATGGACCTGGTGTCCGCCAGGAACTGAGGTTGGTTTTCTGAGACAATTAAATCATTACTGTTTCATCACTATCGCCAAAGCTGTTCTGTTCGATATCCAGCTTATGAAGCATTGCCAGCAGCAGGTTGGATACCCGGGTTTTCTCCGGCATCACAATGTGGCGGTTTCCTTCCAGTTTTCCGGAAGCGCCTCCCGCTAAAATGACCGGCAAAGGATCATGGTTGTGGGAGTTTCCATCACTCATACCACTGCCATAAAGGATCATGGAATGATCAAGCAAATTACCGTTTCCATCTGGCGTAGACCTGAGCTTATCCAGAAAATAACCCAATAGACTGACATGATAGCGATTCAATTGGGCAAATCTGGCCTTGTTGTCTTCATTGTTGGAGTGATGGGAAAGGGTATGAAATCCATCCCTTACGCCACTGGCGGGATAGATGGCGCCGCTTAGTTCCTTGGCCATAAGAAAGGTTGATACTCTGGAGACCTCTGTTTGCCAGGCCAGTACCTGCAGGTCATACATCAGCTTGATATGCTCCTCCACATCTGCAGGTATGCCATTTGGTTTGTCTGGAACAGCAACGTCATCTGACACCTTTTCGCCGGCCTGAACAATTCGCCTCTCAATTTCCCGGATATCAGTCAGGTATTGCTCCAGTCTCACTTTATCACTGGCCGGCAGTGTCTTGTCCAAAGAGGATAATTGTTCGGAAACAGCATCAAGCAGACTCAGCGACTGCTTTCTTCTGGCTTTACGTTGCGCGGGGGTGGCGCCATCACCAAATAATTGTTCAAAAACTACCTGCGGGTTGTTCTGCATAGGCAGTGGCGAAAGTGGAGACTGCCAGGAAATGGTATTGCGATAAGCACAACTCAAGCCTTCGCCACAGCTAATAGTGGCTTCCTCTATAGTGAGTTCAAGGGAGGGCAGTGGGGTATCCCGATTCAATTCCCTGGCGATGATCTGATCAATAGTCACGCCAAGTTCGGGGGTTGCCCCACGCAGGGGTTTTGCGCCGCTGAGAAAGCTGGCTGCCGATCTATTGTGATTGGCTGTCGCGCCACCGGGTCCATAGGCCAGCGGCAAAGTCAGATTACTTACCACGTTGATCTGTTCCCTGAACGACTCCAGCGGTTTAAGAATTTCAGAAAACTCAAAATTCTTTCCTTCATTTAGCGGTGTCCACTTTGACATGGTGGCCCCATGAGGAAAATATATTGCCCCGAAACGGGTTTTTGCCAGTCCTTCCTGTGCTTTCAGTGTACCGGCGGGAATCATCGATTCCAGTAATGGTAACGCCAACATGGAACCTGCCCCTCTGAGCACGGTTCTGCGTGATAGATGTTTTTTACTGATAAAGTTGGCCATCTTATGCCTCCGGCAACGAATCTATTCCAGTTGGCTACTGACTACCTGCGACGTGCGCGCCATCTGATTTTACCCTGTACAGGAACTGGTCACTTGTCACGATACCTTTGATAATGGACGCGAATCTGTAATCCTCATTTTCGGCTTCCCTGACTATTGAACGCATAGTCGGCATATCAAAGTACTCAAGTTCACGTCCCAGTGCATAGGTCATTAATTTTTCGGTTAAGGTTTCAACAAATAATTCTGAATAGCTCATCAGCGCATTTCTAAGATCCGATGGTCCATTCAGCTCGGTGCCATCCAGCAGTGTGCCAGAGGGATTTACTTTCGAATCACCATCATATTCGCGCCAGGCGCCTACCAGGTCAAAATTCTCCAGAGCAAAGCCAACAGGATCAATAACACTGTGACAGGAACTGCACACCGGATCCTGGCGGTGCTCCTCCAGCCTTTCCCTGACCGAAGTGGTAATAACAGTTGAGCCATCACCATCAAGATTGGTTTCTACGCCGGGAGGAGGGGCTGGTACCGGCGCACTGAGCAGGTTTTCCAGAATCCAGCTGCCTCGAATGACCGGAGATGTGCGGCTGGCCGTTGAGGTCACCGTCAGAATACTGCCATGGCCAAGCAAGCCTCTTCTGGGGCTGTCGGCCGGCAAGCTGACTTTTCTGAAAGCCGACCCTTTGACGCCGGGAATACCGTAATGCTCGGCAAGGCGGGAGTTGAGATAGGTATATTCTGCATCGAGAAATTCCGTGACAGGTAAGTCTCCCTCTATGATGCTTGCCACCAACAACTGTGTTTCCCTGATAAAAGCCATGCGCAAATTGTCATTAAAATTTCCTTCTTCCGGTGTAACACTTTCCATGTCACGCAGAAAAAGCCATTGCCCGGCGAAGTTTTCCACCAGCGCACCGGACTTGTCATTGGCAAGCATTCGGTTGACCTGGGCCTTCAGGATATCGGGTTCATGCAAACGTTCAGCAAGCGCCAGTTCTATCAATTCCTCATCTGGAATACTGCTCCAGAGAAAAAACGATAACCTCGAGGCCAGTTCAAGATCGCTGACCGGGTATCTTTCACCGGGTAGCAAATCTTGCGGCTCTTCTTCAAAGCGGACAAGTAACTGCGGGTCAACCAATATACGAGAGATGGCCTGCTGGATTCCGCTTTCAAAACCACCTTCTTCATAACCCTGCTGGTAAAAGACCATGATGGATTCAATCTGGTTTTCTGTCGCGGGTTGGCGAAAAGCCTTGCTGGCAAGGTTTTGTACTATGGTTTTTGCACATGAAACTTCGTCATCATTGGTAGCCGGGTAACAGGTAAATATTTTTTCCCGGCTCGGGGTGGTGCTAGTGCCGGTGGCAATAAAGGGGCCGGTTATCTCGATTCGATTTACATTACCTTCAATACTGGATTCCTTGTAAATATTGTTAACGCCGGTAGATTTTCGATTATCAATAATGGCGGCAGTGATGGTATGGGGCCCAGCTGTTAATGGAATCCTGCTGATGCTGTTATTGGTCAGCTCTACTGCTTGCCCGTCGATGGTGAAATCCAGCGTCGAGGCTAATTGCCTGCCACTGCCACTGTTAAAACTGAACAGTCTGGCGCCAACATTGATATCGTATTCAGCATCAAGAGGAAAGTTATGGGTTATTTTTATGCCACCGCGGGTACCAAGAGGCATGCCGTCAATATGTCGGTCCTGCATATAATCTGGCGGCGGCAGGTAAGCTGTTGAGACTTCCGACGTAGTCATGTCACCCACTGACCAGCGGCTTATTTTCATGGCGGCCGATGTATAGGCCTGAATCAGAGCAGGGGAGAAACCCAGCGAGGCAGCTATGTTATCAAAGCCTCCACTGGAGTTATCCCTTGGCAGTAAGGTGGATACATCAATATCAAGCGCCAATAGATCCCTGATGACATTACCATATTCCACTCGATTCAATCTGTGTACACCTGGCGATGCTGGAATTGATTCAATAGTGCTGTCGAGTTGAGAGGCAATGGCTCTGGCAAAATCCTGCATCATGGTATTGTCGGGGCGTTCTTCACCTACCGGTGGCATCATGCCGATACGGACTTTTCTGATCATTAATTCCCAGATTTGGGCATCATTTTCTACATGGTCAAAATCCAGAGCGCCCATATCAAGGCTGCCGGCCCAATCTTCAAAATTGTGGCATTTAACGCAATACTCATCGATAAAATCCGGCACATCCTGGGCCAACGCAGACAATCCCGGTAGTGACAACAAAGAGCTTGTCAGTACAAAAGCGATTATTGGATTTTTTCCTGGTATCAGCATTTATTTAACCGGCATATTTCTTTCTTCAAGCAGTTGCGTAATGAGTGCCATTGATTCGGGCTTTTCTTCTGCCGGGTGGGTGGCCAAAAATACACCCTTGGCCCAGTCGAGAGGGGTTCTGCCTTCATTGTCCATGATATCGAGCCTTGCGCCGTTCTCAACCAGAAATTCAATAATGTCATTGGAGCCCCGGTTGGCCGCCCCATGGATTGCCGCCAGCCCCATTGAATTGACATG
>JAHEHN010000079.1 GCA_024644515.1 Gammaproteobacteria bacterium
GACGATCGGTATATTATAGAATTAATGTTATTAAAGTCGCCGATTTTCCTGGCAATCAGCTTGTTTGGGGTGATTTTTTCCAAGGTCGGCTGACTACCTATCCAGAAATATAGCGCGAATACTCATCCATACACTAAAACTGGTCGTATTAAGAGAGGAATAAATTAACAGCAATCTTGCAATGTAAATTATGAATGTAAGCCAACTTTCTAATCTTAAAAAAGGGTTTGTATTTTTGGGTATATTCCTAATAGCACTTTCTGCGTTGATATCGCTGTTGGTTCTAATTGGGTTATTCGATATAAATTATTTCGAAGTTCTAGGCCACTCTGGGCTTCGTAGCATTGCTGCAATTGCAGTTTTAGGGTGCTTATTGGCTGCAGTTGGATACAACGATGCATAACGGGAGTACTAATATGTTCAAGCAATCTGATTTTTTCATTCTTTTAGCAGTTGCGATTTCTTTCGCTGTCTCAGCCTATCTGTGGTTCTCAGGGCAGCAAGATGAAGCACTGTTTACCGCGTTATGGGTGCCTTCAATATTATGTTTTGGTATTTATTTCAAACTAATGGCTATTATGGGGAATAAGAAATGAGCACTGTTATGATAGCTTATATCGCAATTTTCGTTTTTACGCTGATGCTAATTGGACTCTTTCTTTCGGCTCGTGAATTTCTTAAAGTAAGCGATGACCCATCTAAAGTAGTAGGGGTAAATTCAGATCAAGAAAAACATAAAAGCAAACAATAAATTTAAGCACTAATGGGGAACCAGGCGTGAAATAGTTGTACTTGATATGAAGGTCCTGGTCTAGTTAATGACTTCAGATTCAGCTGTTATTGAAAAGCTCAAAGAATTGCGGGAGAGCTTGTTAAGTGAAAAAACAATCATGTGGGATGAAGTCAATGCCGTTGAGCGTGACCTCAATTTTCTGTTGAGTAAAGACGAGTTGCCAGCTGAAATTAGTCAGAAAGAATTATAGCCTCATTAATCGCGCCTCTTCTTCCAGAACTAATTAGCTACAGGAGAGGAGCCTAGTACAACTTCTGTATAGCGCCTTGACATTTGGCAGTACAACACAAAAAACCCTTGTTAATAGCGGTTTTTTTACTGCACGATATACGTGGTTTTAGAATCGTGCCGTCAAGGCAAAGCGGGCATTGATCGGTCTGCCCACTGAAATATTGTTGTTGCTGTGGGCATCGGGAAAATAGTCCTCATCCAGCAGGTTTTCGATATTTAATTGCATCCTGACCTGGCTAGACATGTCATAGAAAATACCTGCATCCACACGTGTGTAAGCCGGGACTTCTACGGAGTTATCTTCCTGTATGAAGAAGCTGTCCTGGTAAGTGGCACCCAGTCCTATGCTCAGACTGTCATTGATCTGGAAATTATTCCAGATGGAGAACATGTTTTCAGGGGTCTGGCGGGTTCTGTTACCGTCGTTACCACTACCATCAGCGCGCTGAACTTCGCCATCCAGGTAGGAGTAGCCTGTGTTGATGGACCAGCCGTCCATCAGCACGCCGCTTAACTGGAGTTCAAAGCCTGAGGTCACTGAGCCTTCTACCAGAATGACTTGTCCGGGGTCTTCGGGATCAACCGAGGTATAACTCTCGCGATTCAGGGTAAAGAGGGCAGCGGTTAAACTGAGGTCGAGCTTGATGTCCCATTTCAGTCCGCCTTCGGTATTTTCAAAAAATTGCGGGCGGGTGCTTTCCGAATCCAGATTCAGAGTAAGGAACTGATCGCCGGAGCGGGGCAGAAAAGTTTCACTGTAACTGACATAGATCGACAGATTCTCCATGGGTTTGAAGATAGCGCCAAGCCTCGGGGTAATTTCATTATCGCGTCGGCTGAAATTGCCATCGATTGCATCGCCATCACCGGCTTCGAGAATGTTGAAGACGTTGATGTCGAATTCATCATAACGTAAGCCGAGTAACAGTTTGAACTGCTCGGTCAAGTCGAACTGATCCTGGATATAGAGGGACAGAAAGTCCACATCAGAGCTGCGATCACGCGCCAGTTTACTGAAACCAAAAGCTGGGATAAGCAGGGGGTCAGTAAAGGGAATAAAAAGCTGGTCGCTATTGTTAGCGGCAAAGACATTGTCCCCGCGATTATTGTTGGTTTGCTGGTTGCCATACTCTATGCCCGCCAGCAGGGTGTGATCGATTAGTCCGGTAGTATATTCACCAATCAGATTGGCCTGAACGATGGCATTGTCCCGCTGGGTTACATCGCGATAACCATCCAGTTCCACCTCGGGAAAGGTCCCGTTCATCAAGGTCACCGCCTCATTGGCGTACAGATTCTGGTACATCTTGTCATAGTCCGCGAACATTGCAGTCACGTTGCCGCGCAATCCACTGGAGAATTCATGATCAATACGCCCCTTGAAGATGTTAGCCTCGAGCGTTGTATAGTTGGCATCAGCCGAGCCAAAAAAATTTTCTTCAAATCCTTCCAGGGGCACTCTTGGTCCACTTGCAACGGTAACTGAAGGCACACCGCGATCCACTACCCGGTTATCATCAACATACTCGTATGAAAAAACGCCGGTAGTCTCCGGGCTGAAACTGACTTTCATGGTGGGGTTTATGGCGTAACTTTCGCCATCATAAAAATCCCTGTGGTTTTGGTGTGTCTGATAATAGGCGTTTACTCTGAATGCCATGTTGTCACCGGCATCAAAATTGGTATCACCCTGAACGGAATAGGCACCGAAGGTATCAACGGCGGAATTTAGTGTGGAAAAGGTTTCGCCTATCAGGGCCTGTTTGGATACACGGTTAATGATACCGCCACCGCCACCTCGACCAAACAGCAGGGCATTGGAACCGCGCAGGACTTCAACCTGCTCTACATTGTAGAGCGGGCGGTAATATTGCAGATCATCACGCAGGCCATCATTGAAGAAATCCGCTGTTGACTGGATGCCGCGGACGATGATGGCATCTCGATGTCCCTCACCCTGACTGATGGAAAGGCCGGGTGTGTAGCGCAGAACATCACCCACGCTTCTGAAGGCCTGTTCTTCAATCTGGCGACTGCTGATAATGGAAAGACTTTGCGGGACATCAATGATAGGGGTGGGCGTTTTTACCGCATTCATTTTGTCGATGGACAGGTACCTGCCATCAATAATGATTTCCTCGATCTGGGTGTCAGGGCTTTGCGCATAGGCTCCATAGCTGGCTGTAATGGCCAGGAAAAGTAATGGTGGCGTAGGCCTGTATTTTCCGAACTTCATGCTGCTTTTTCTCCGGAGGGTTTTATGTATAAATTATCGCTAATAGTAATGAGAATGATTATCAATTGCAATATTAAATATGGTGATTCAAGAGAAAAAATAGGAAGAAATTTTCAGCTTATATGGAAAAGATTTAGCCAGAGAGGAATGCTGAAGAAGATATGCAGACTGAAATAGCGGCAGGGTATTCGACTTGATATTACATCAGGTTATTTAGAAGGTAATGGCGTTAATCTGCCATGCCACTGCAAGTACCTGAGGCACGGTTAATAGTGGGAGAAACAGAGCGATTTTCCAGCTACCGGTAGTTTCCTTGAGCACCATGATTTCGGTGTAGTCCGTGGATACACCGGTCATCAGAAAGGCAAAGCCGTTACCCGGGGCGTTGGCCCGGTTGAGTAAGTCGGCCGCGATGGGGGTGGAGCCTTCCGAGCATACTTCCATTATGGTGGCGACCAGTACCGTTAATCCCAGGCCTGCAATGGTCGGACCGAACCAGGTCCCGAAGGTTTCAGGAGAGAGAAAGGCGCGTACCAGTCCGGCCAGCAGGATGCCAAATAAAATCCAGCGCATCACCATGCGTGATTCTTTTATTCCCTGTTTCAGCATGGAAAAAATATAGCTGGCAGTGAAGTCGGTATTTTTGATGCCCGCGCAGGCATTGGTCCAGAAATGAAAATTTTCCGGTAACTCAATATTGTTTTCATTGCCCGGTAATACGCCGCGATTCACCAGGCTATCGAAAATCAATCCGGCGATAATGGCAATCACCATGGACAGTAAAATAAAGCCCATGGTCCACCAGAAACCGATCAGGGCAATCAGGATCAGGGTCAGAGAAAAGGAGTTCCAGGGGCTGGCAACAAGAAAGGCGATGACCTGGCAAATGCTGGCACCACGTTCATAAAGTTTGGCGCCCACCATCAGGATGCCATGACTGCATAGATCCAGTAACACGCCGGCAGCTGTTGCCCTGAGTATGCCATTGAGTCCCTTTGAAGTTCCGAGTATGGACATGACAAACTCCCGCGGGATACGGGTTAATACTGAAATCATAAGGATGCCCAGCGTCACGCCCCACCACATGGTGTTCACCAGGTCGACTATCGATTCAGCGAGGGTAAGGTACCAGCTGGCGAAGCGGCTGGAGAGGTCGAACAGACTAAAGTGCAGATAGAGAAAACAGAGAAAAAATGGCATGTTGATAGGTAAAGAGAATACGCTTAAACGCCTGAATCGGATTGAAGGTCAGGTGCGCGGTATCAAGAAAATGATCGAGCAAGAGCGTTACTGCATTGATGTGTTGCAGCAGATGCAGGCCATCAAGGCGGCTTTATCAAAAGTGGAAGACGCCATTCTCAAGGATCACAGCAATACCTGTGTGGCCAGCGCCATCGCCTCGGGAAGTAGCGAGGAACAGCAAAAGAAATTCAATGAACTGGTGGACCTGATAGCGCGCTATAAAAGCAGTTGAATGGACTGGATTAGCAGTCGCAGTCTCTTTTCGTGAGGCTAAATCAGGCCTTCAGAAGAGCAAGGGGCAGCAAAAATATAGAAGCGCCAAGCAAGGGCACTGATAATATCAGTCGACTTTGCTTCGTCGTTCTTTCACAGAGTCTGCCAGTTCGGCCAGCAGTCCACGAGTGTCATCCCATGCCATGCAGGCATCAGTAATACTCTGACCATAAGTGAGTTCCTGGCCAGGTACTACTTTCTGATTACCCGCCACCAGATGACTTTCCAGCATCAAGCCCTTGATGTTTTTTTCGCCATTGGCCAGTTGATAAGCCACATCGCGACAAACCACAATCTGCCTGCCCGGGTCCTTGTTGGAATTGGCATGACTGCAATCAATAATAATATTGGGTCGCAGACCGGCCTTGACCAGTTTTTCAGAAACATCCTGGACATTTTCCGGATCGTAATTGGTGTGTTTATGACCGCCGCGCAGGATGATATGACAGTCCTCATTGCCCGCCGTCTGAAAAATAGCCGAATGACCTTGTTTGGTAACCGACAGGAAATGATGGGAATGAGATGCAGAGCCGATGGCATCAATAGCAATCTGTACGTCGCCGGTAGTACCGTTTTTGAAACCCACGGGACAGCTCAAGCCACTGGCCAGTTCACGATGACACTGGGATTCTGTGGTGCGGGCACCGATTGCACCCCAGGAGATCAGATCGGCCAAGTATTGCGGGCTGATCAGGTCAAGATATTCAGTCCCTGCAGGAATTCCCCGATTGGCCAGTTCCAGCAGCAGGTTACGCGCTGTGCGCAGGCCTTCGTTAATCTGAAAGCTGTCGTCCATAAAGGGATCATTGATCAGACCTTTCCAACCGACTGTCGTCCGGGGTTTTTCAAAATAGACGCGCATAACGATCAGCAGATCATCTTTCAGGGCCTGCATGGATTCAGCCAGGTGATCGGCATATTCCAGTGCGGCTTTGGGGTCATGAATAGAGCAGGGGCCAACAATTACCAGCAAACGGTCATCCTTGCCGCGTAATATATCCTGAATACCGGCGCGTGCATTAAGTACTGTGGCAGATGCCGTATCGGTGAGCGGATATTCCTGCAACAACTGCTCTGGAGAGAGCAGCTCTTTCATGGCTTTTATTCTGATGTCGTCAGTTGCTTGCGATACCATGGCGTTTTCTCTTTTCTTTTCTCTTTTTTGTTTATGGGTTAATCGTTTTTTTGGATGTCTAATGTCAGGGCATCGCCTTCTACATCAAAACTATGCTCACTGGCAGAATCCTGCTGCGTAAAATCGGTACACAGGGTTTCTCTGGCAATATAGTCTTTATGCTTTTCAATGGCTCGGCCTAGTACATCGCCGGCAGTATAATTAATACTAATGCGATCGGTCACATTCAGACCAATATCCTTGCGCGTTTTCTGAATGCGATTGATAACTTCCCTGGCCAGACCTTCATCAATAAGCTCTTCATTGAGTTGGCAATCCATATCAATGGAAATAAAGCGGTTGGACAAGGCTTCGGTGCCTTCCTTTGCTTCCCGAAACACCAGAATATCTTCAGTGCTGAAGCTTTCCTCGCCCAGGGTAATGCTGCCATCTTCCTGTAGCGCATTGAGCCGGGCTGCATCCAGATCCTGGATCTGCTGCCGATAGCGATTGAATTCTTTACCCAGACGTTTGCCCAGTACCGGTGAATTGGGCTTGGCAAACAGGGTAATGTATTTGTCTTCCTCGGTGGAATAGGCGATGGATTTAACATTCAGTTCAGAGCTGATGTAATCCTCCAGACGCGCAATCTCATCCAGCATGTCCTGACTTTCATGAATAATGGTAAGTTGGGATAGCGGGATTTTGGTTTTTATCTTGACCTGTTCTCGTTTCTGTCGTCCCAGCAAAATAATATTTTGCATGCGTGAAACTGCCTGTTCGAGAACGGGCTTGATAAGGTCCTGATCGGCATTCGGGTAATGACACAAATGGGCAGACTTGTGGCGGGTTGCGCTGTCACCGGCAAAAACAGCAAGTTCCTGATAGATATGCTCTGCCAGGAAAGGGGCAAAAGGTGCCATGCATACGGTCAGCTCACTGATAGTCGTGTAAAGCGTCTGGTAGGCCGCATGCTTGTCAGCGGTCATTTCTTCCACCCAGAAACGCGAACGGTTAAGGCGGATATACCAGTTGGTCAGGTCTTCGATGAATTCAAACAGGGACGGCACCACATTATAAAGTTTGTATTCAGCCATTTCCCTGCCTACATTGACTTTAAGTGACTGCAGGCGCGACAGAATCCACTGGTCAGTTATATTTTCCGGGACCACGTGATGGGTGTCGGCTTTCCAGTGATCAATACCGGCATAGGTCTGCAGGAATTTAAACGAATTGAACCAGGGCAGCAGGGCGCGACGTACCATGTCTTTCACGCCGCTGTCGGTAAAACGTTGTTCTTCTCCTTTTACCAGGCCAGAGTTGATCAGATACAGGCGTAGTGCATCCGCGCCATATTCTTCCATGAGAATATCGGGTGCAGTATAGTTTTGCAGACGCTTGGACATTTTCTTGCCGTCTTCTGCCATCACGATACCGTTAACGATAACGTTCTTGAATGATGGTTTATCAAACAGGGCGGTGCTCAATACCAGCAATGTATAAAACCAGCCGCGGGTCTGGTCCAGGCCTTCAGCAATGTATTCGGCAGGAAAGCCGGCTTCAAAAAGAGTCTGGTTTTCAAACGGGTAGTGCAACTGGGCATAGGGCATGGAGCCTGATTCAAACCAGCAGTCCAATACTTCCTCCACGCGTCGGTAGACACCTTCTTCGCCATCAATGGTAAAGGTAAGCTCGTCGACATATTCCCGATGCAGGTCCTCGACCCGTGTGCCGGAATATTTTTCCAGCTCATCGATTGAGCCAATGCAGATGCGCTTGTCGGTGACATCGTTAATCCAGATAGGCAGTGGTGTACCCCAATAACGATTACGTGAAATACACCAGTCAATGGCATTGTCGAGCCAGTTACCCATGCGGCCATCGCGAATATGCTCGGGCACCCAATTGATCTGTTGATTGTTGGCCGCGATACGTTCCTTGATTTGTTCCACTTTCACATACCATGAAGGAATGGTGCGATAGATAATCGGGGTGTCAGAACGCGGACAGAAGGGATAGCTGTGCTGGTACACTTCCTGGATATAGAGTTTTCCTTCTTCCTTGAGTTTGCGAATGATGTCCTTGTCGGCATCTTTCACATAAACCCCGGCAAAGTCAGAAACCTCGTCTGTAAACTTACCTTCCAGGTCAACCGGGCAGACCAGGGCAGTAATGCCATTGGCTTTCAGAACCCGGAAATCGTCTTCACCAAAAGCGGGGGCCTGATGCACGATGCCGGTACCGGCTTCAGTAGTGACATAGTTGTCTGCCACCACCACGAAAGCGCCCTCTGCTTCCAGCTCGCTGAAGTAGGGCATAAGCGGCTCATACTTTTTGCCCACCAGTTCGCTACCCGCATGTTCGCTTATGACTTCCAGAGACTTCTGTTTGCCAATAGCTTCCAGGCGCTCCTGAGCCAGGTAAATATCCTTGTTGAGCTCAGCATCATGGACTTTTACGTAGGTGATTTTTTCATTAACACACAGCGCCAGATTGGACGGCAGGGTCCATGGCGTCGTGGTCCATGCGCTCAGGTAGGCATCTTCGTCTTTAATTTTAAACAGCACGGTAACGGCAGGATCCTGCACATCCTGGTAATTGGAGCCGGCTTCAAAATTTGACAGTACCGTGCCCAGGGCAGTAGAAAAAGGTACAACTTTAACGCCGCGGTAGATCAGGTCTTTTTCCCAAAGCTGTTTCATCACCCACCAGACCGACTCCATAAAAGAGGGATCCATGGTTTTATAATCATTATCAAAATCCACCCAGCGGCCAATACGGGTAATGGTCTTGCGCCATTCAGTGGTGTAGCGCTGGACAATGCCGCGGCACTCGTCGTTGTAGCCCTTCATGCCGAGCTTTTCCACGGCTTCACTGGCTGACATGCCCAGAGACTTGTCAATTTCATGTTCGATTGGCAGACCATGACAGTCCCAGCCGAATCGACGCTGCACATAATGCCCTTTCATGGTGTAGTAACGGGGGATGATGTCTTTCAGGGTGGAGCCAACCAGATGCCCATGATGCGGCAGACCGGTAGCAAACGGCGGACCATCATAGAAAATATAGGGGGGGTTATCCTTGCTCTGCTCCAGAGACTGCTGGAAAACATTTTCCTTTTCCCAAAAGTCGAGGACGTCATGTTCTGCCTGAACGAAGGAAAAGCTCTCGCTGTTAGTGTCTTTGGTATCTGTCACTTTTGTGGCCTGAAAATATCAATTAAAGATGAGTGCTGGACAAACCATTAAAATAAAAAACCCGCCTGGTGGCGGGTTTTTCAAACTTTATCAAAAAGATCTACTCTTCATCCGCCCGGATCAGCGCCGAATAATGAAAATGAAAATTGAATAGATCGCATTGTTTGTCATGGGTGGTGAAGAATAGACTTTTATTCTTATTTGTCAAGTAGTTGGGTGCTTTTTAGAGGTTATTGTGCAAATAATAGGGAAAAGTATCTGCAGGGCAATCCACGGTCCCATAAAACGCTCTCAGGTAGTTATTTTTTAGGGGATCTGGGTTATATTTCCGATCAATTAATAGACCGATAACAAAGAGTATCGGAAAACTATAAAAATATCGGGGGAAGTCATTTCAATGAAAGCCGCATGGTTGTTCCTATTACTGTCTTTATCTTTGAGCACCAGTGTTCAGGCGCAGGAAGGTTTTCCTCTGGATGGCACCTGGCGTGGCTTCTGGGGTGTTCCTGGTGGCGAAGAAACCCTTGTTGTTATTGTGATGAACTGGGACGGAGAAAATATCAGTGGTCGCATTAACCCCGGTCGCAATATGATTTTCTTTGAAGAAGCCAGTCTGGACCCTGAAAGCTGGCTGTTTAATTTTACCTCTACCTCTAAAGCAGGGGAGCCTATCGCCTTTTCGGGTACTTTGGAGAATATTGGTGCCTATGACAGGACTATTACCGGTACCTGGACCATTGGCGGGGTTGAGAATCAGCTGGTTTTAACCCGGGAATAAAAATACAGAGTCTCAGGTTACAAGTTTCAAGTCACAAGAAAAACAGAAAAGTGAATATGAAAATGGGTTTAAAAAAATTAAGCAGTATAGGTTTTGGGGCAGCAGCCTTGTTGTTGATTGGCTGTGGGGATTCTGGTGCACCCTCTGCCGAGATGGCAGAAATGGCAACTTCGCCTGTTGAGATGGTGCGAGAGACGCCGCGCTTTGATGATGGCATGGTGCGTTTTGATCGGGTCCCCGGAGAACTGGGTTACTGGAGTAATCCCAGCAAGCCTTCCCTGGTGGAAGAGGGGGTTCAGGAGAGCATGGATGACAATGGTCTGTTGTCCGATATCAACGATGCTGACCAGGTTGCTCCTTTTATGCCCTGGGCGCTGAGTCTTTATAAATACCGACAGGCCAATGGTCTGGCAGATGACCCTGTCAATGCCTGTATATCGCCGGCAGGCCCCAGGCATCTTCATTATGAAGGTGGCTTCCGCATAATTCAGGATCGTAACTATGACCGTGTATACCTGATCTTTGGTGGTGGTAATCGAGGCTGGCGTCTGATTAATATGGATGGCAGACAGGCACCTGATCCAGACGAAGTCGCCGGCACCTACTATGGGCACTCAGCGGGTCATTGGGAAGGTGACACACTGGTGGTGGAATCAAGTGGCTTTAATGATCGTTTCTGGTTCTCCAATGGGGGGCTTCCTCATACACCAGCTCTGTCACTGGTTGAACGTTTTAGTCGACCGGACTATGACACCCTCGAGTATGAAGTGGAAATAACCGATCCGCGTGCCTACACCAGACCCTGGACTGCCTCATGGACGCTGGACTGGGTTGACGGTGAAATAAGCGAAAAGTTTTGTGAGCAGATCGAAGCAATTGATCAGTACACAGGTAACAATTAGAGGATCGCATAAAGGAAAAAGGATAAAAGTCGTGCAGTTGGGAAGTGTGTGCAAAACTTTTATTCGGCAGTTAGGTAACCTAGGCCGTCTTCCGACGAAAGATTAAAGTGAAGAGTAAAAGTTTCAAATGAACGAGTTAAGTAAAGAGGATTTTAAAATGAAAAAATCAATAAAACAGGGAATTGGCCTGCTTGCCTGCTCCCTGCTGCTTGTTGCTTTTCAGTCTCAGGCGCACCATTCGTTTGCGGCGCAATATGATGCCAGCAAACCAGTTACCTTGCAGGGCTATGTCACCAAGGTGGAATGGTATAACCCACATGTATATTTCTATATCGACGTGGAAAACCCGAATACCGGTGAAATAGAAAACTGGGGCGTTGAAATGGGGCCTCCCCATATGCTGCAGAATCGCGGCTGGAAAAAGAATGATATGCAAATCGGTGATGAATTACTGGTTGAAGCCACTCGCGCAAGAGATGGCAGTACGACCTCCAATGCCCGTTCGGTCAAGATGGTCAGTTCTGGCAAGGTATTGGGTGCGGCATCCAGTGAAGACCAGACTCTGACAGGTGGCGGCAACTAGCTGGATAAAAGAAAAAGGATAAAGGTAGGGAAATGAGACATTTCTGGAGTAACACTATGATCAGGCGATTTATCAGGATTTCATACAAAGTGATCACGGCGTCACTTTTTTCCTTTTTCCTTTTTCCTTTATCCGCTTTCCCCCAGGATGAGGAAGGTGATTCAATGCCTGTTCCCAGAAATGAATTCGGGCATCCAAGCTTTGCCGGCACGCCAGAAAGAGTTGGTAACTGGCAGGGTTTACTGGGCACTCTGGCGAACAGGGGGCCGGAACGCAGCCAATTCAATATTCCCGAGGCTCTGATGTACGATGAAGTTCCTTTCCAGCCATGGGCGGCAGAACTGCATGCCGAGCGTCGAGCCAAAGGCGGGGCCTATGATCCTCATACCCGCTGCAAACCTTCCGGGGTGGCAAGGATGTTCCATACTCCCTATGGCATGGAGTTTCTCGATCTTGGTGACGAAATGCTTTTTATCAATGTCGGTGCACCGCATTCCTGGCGCCGTATCTGGGTTGATGGTCGCACGTTCCCTGAAGATATTGAGCCGGGTTGGTATGGCTATTCCATTGGTCACTGGGAAGACGATACCCTGGTAGTCGAAACCCGAGGATTTAATACCGGTTTCTGGATGAGTCGTGGTGGTTATCCGCATACAGAACAATTAAAGACCATCGAGAAGTTTTCCCGTCCTTCCTGGGATCGTCTGCGTTATGAAGTAACCATCGATGATCCAGGTGCTTACACACAACCCTGGACTGGTGGTTGGTTCATGACCTGGGGTGAAGGGGTTGAGCCGTTTGATTATCTTTGCCAGGAAAATAACCTGGACCCAGACAGAATGTTGGGTATTGATCAGTAAGCCGGGCGCTGACACTTAATAAATAGAAATCAGCGCGCCACTTTGCGCGTGTAAAACTTAGGTCGCAAAGAAATCACCGATCATTTGCTGGTGAATGCCATCTTTCAGGTAGATGGCATAAAAGTTAATCTGTGGCAGGCCTTTCAGTTTTTCTATTTTTAAAACTCCGCTGTTAACATCTTCATGTACTCCTACCTCCGGAATAATAACCAGTCCCTGGCCAGAGTTGGCAAAAAATCTGAGCAGTGAAATATCATCAGTTTCCATACGTGAACTGACTTGCAGTTTCATTTTTTTGTAGAGGATGTCCTTGATGACGTCGCCTTTGTAGGGAAATTTGAAGTTAAAAACATCCACAGGTTTTCCTGCTGTTTCAGCTTTTGCTTTTTTTGCGGCCTTTTGGCTGCTGTTAAGTATTTTTGCTTTACCGGCAAGGCATAAGGGGCTGGTTCCGATTTTGCTGTAGCCAAAAGTACCGAGATCTTTCTTCTGCGGTATTTCGATGGATATGATCAAATCCAGTTCATAGGTTCTCAATAAATACATCAGCTCTTCATAGGCGCCACTGATTACATCAATTGAAACTTCATCATTACCCCTGATGATGCTGGACAGACTGCGGAAGACAAAGTTTCGTGAAATACCACCCACCATGCCCTGAATCTGCATTGACTATTCAGGAGAGAAAGCTGGAAGGCATAGACGTTTTCCTCTATGAAGAAAACCGCGATCCCGAATATATTGGTAATAAACTTGCCGAACTCAGCCAGTATAGTGATCTGGTTTTACAGATGGTCACCAACAGGGGAATTAAAGTATTCCCTAACGGAAATCCACAAACGTACTGCACCGATCATTGGCGCTGTCGCTTCAAGCCAGGTGTTGAAGGTAATCCGCTTACCCAGAAACAGCTGATGTCTCTGCTGACAACTCTGACAGAGAACAACTTCGACATTATTAAAACCGAAATGCTTTATTCATTTGATGGGGAGCTGGGTTATTCATTAGCCCAGGGCCAGTAATTTTAAGAAGACTCACTCATATAGAGAAAGGAGATAATCATGTTTAAAACAACACTACCAAAACAGCTTGCTGGCCCCAAAACCTTTGAATTTGAGTATCAGAATATTTTCGATACTGTAAAAGTACAAATAAGGATTCCTGATATAGAAAATAACGAATGTGAACTCAGCGGCGAATGGGGGCCTCATTACAAGGTCCACCTGAATCGATCCCAGATGGTTCGTATCGGTTATAAATCACCCAAGCAGCATGATTATTCTTCTTATATGCTATTTCCCTCATACCTGCAGATTGAATCTCCCATTCTGCATGCAGACAGAATGAAAACCCCTTTTGTCTATTTGATCAATGATGATGTAAACAATCTGCGCTTTGAAATCTGTCTCGACAACAAGGGTTGCATAATCAAGGCAAAAACTACGGTCCTTGGTGGATTCGAAAAGCTGAGAATGAAGGCACCAAAACTTGGCGTAGTTTAAGCGGTATAAATAACTCTAGTTACAATGTGTGTTAGAGGAGTTGACGCAGAGTTGTTATGCTTTCATCAAGCATGGCTCAAAATAAAAAAGGGCGCCTGTTTATAAAACAGGCGCCCTTTTTTTATGACTGATCAGCTATATATCGAGATAACGCAGATCCAGTGTATAGGGCCGCTCGGGATGTGGTTCTTCTTCCCTTATTTCAATTTCTCCCTGGGTATGTCCAAAGGAATTGAAACGGGCAACACGTCGAGCTTCTGCCTCATTGGCATTGACCGGGAAAGTTTCGTAATTACGGCCACCGGGATGGGAAACATGGTACTCACAACCCCCCATAGAACGATTATTACTGGTGTCCACGACATCAATCACCAAAGGTGTGTGCACCTTGATGGTCGGATGTAACGCCGAATAGGGATCCCAGGCTTTATAACGAATACCGGCGACAAACTCTCCTTCCTGGCCGGTAGACAGCATCGGTAATCTTCTGCCATTGCAGCATATTGCCAGGCGATGACCGGTCATGCCCTGGATCTTCACCTGAATTCTTTCGACTGAGGAGTCCACGTAACGTGCGGTACCACCGCCGCTCATTTCCTCACCCAGTACATGCCATGGCTCGATAGCGCCATGAATGTCCATTTGCAGACCTGCCACATGGAAGCGTCCGTAATGGGGGAAACGGAATTCCTGGAATGGCAGAAACCAGTCCAGATCGATTGGGTAGCCGGCATCATTGAGATCTCTTATCACCCAGGACAAATCGTCCCAAACATAGTGGGGCAGCATGAAGCGATCATGTAATTGACTGCCCCAGCGAATAAAGTCTTCGTTATAGGGCTTTTTCCAAAACCAGGACACCATGCTGCGAATTAACAGCATTTGTACCGCGCTCATTTGCCAGTGAGGCGGCATTTCAAAGTTTCTGAATTCCACCAGGCCAAGCCTGCCTGTCGAAGAGTCGGGAGAATAAAGCTTATCTATGCAAAATTCTGATCGATGGGTGTTGCCGGTAAGGTCTACCAGGAAATTTCGCAGAATTCTGTCGATCATCCATGGCTTGTCATTGCCTGCTTTTGGTAACTGCTGCATGGCAATTTCAAGCTCATAAAGGTTGTCATCGCGTGCTTCATCTACCCGGGGAGCCTGGCTGGTGGGGCCGATAAACTGTCCTGAAAATAAATAGGACAGACTTGGATGATTTTGCCAGTAACGCAGCATGCTGGAGAGCAGGTGGGGTTTTCTCAGAAACGGACTGTCTTCTGCCCTGGCGGCGCCAAGAGTGACATGGTTGCCGCCTCCGGTACCGGTATGCTTGCCATCAAGCATGAACTTTTCAGTTCCCAATCGACATTCCCTGGCCTGCTCATAAAGCGCGGAAATAGTTTTTATCAGATCATTCCAGCTTTTGGCCGGATGCACATTGACCTCTATGACGCCCGGGTCAGGTGTGATCATCAGTTTTTGCAGACGTGGATCCTTGGGGGGTTCATAGCCCTCGAACACCACGGGTATTTTTTCCCTGGTAGCAATTTTTTCAATACAGCCCAACAACTCCAGATATGACTCGAGTCGTGTCAGCGGAGGCATAAATATATAGAGTTTGTCATTCCTGACCTGGACACAAAGCGCGGTATGAATAATTTTTTGCTTAACTTTCTGGCGCCCCTTGAGTGTACGGGAGGACTTTTTCTTTTCGCCGCTGGTTGAGTTTAGCGGATAGGCCAGTGGCTCCCATTCGGAAAATGGATCCTTGTCAAAATCAACTTCCCGCTCAACTTCCCATGGCAAGCTATCCAGGGGTAGTCGGAGTCCCATTGGTGAATCACCGGGAACCAGGAACATCTTGTTACGCCTGAATTTCCAGGGGCTTGTTTGCCAGCCATGGTTTTTTGAGGTGTCCGTGGCGGCAATGGGCAGGGCATAGCCAGTTTGACTGGTAAGTCCGTCGTCAAAAACTTTTCGGATACGGGCACGTTCCTGGGCGTCATTGATCTTGCTGTCATCAACACTGACATTCTTGGGAAGCGCACCTTCCTTGTCCAGATAGTATTCCTTGTCTTCGTAACCTGGCACTATGTATTTATCCGGCAAGCCAAGTTCCCCACACAGGCTTTTCAGAAAATTCCTTGCTGCTTTTTTAGGAACTTTGGTGTCATCCCCGGGGGTGGCGAGTAAGGCAGGGTCATGCCATAGAGGTTTTTTATCGGTACGCCAGAATATACCCAGAGCCCACCTTGGTAGCTGTTCGCCCGGATACCATTTTCCCTGGCCATGATGAATAAAACCCTGGGGCGCATAGTGTGCCTTGAGTCGTTGCAATAATTTTTCCGATAACTCGAGTTTTTTCTTGCCCAGCGCATCGGTATTCCACTCGGCACCATCCATATCATCGACAGAGACAAAAGTGGGTTCACCACCCATGGTCAGTTTTACCTTGTCGGTGGTTAATTTTTTATCGACTTCCTTACCCAGGGCATTGATGGTGTTCCATTGTGAAGAGGAATAGGGTTTGGTTACCCGCGGGTCTTCATGGATACGGGTAACCTTGTTGTAAAACCTGAAATCAACTTCACAGGGGCCCGTTGCTCCGGTTATAGGGGCTGCGCTGAACGGATCCGGCGTACAGGCGAGGGGGATATGACCTTCACCGGCAAATAATCCTGATGTTGCATCCATTCCCAACCAGCCGGCACCCGGGATATAGACTTCGGCCCAGGCGTGCAGGTCGGTGAAGTCCTGTTCAGTCCCTGACGGCCCATCCAGGGCCTTAACGTCGGCCTTGAGCTGGACCAGGTAGCCTGAAACAAAGCGTGCGGCCATACCAAGATGGCGCAGTATCTGGACCAGTAACCAGGCATAATCCCGGCAGGAGCCTTGCCTGAGGGTCAGGGTGTCTTCACAGGTTTGAACACCTGGATCCATTCTCACCAGGTAACTCAGTTCGCTCATCAGTCTGCTATTCAGGCCGACCAGAAAATCGATTGTCGGCGTTTTACGGCGATCTACCTTGGTAAGCCAGTCCAATAGCAGGGGGCCCTTTTCTGTGATCTGCAGATAAGGCGCCAGATCTTTCTTTAATTGCTTGTCATAACGAAAAGGGCAGTAATCGAATTTTTCATCAAGAAAAAAATCAAAGGGATTAATCACTGTCATGTCGGCAATGACTTCCACATCGAATACCAGTTTGCGAGTTGGTTCAGGAAAAACCATGCGTGCAAGGTGGTTTGAAAAAGGATCCTGCTGCCAGTTGATGAAATGATTTTCCGGCTGCACTTTTAAAGAATAGGATTCAAAAGGGGTTCGACAGTGTGGTGCTGGACGCAGTCTCACTACATGTGGCATGATCGATGTCAGTCGGTCAAACCTGTATTCGGTATGGTGTTTAATAGCAATTTTGATTGCCATATTTTTACAATACTCCTACCAAAAAAATATCAAAATATTTATGAAAATAGACTGGAAATCATATCATCACGATGACTTTTACGATGAAATAATCAGTTCGTCAGGTCGGCCCCAGCCAGGAGCAAGTACCTTAACAAAGTATCTTGCTTCAATGAAACCCGAAGAATTAAAACAGCGGAAGAATTCCGTGGCGGATGCCATTAAGACAATGGGCATCTCGTTCACAGTGTACAGTGATGCTGGAAATATAGACAGGGAATGGCCCTTTGATATTATCCCGAGAATTATCAGGGCCAAGGAATGGTCGGAGACCAGTAAGGGGTTGGAGCAGCGATTACGGGCGCTCAACTGTTTCATCAATGACCTCTATAACGACAGAAAAATCCTCAAGGACAAGGTTGTTCCTGCAGACCTGATTAATAATTCTGGTAATTACAGGAAAGAGAGTGAGGGTATTAAACCTTTGCACGGTGTCTGGGCACATGTCTGTGGTACAGACCTGATCCGCGGTGCTGATGGGGAATTTTATGTGCTGGAAGATAACCTGCGTGTGCCTTCCGGGGTATCCTACATGCTGGAGAATCGCAACGTCACTAAACGTGTTTTTCCCGAGCTTTTTGAAAATTATAATATCCAGCCTATTACCGAATATCCAAGTCAGTTGTTTGATACCCTTGCTGATATCTCGCCGACACCAAAAGACTATCCTGAGGTCGTTGTTCTAACACCCGGTATTTATAATTCTGCCTATTTTGAACATTCTTTCCTGGCTCAACGCATGGGTGCCGAGCTTGTGCAGGGCAGCGATCTGGTGGTTGAAAATGATCATGTTTTCATGAAAACCATTAATGGCTTGTCACCTGTAGATGTTATTTACCGCCGTATTGATGATTTGTTTATCGACCCCAGTGTGTTCAATCCTGAGTCAACACTGGGTGTGAAAGGTCTTATGGGGGCCTGGTTAAAGGGCAATGTAGGTCTGGCCAACGCACCCGGTGCCGGGGTGGCTGATGACAAGATTATTTACACTTACGTTCCCCAGATCATCAAGTATTACCTTGATGAAGACCCGATTTTACCGAATGTACCAAGCTACATCTGTAGTGATAAAGCGCAGATGCACCATGTGCTGCAGAACCTGGATAAATTAGTGGTAAAACCGGCCAATGAGTCCGGTGGATACGGTATGTTGATGGGACCACAGGCCAGTAAAAAAGAACGCGAAGAATTTGCCAGGAAAATCAGGGCTAATCCGCGCAATTATATGGCCCAGCCTCTTATCTCCCTGTCCACAGCACCAATCCTAGGTGACAATGGAGTGGAACCCCGTCATCTTGATTTACGCCCCTTTGTTCTTCAGGGTTCAAAAAGTTATGTCACTGCTGGTGGTCTGACCCGCGTAGCCATGGAGAAAGGCTCCTACGTCGTTAATTCATCCCAGGGCGGCGGCAGCAAGGATACCTGGGTCGTGGAAGATACAAAGTAAAAATCCATACGATTTGCAAGTAAGGTAGTAACGTAAGCGAAAATTTTTATATACCGGGAATAGAAAACCATAATGCTTTCAAGTGTTGCAGAAAGAGTTTACTGGCTAGGCAGATACCTGGAGCGGATTGAAAATTCAGCTCGCCTCATGGATGTTTATTCTTCCATGCTTTTTGATTTGCCTGGCACTACTGATATCGGCTGGGGGGTATTGCTTGATATCACAGGCGAACGTGTGAATTATGCCGCCAAAGAGGGCCGCATAGACGAATTGCCGGTATTAAAATTCCTGATTACTGACCAGAGTAACCCCTCTTCAATTTTCAGTTGCATGAAGCTGCTCAGGGAAAATGCCAGAACCACCCGGGAAGTGATTCCGGCTGAAGCCTGGGAGCAAATCAACGATTTATATCTGGATACCAAGGCTTCTATTGGTTCCAGCATGGGCCGGCAGGCCAGAAGAAACCTCTACGATACTATTATTTCAGACTGCCAGCGTCTCGGCGGATTGCTGTCCAGTTGTATGAGTCATAACACTGCCTATACCTTTATCCAGATAGGGCGGGGCATTGAACGTGCTGATATGACGACCCGTATTGTTGATGTGGGTTCCATTTCTTTGCTTCCGGCATTCAAGAAGTATGGCCAGGTCGGTCATTATATGGAGCCTTTTGAAAATGTAGTATGGATGAACATACTGCGTTGTTTGAGTGCCTATCAGGCTTATCGTCAACATATCCATAACCGGGTAAAAGGCGCTGAAGTAGTGCGCTTTCTTTTACAGGATGAAGAATTTCCCCGAGCAGTAAACTACAGTCTTTCTGCGTTGAATCGTTATCTGGAGCAGTTACCGAATCACGAAGAGGTACAGCGCGCAGTACTCCGGGTAAAACGTATTACCTGTGACGCGAAGGTCTACTCACTGCTGGAAAACGGTTTGCTGGACTTTATTGATGAGTTACAGATATCGATTGCCGATATCCATGATGAATTAAGTAAAACCTGGTTTGGCCCCGTGGAAGAGCCGGAACCGATTAAAGCAGTTGTGATACCAAAAGTTAGCAAAAAACCGGTGGCCAAAAAATCGCCTGCTATGAAAACCAAGGCGAAAGCACCAGCAAAAGCTCCGGCAAAAGCGCCAGCAAAAGCCAAAGCGAAATCCAGTCCAAAAGCCAAAGCTAAATCAAAAGCCAGGCCAAAAAGCACGCCGAAAATGCCAGCCAAAAAAACAGTCAGGAAAAAGTAAGCCTGTTTTGATTTGAACCGGGTTGTGGTTCTGAAATTGAATAACTTATTTTGAAGACTGGCTCACAGAATCGTTACTTGACGAAGTTAACTTTCCAGCTTTCCAGCTTGCAAACGTAACGACTTAGTAAACACCGCTATTGCTGTCAGCAATCTTGTTCCAGTTGTTAGCCCATGCCAGCGGAGGCAATTGATGGAAGGCTTCCTTAAGCCGGCTATCCCAGCTTTTCTTTAATTCTCTTAAATACTCATCATCTTCTTCAAAGCGATGGTAGTTCTTCAGATTATAACTGTCTGATTGATAGAGAATCATTTCGATGGGCGGGCCTACGGTCAGGTTACTGTTCATGGTGGAATCCATGGACACCAGTGCGCACAAAGCGGCAGTTTCCAGTGTCGTATCCAGTCTAATAATACGGTCCAGAATGGGTTTACCGTATTTGCTTTCGCCAATCTGCAGGTAGGGTGTATCCTTGGAGCTGGTGATATGATTTCCTTCCGGATAAATCATTACCACGCGATGATGAGAGCCTCCGATCTGTCCCCCCAATATAAAACTGGCTTCGAAATTCGGACTGGTGGTACCGTGTTTTTCCTGCTGGGCTCTGCTGACCTCACCAATATAATCGGCAGCCTCACCAATGGTGCTGACTGTGCCAAGATTGAGATCTGAATTTTGACGAATATCCTTTTTCATCTGTGCCAGCGTGGCCTGGGTAGTGGCAAGATTGCCTGCGCCAAGCACAACAAACTGGCGGTCGTCACCCAGTTCGAAGGTAAACATTTTACTATAGGTGCTAACCTGATCTACGCCCGCATTGGTTCGGGAGTCAGAACAGAAAATAATGCCAGCACTGACGGAAATTGCGCAACAATATGTCATAACAGACTGATTTTTATAAGTATTTATGGTATGCAGGACGGGCTTGTAAGGGCACAGCTTTCACTGCAGGAGCGGGTATATTACCCCAAAAGTAAAAATTAACCAGAATTAATTTCAGGTTTTTCAGCGTCGGTTTGCAAATCGCCTTTGCAGAAATAGCAAGCGTTCTTTTTGATGTTCAGGCAGGGGTTTTTCTTCAATAATTTCCTTGTCGGTCAGGCCTATAAATTCATGGGGAAAAACCAGCCATTGGGTAGTTTCATGGAGATAGAAATCCGGATCAAAACCGGTTTCATTATTCACCGGCTTGTAGAAGGGTGTGGCTATTCTGAATTCCGGAGGATTACCATCATAGAGTTTGTTGAGTTCCTTGATTATGGATTCCATGCTGAGCCCGGTATCAAAGACATCATCCACCAGCAGTAACTTCTGGCTGGCATTCAGATTTCGTTTCAGGTAGTTGAGGCCTTCAAGATCAACCTCACCGCGTTCACCGATACCACTATAGGAGATACTACGAATAGCGATATGGTCATTGTTAAAGCCGAGGAAGGACAGCACTTCCTGAATCGCTATTGCCACCGGGGATCCTCCGCGCCAGACTCCCACGATCAGATCCGGTTGAAAACCGCTGTCTATAATCCTGAAAGCCAGCTCGATAGAATCTGCCAGCAGTTGATCCGCACTGATGTATTTCTTTTCCAAAATAACCCTTATGAAATTCAGATTCTCTATTATTACGCTAATACATTTAAAAAGATAACCCGTAGAGAGGCTAGCCGAAAGTGCTGTTAATTGTTACTGCGTTGGTAATAAGATGATTGGCCAACGGTTGAGAAAGAGACAGGGGAGGTTAATGTGGGGATGATGTTATTTAAGTGTTTGCGAAAAGACAGGGTTAAATGTTGTTTGGACGGCATGAAACTGGCCTGCCGCCTACTCTTCTTGCGTTGTTGTCGGAACAATTGGGGTGCCCGGATCTCCAAGCACGCCAAGACTAATTACGTTTAGAAATGATCTCTTGCGCTCAGACTCAGGCACAGTAAAGCCTTCCTGCCCTTCGATCCTGACAGGGCGACGTGATGGT
>JAHEHN010000120.1 GCA_024644515.1 Gammaproteobacteria bacterium
GCCTATGCAATGATTTTAAGCCCGCCGATGATACTGTCATTTTCTTCCTCAGCCTCTGAATCTGAAGCGTCTGAATCTGAAGCGTCTTCCTCATTCCCGGTAGCCATGACCCGGGTTTCACTGGAGTTCATCCGTTGTGAGGAGGCCTGCTGGTCAGGCTCCTGAGCAGACATTGGCATAGCACGTGGGCTGGCCTGTGCAGCAGCGGGACGATTAATCTCCGGTAAAGAGTTGTTCTGAGCGGAATAGTCCTGGCACACCTCTTCTGCGATTTTTGAAATTTCTTCACGTTCTGCGGCTGTGTAATCAGGAGCCATCTCCTCGCTGATGCGTAAAGCGATTTCCCTTGCCTGGAGATTACACAGGCGATCATCCATTGCATAGGCGTTATTGGCGGCAAACACAGGCGCAGCAAGCATGGAACACAAAACAGGCAGTAGAGGAACTAATCGGTTCATGATTTGGTGTCTCCGGATAAATTATAAATCAGATCACTGCATGACTATTGTAGCGCAAAATTGTAACGTAAACTTTGCAGCAACTGCAGATATCGTGTTTCACGGTGCAGCCCGACTGGCTTCAGGTTATGATGCCAACTATGACAGATCAAGGAAATATGAATTCAGAACCTGTTCTCAGCGTCAGCGAACTGAACCGCGAAGCACGTTATCTGCTGGAAGATAATTTTCCTTCCGTGCTGGTTGAGGGTGAAATCTCCAATATTGCCATGCCTGCATCCGGCCACTGGTACCTCACACTGAAAGACAATTCGGCGCAGATTCGTTGTGCGATGTTTCGTAATCGCAATATGCGGGTACGTTTTCGTCCAACTGACGGCATGCAGGTTCTGGTCAAGGGAAAGATCAGCCTGTATGAAGGTCGTGGAGACTTTCAGCTGATCCTTGACCAAATGGAAGAGCGAGGTGATGGCGCATTATTAAGGGCATTTGAGCAATTAAAGGAAAAACTGTTCCGGGAAGGCTTGTTTGACGATGCCCTGAAAAAGCCCCTGCCTGATCTGCCACAGCATATAGGGGTGATTACTTCACCCACCGGCGCCGCCGTCAAGGACATAATAAGCACCCTGAAGCGCCGCTTCCCGGAAATTAACATCACCATTATTCCAGTCTCGGTACAAGGCAAAACAGCTGCTACCGAAATGATTAAAGCCATAATTCTGGCCAACAAAAAACAGGGATGCCTGGCAGATCTGAATGTTCTTGTTATTGGGCGAGGTGGCGGATCTCTGGAAGACCTGTGGAGCTTTAATGATGAAGAACTTGCCCGCTGCATAGCTGACAGCCAACTGCCAGTAGTTAGTGCAGTGGGTCATGAAGTTGATTTTACAATTGCTGATTTTGTTGCAGATGTCCGCGCTGCCACCCCAACAGCAGCCGCTGAAATCTTAAGCCCGGACCAGGAAGAGTTTAAATTGATGTTCGATGCTTATAGCAGACAGCTGGCGGCCTCTATTATTGATGCCATTAAACAAAAACGTCAGACTTTGCTCTGGCTTCGCAAGCAGCTAAAGCATCCCGGCAGGAAACTGCAGGAACAGTCACAACGCTTGGACGAGACTGAAGCACGATTACGCAGGGCCTATAAAAATAATTTGAATGGTATGAAGCATAATTTATCACAACTTCATTTTTCCATTCGCTCTCATTCACCGCAACAACTTGTAAAACAATATCGCCAGCAAAATGCCCACCTGGCAGACCGGCTTGTCAAAGCAGTCCAGCAGTTTGTGTATTATAAAAAATCCAAACTTGCAGAACACACTCATGCACTCAATACCATTAGTCCGCTCAATACCTTAAGCAGGGGTTATTCAATAACCTACACCGAAGACAATCAGGTTTTAAGCAGTTACCAAAGCGTCAAAGCCGGTGATACAATTCGCACCCGGCTTTTTAATGGTGAAATTACCAGTACTGTAAAAAATACTGAGACACCAACCCAGGCAGACTTCTCTGAAAGCGATGAATAATTTGAATCGCTTTGTGAAGATGAAGAACCCCCAGCCAGGCAGTAGCTTGAACAATGGAAAAGCAATTACTCAAAACACTTTATTACAAAGAAATAGTTAAAATAAAAACTATTTGAGCAAAGATGGTCTATGTCATTAACGTGCATGGATAAATACGCTATAGGTATACTATCTTCTTTTGTTTACTATATTTTTTTTCTTAATTTTATCCTAATCCAGACTCAGCATTACTATGTAAGATCAGGATTAAATATAAGGCAGCATTTTGTATGAGCAGCGATAAAAAAGATGTAAAGGAAGTCCGCGGACTCAAGCTTTACAAGAAAAAGCACAAGGCAATAAAAAAGTTACTCAAAAAAACCAGTACGCCTGAAATTCATGGCGACAAGGTCTGGTTTTCCAGCTACATCATCATGGATTTTCTCCTGGAGAATCCCCCAAAGGCTAATTCGAGAATCATGGAAATTGGCAGCGGCTGGGGAATACTGGGTATCTGGTGTGCAAAACAGTTTGCCGCCGATGTGATTGCAGTGGATGCCGATAAAAACGTTTTTCCTTTTCTCGACATGCATGCAGAACTTAATAACACCTCGGTAAAATCCAAGGTTTGCAAATATGAAAAACTTAAATCCAGTTTACTGGCCCAGCAGGACATGGTGCTTGGTGGAGATATCTGTTTCTGGAATGAACTGATAGACCCACTTTACTCACTGATCAAGAAGTCACTTAAAAATGGCGCAAACACTATCGTCATTGCCGACCCAGGCAGATCACCTTTTCTAAAACTGGCAAAAAAATGTAAGAAGAAATTTGGAGCCGAACTACGCGAAGTGTCCATAGAAGACCCCGTTGAAGAAGAAGGCTATCTCCTGATCATCAGGAATAATTAAATATTTTTCTACAAACTCGCAGATTAAATCATTATGCCCGCAAATAAAGAACCTCAGGAAAATGATATCGATTTAAGCAGTCCGGAATTTTTCATTAACCGGGAACTCAGCCTGCTTGAATTTAATCGCCGGGTGCTGGCACAGGCTTGCGATCCAGCAACGCCTTTACTCGAGCGGCTTTTCTTTCTTTGCATATCCAGCTCCAATATTGATGAGTTTTTTGAAATCAGGGTAGCCGGCTTGAAACAGCAGGTTGCTTTCGGCTCAACGCAAAGCGGGCCTGACAATTTATCACCGTCAGAACAGCTGCAGCGCATAAGTGACGCGGCCCATGAAATTGTTGAAGAACAATACAAGGTATTAAATGAAATCGTTTTACCCAGCCTGAAGAAAGAAGGTATTCATTGTCTGGATCGGCATAGCCTTAACCAAAAGCAACGCGCCTGGATAAAAAATTATTTCAACAGGGAGCTGCTACCAATTCTGAGTCCGGTCGGACTGGATCCGGCTCACCCGTTTCCGCAGGTACTTAACAAGAGCCTCAACTTTATAATATCTCTGGAAGGCAAAGATGCTTTTGGCAGAAATTCAGGTATCGCTATTGTTCAGGCACCAAGAGCTTTGCCACGCCTGATAGAACTACCTCATGGCGGCTCGTCAAAAAAACATGAATTTGTATTTCTGTCCTCCATTATTCACATGCATGCCGCTGATCTATTTCCAGGCATGACCGTTACCGGATGTTATCAATTCAGAATTACCCGAAACTCCGACTTGCTGGTTAGTGAAGAAGAAGTGGGCGATTTAATGAGAGCGCTGGAGGGCAAACTACCCTCACGTCGCTTCGCGGAAGCCGTCAGATTGGAGGTTACGGATAATTGCCCACAAGACATGATTGACTATCTCACCCATCAATTTAACCTGCAGAAAAATGATGTCTATCAGGTCAATGGACCGGTAAACCTGAATCGTCTTATGGCTATTTCACAAAAAGTTAACCGGCCAGACCTGAAATTCCCACCCTTTACTCCAGGCATTCACAGCAGGGTGTTACGCTACCATAATATTTTTGAAACCATTAAAAAAGGCGACATTTTGTTACATCATCCGTTCCAGACTTTTAATACCGTTGTGGATTTTGTACGCCAGGCTTCGGTAGACCCAAAAGTGCTCGCTATCAAACAGACGCTGTATCGAACAGAAGACGATTCCAGCATTGTTGATACATTGATCAAAGCGGCCCATGAAGGCAAGGAAGTCACCGTCGTTATCGAGCTAAGGGCGCGTTTTGATGAAGAGGAAAATATTGAACTGGCAAATGAATTACAGGCTGCGGGAGCTCATGTGTCCTATGGTG
>JAHEHN010000037.1 GCA_024644515.1 Gammaproteobacteria bacterium
CTCAATAAGAAATCTGCCCATCTGATAATTTCTGTTCTGGGTGGCAGCCAGCAAGGGACTCCAGCCATAACGGGTGACCTGATTAATATCTGCGCCGGCATCCAGCAAAACTTTTACAGATTCAATATCCCCGGCTCGCGCGGCATAAACCATTGCCGTCAGTTCACCACCATCGGGCTCACGTTTTACCCGTTCAGCAAAGGTATTAAAATTGCGACCTTGTCCGGCTGCTACAGCAAAGCCCAGACCAGCGCGCACAAATGCACTACAGATCCTTTCCTCAGTTAGATCACCTTCTTTAACAAGATCAACAAGAGCAGAATCATTGGTACCATTAATAACCAGATTCTGTAGTAATTCCAGATCCGGTTCATCACGCTCACAAGCCACGACAATTGTTTGTCGACGAACATTAATTCGGGGATCCTCGGAATTACCTAGGGCGGCAGAACGCCCATCACGCATCACCGGGGCCGATGTTGCAGCAATATCGGCGCCGTTTTCAATCAGCAATCTAATGACATCGGCATGGCCTTGGTCAGCAGCCTGCATCAGAGCAGTAGTGCCTCGTTCAGACTCGCTGGCATTTGGGTCAGCACCGGCATCAAGAAGAACACGAGCAGCTTCCACAACTCCGGAACGGGCTGCAAGCATTAAAGGCCTTCGACCCAGAGGCAACTCTTCGTTGGCATCTGCACCGGCTTCCAGCAATGCTTTAATAACATCCACATCACCCTGGTTTGAGGCCAACCAAAGCGGCGTTGAGCCATTACGATTTGCAATAGACGGATCGACTCCGGCATCAAGTAATATTTCTGCCAGACCTGCGTCGCGGTGGTAGGCTGCCCAGTGTAATGCGGTAGCGCCATCAGACTGACTCGCATTGACTTCAAAGCCTTCTTCAAGCAAACGTCTGACTTCGGCGTTATCGTGCCGCATAGCCGCATCAGCGACCTCACTCTGCGCAAGAGCAATGTTCGCAAAGGCTAGGATAAACGCCAATAAGGCTGTTCTCATTCCAATTACACGTAGTTGCTTCATGCCTTTACAAGTTCTCCAGGCGCCTTGTACTGTCACCAAAACTTTCGCGGTGAATATCATATTGGTCAAGAATACTTAACAATAGATTTCCTGTCGGCACAGTTTTGGTCGGGTACGCTATATGTCGGCCACCTTGCATCTTTCCATTATTACCACCAAGAAGGATATGCGGCACATCATAGTGGAGATGCTGGTTAGGATTACCCATATTGCTGCCGTAAAGAAGCAATGAATGGTCAAGTAGAGAACCGTCGCCATCTTCAGTTTTTGACAGCTTGTCAGCAAAATAGGCCAGCATTTTGACGTGGTATTGATTGATTTTGGAGAACTCATCAATTCGACCCGGGTCTTCACCATGGTGGGATCCCCCATGAAAGCCCAGTGTAGGCGCATCACTTTCCGGGTAGACCCGTCCAGTAAGATCACGGGCAAAAAGCATGGTTCCTACACGGGTGATATCGGCCTGGAAGGCCAGAGTCTGCAAGTCAAACATCAGCTTTATGTGTTCATCAAAGGACTGGGGAATACCGGGAGGAACATCAAAATCCTCAGGCGCTGCAGTGGTAACACTGGAAGCAATCTGCAAACGTCGTTCAATCTCACGCACATTCTCGGTAAAGCTATCCAGACGTGAACGGTCAGGTACGCTGATTTCCTTGCGAAGATCGGTAATTTTTCCGGTGATCGAGTCCAGAATGCTCTTGTTCCTTTCACGGCGTTCGACGCGTTGTTCAGGTGAGCTGCCACTACCAAACATTCGCTCAAAGACCACTTGAGGGTTTAACTCCATGGGCAGAGGTGTAGTTGGTGATGCCCATGAAATAGTGTTGGTATAAACACAACTGTAACCTTCACCGCAGTTGCTTGATCCAGAACCCGGATCTTCAACAGAGATTTCCATTGATGGCAATAGTGACTGCGAACCAATTTTTTGGGCAATGATCTGGTCAATAGTCTGCCCGGCATAAACATCAGCACCGGCAGTTTTTCTTGGTTTATCAGCACACAGGAAAGCCGCTGCGACCCAATGGTCAGCCCCGGTTTCACCTGGAGGTGGTTCAGCAGAAGTAGAATGCAGACCAGAAAGAATATTCAGGCTGTCTCGAAATGGCTCAAGTGGTTTCCAGATAAATGGTAGCTCTGCTGGTAACGCCCCTTCTTTCTCGGGTACCCAATAGCCTGGCGCTGCTCCATGAGGAACGAAGCCGGCAAAAAAACGGGGTGGGGGAACTGCCGCTGTCTGCGCCAGCGCTGTAGCAGCAGGAATCATTGCATCCAGTAAAGGTAGCGCCAGTGTGGTTCCGGCTCCTCTTAACATCTGACGACGTGAAATGTGTTTCTTGGTAATCAACATGATTTACTCCTCGCTCTAGCTCAGGCGTTAGCGGTTAGCGGCTAGCGGATTTCAGGTTCATGGTAAACGCAGGACTTTGAATAACGCCCATTACCAATGATGAAAATTGATAGTCATTTTCGGCGGCATAATTTGTAACTGAACGAAGCAAAGACATATCTTCTGTTTCAATACCGCGACCCAAGGCATAAGTCAGCAATTTCTCAGTGACAACCTGGGCAAACAAATCTCCCCTAAGGGCGGTCATCTCGCGCAGGCTCTGGATGCCGTTCAATTCCATACCGTCATTGGTAGTCCCTGTAGGATCTACCGGTAAGCCGGAATCCTCAAGACGCCATCTGCCAACAGCATCGAAATTCTCCATGGCAAGTCCCAGCGGTTCGAATAGCTTATGGCAACCCGCACAACTTGGGTTTGCACGATGTGATTCCAGCCTTGCACGCAACGTTTTCGGGGCTTCACCTTCTACTGGACTCAAGTCTGTCTCAACACCAGGGGGGGGATCCGGAGGGCTCACATCCAGGAAGGTTTCGAGGAACCATTTGCCACGCTTGATCGGTGAAGTTCGGGCTGCATCCGATGTGATGGTCAGCAGCGCACCTTTACCCAGCAGACCCCGGCGCATGTCATGTTCCGGACCCAGCTCAACACGACGGAATTGTGAACCATAAATGTCGGGAATGCCATAGTGTCTGGCCAGGCGCTCGTTAACAAAGGTGTAATCGGCGGTTAACAAATCCAGAATACTGCGGTCTTCCTGAATAATGCTGGCAAAAAACAGTTCAATCTCTTCACGGAAGGCATCACGTAAAGTACTGTCGAAGTCCGGAAACAGTTCTACAACAGGCTCACTGGCTGCCATGCCGCGAACGTTCAACCACTGACCGGTGAAATTCTCGATAAAAGCCTCTGAGCGCGGATCGGAGAACATCCTTTGAACCTGCTGTTGCAGCACATCAGGGTTATGAAGGCGTCCCTGGGTGGCAAGCTCAATTAGCTCGGCATCGGGAATACTACTCCAGAGGAAAAACGACAGACGCGAAGCCAGCTCAAGATCACTAATCTGATAAAGTGACCCCTCCGCCACATTTACGGGCTCAATTTCCGAGCGATAGATAAACTCAGGATCTGCGAGGATACGCTGTATTGCTGCTTCTATACCGTAATCAAAGCGCCCACCATCCTCTCTGCCTGTGCGGTAAAAATCCATGATAACGTCAATATCGGCATTGGTTTCTGGACGACGATAAGCCTTGCTGACCAGAGTCGATATTATCTGCCGCGCACAATTAACTTCCTCGGACAGCTCCTGCGGGTAGCACTCAAAAACCTGACGGCGGCTCATCGTGTCGGAAGCTGGCAGGCCATTGTAGGGGCCTTCAATAAAAACCTGACCGACATGGGGATAAAAGGTATAGCCGGCTATCGAACCCGGGGAATTCATGGTTCGCTGAAATGACTTGTTCAGACCGGTGTCAGGCAAATCGCTGGTGGCGATGAAAGTCACCCCTACCTTATGGAAACCGCCCTTGATTGGAATTGCGGGAGTGCGGCCACCATTACTTTCCTGGTTACCAATCTCTTCATCCCAGTCATACAGATATACGCGTTCACCATCGATAGTTACTTCCAGCTTCTCGCCTTTCACGTTACCCAAGACACGGGTGAAATAACCGGTCATGCCCTTGACAGTAAAGACATACTCCCCATCGGCTGGGAATTCATGCTCGATCAGCATGCCACCGCGAGTACCGAAAGGCAGCCCTTCAATATGGGTATTCTGTGAAGTGTCAACCGGCACGTCGAACACGGCCAGTGTGGGAGCGGTCTCGGTTCCAATTGCCAGGCGGCTGATTTTCCCGGCAGCTGACAGATAGGCTTCCATCAAAGCCGGTGACGTAGTCAGAGTACCAGCCATATTATCAAAACCGTGACTGGAATCATCCGGGGGCAAAAAGCCGGTTGCATCTATATTCAGTCCCAACAAATCACGGATAGCATTGGAATATTCTGTTCTGTTAAGTCTGTGCAGGCCAGGGGCGGGAAGATGGGCCGGTTGCATTTGGGCATGTTGATCAACCACCTGGGCAATAGAATCAGCAAGATCTTGCACCACCTCGTAATCCGGACGCGGCTCTTCCGCAGGCGGCATCAGACCTGAACGTAATCTTTTGATTACCTGTTCTGCAACCTCCGGAAACTCGGCTATGTTATGAGCGCCGATACCTTCTAGATCAATGCCGCCGGAATAGTCATCAAAATTATGACATTTGGTGCAGTACTCCTCTATCAGACCAGAAATTTGGTCGGAGCTCTGGGCCAGAGCAGACTGCATGGCACAGGCAATGACCATAGCACCTGTTAGCAGTTTAAAAGCAGGTTTCAGTAATTCTGAGTTCCCCATTTCTTTTCTTTCTCCTGGCTCTGTACCCTGGAATCTTATTCCTGAGTTAAGCGTTATTCATTCTCACTGGTTATATACGGGACTAATCTTAAATCATCTGGCTATTTTACCTATAATTTTAAGGAAAATTTTATTCTATTGTGCAAAAAAACAGGAAAATCGCCTGAAATCACGCTGAATGTCCCTGCTTTTTGTAAGGATGCTATCGCAGGGTGTAGGTCTATGGCGCAATGGGACTGGTTCTGCCTACAGCCATGCCGTCCTGATTTACCATCAGATCGGGGGCATAATTAGACTGCTGACAGACATATTCAAACAATTCGGCATCTCCACTCCAGCGTAGATGCACTGAACCCTCTACGTTACTGTAGTAAGTCATGGGGTCCTGCAGGACAAAGCGATACTCCATGTTATCCCTCTCTGTGCGCGTGTAGTACTCAATAACATGAGCCTGCTCAGTATGGGGAAGCCCCCTGCGTTCAAACCAGAACTCTGTATTGTAGCCTATGGAATCAATGACCAGAGTATCCCCTTCCCACCAACCGATGGAGTGACCATAGTTGTTTGGCTCAAAATCCGTCGGATGAGAGCGCCCATCCATGTAGATTTCCCTCCATGTATGGGGGCCACCAATATCAAAAATATAAAGTCGCTGCAGCTCGGGAATATCAACAATTTCCACGCCATAGGGCGTCAGCAACTGGCGCACTGCGCCTGATGCCTTGCAGCGTGCATGGGGTTCCAGATCATGAGTCTGACGCGCATCATAAAGCCCCTTTGCCCAGGGCTTCATGCGCACCTCATCGAAATTAAAGCGCGGACCGCGATCCCTGTAATCAGGCACCCAGATGCCAACAAAGTCAGAAGGGTCGCCACTGATGATAACGCTGCCGTCAGCATTTCTGGGAACCGGCTCTGGCTTCGCAAGCTCTGCCGCAGAGACGAAAAGCGGGGAGATCATTACCAGAAAAACACCACCCAGCAAGGCAGACAGGAGCTTTCCCGGGATTTCCAGTATATTTCGTTGGTCAATTCTATTAATCATTTCGGGTTTTCATTCGCGGTTTTTATAGCTTTTGTGGCGGCTCATTCAAAATCCCTGGCCAATGCTAAGCAGTATCGAAAAGCGAGTATAGTTTGAGTCAGTAATTTGTCCATAATAACGTGCCAGGGCATCAAAATATCTTGTTATTTACCCGATTGATATTATTATGCGCCAGCTGATCAAAGAGTCTACTTTTACTTGCTTGTCTGAACACACCTTTTGCGGTTTCTTCCCATGATTATCCCAGCAAATATTGAACTTCAGTATTCGCTGCCGGAAGAACCACTGTGTATTTAACAACACGCTTCGAGTCTTCTTTTTTTGCCAGGCGCCAAATAGCTATCCAATATCACTGTATATGCTGCATAGGATTAAATTTGTGAATGACAATATCGTTGTAGAAGAGACCGAACATAAACTGACTTTAAGGCAGCTTCAAAGAGAAGACTATGCCGATATAACCAGCATCATGAGCAGTGTTTATGGGGAAAAGTGGCCGCTTTCTGAAAAGAAGTTTTTCAGTCAACTTGATGCTTTTCCGGAAGGGCAGATATGCATTGAAGATCACGGCACTGTCATTGCCGCGGCTTTTTCCGTCATTGTGGATTATGACGATTTTGGCGACCATCACACCTATGACGAAATTACCGGAGCTGCTTTTCTCACCACCCATGATCCAAAAGGGGACGTACTGTACGGCGTAGATGTTTTTGTTTCACCTGACTACCACGGTATGCGACTTGGTCGCAGACTCTATGAAGCTCGCAAAGAGCTATGCCAGAGCCTTAACCTTAAAAGCATTATTGCCGGAGGCAGAATACCCAACTACAAGGATCATGCTCAGCAATTGACACCCCAGCAATATATTGAACAGGTTAAACGCAAGGAAATTTATGATCCGATTCTGACCTTTCAACTATCCAATGAGTTTGAAGTTAAACGCGTATTAAAAGGCTATTTGCCGGATGACAAAGAGTCGCTTGGCTATGCCACGCTTCTGGAATGGAGCAATCTTTACTATGACCCTGAAAGAACCCCTCTAATAGGAGCCGACAGAACCAGTGCCCGCATAGGCCTGGTGCAATGGCAAATGCGCCCCCTGAAATCTGTTGCAGAACTGATTCAGCAAGTTGAATACTTTATAGACGCTCTTTCCGACTATCAGTGCGACATGGCACTATTACCAGAATTCTTCAGCGCTCCACTTATGGGAATAGACAGCCATGAAACATCCATAGATGCAGTTCGGGCATTGGCAGGTTTCAGCACAGAGATAATAGAAGAAATATCCAAGCTGGCCGTGTCATACAACATAAATATTATTGCCGGTTCACTACCAGTAACGGATGGTGATGACCTGCTGAATATTTCCTACCTTTGCCGACGTGACGGCACCATGGACTCACAATACAAACTTCACCCAACTCCCCATGAAACCAGATCCTGGATTATGCAAGGTGGGAACAAACTCAAAGTTTTTGACACAGATTTTGGCAGGGTAGGCATTTTGATCTGTTACGACGTTGAGTTTCCGGAACTTGCCAGAATCCAGTCGGAACAAGGTATGCAGATTCTATTTGTTCCATTCTGGACAGATACTAAAAATGGTTATCTCAGAGTACGCTGCTGTGCCCAGGCAAGAGCCATTGAAAACGAATGCTATGTCGCCATCGCAGGTAGCGTTGGCAATTTACCCAAAGTTGATGGAGCAGATATTCAGTATGCCCAGAGCGTAGTGTTCTCCCCTTCGGACTTTTCTTTTCCCCATGACGCTATCATGGCCGAGACTACACCCAACACTGAAATGACTTTGATCGTAGACCTGGATTTTAATCTGTTAAAGAAACTCAAGAACGAAGGTTCGGTGCGCAACAGTCAGGATCGAAGAAGAGACCTCTACGATACAAACTGGCTGGGTGAAATGGAGAATTGATCGCGCTATAGGCACTCAATGACAGCAGGCGGCGCACGGATTGACGTCGCCTGACCAAACTAGCTGGTTTTCTCAGTTCAAGCTTCTTCTTTTATAAGTTTATCCACCACCTTCCTGAACATTGTTGGCCCCCTGTCATCAGTAATGGAAACCATTGGCGCGCCGGTCTGAAGCTTGATGTTTTTCTGCTGCGCCTCAATCATCTTCTTGTCTTCAGCGAATGCCATGTTGGCCAGTGCCCACATGCCTTCCAGCAGTTTGGGGTCCTTTTCATGCTCTTCTGTCCTGGGCCCCCAACAGAAATAGTAGCGGGTAGTGCCATCCGTCATCGGTGTTACTGTTTGTGAAGTGAAATTTGCCGTGATGGGTTCTATATCATCGGCGGGATGTCCTCTGTCGCAAGCCTCAGCAGTGCCACTGGGGTACATGGCACTGAACATGGTTAATACGCCGGGAACAATAAAGTCATAGGTAAGGTACTGGTCATAGGTTTTATCCTGTTCCATATAGCCTCTGGGCGGAACATTGGTATTCCAGCGCGTAACTTTTATGCCACGGTCAATAAGCTGAACTCGTGGCTGCTGGACAAATGCACCACTGGAACCGGCAGCGAAACTGTTTTCATGCACCCAGGCTATATGGGAAAAATCGGTCAGATTGTCAGTCACCAGCAGGTAACCCGCATCGTAATCAATATGACCGGAATTCATTGTCCAGTGAGGATCCTCTGGGCCCACTGCATTGGGGATCAATCCCTCATCAACCTTGTCAGGGTCACCCATCCATATCCAGACCCAGCTATCTTTCTCGACTACCGGATAAGGATTAATGAAAAAGTGCGCTGGAACCTCTCCCTGTGAACCCGGGACTTCTATGCATTTGCCCTCTGCATTAAATTTAAGTCCATGGTACATACAGCGAATATCATCACCTTCAAGACGTCCCAATGACAGCGGCGCATGTCGATGGCAGCATTGATTGGCCATGGCGGTGAGTTCGCCATTGGCTTTTCTGTATATAAGAACGGGCTTATTGATAATCGTGATGGCGTGCATCTGGTGCACATCGATTTCGTGACTCCAGGCGGCAACATACCAACAGTTCTGCAGAAAAAGACGATTATCTGCACTGCTACCCTTAATAATATCCACAACAATTCTCCTGCTTTCTTATTTCTTTATTGTGCTAATTACAGCTGATCATGCAAAATAAACTCACACCCGGCTTAATTGAAAATGGCAGCGGGATCAGCCGTGCGGGGCAAAATCACCGGCCAGTTCATTGCTCGCCAAGGTCTGAATTTTTTTATCATGAAGATTAAAATCTGTTAACCACACCACGCCCACACCAATAAAGAAGATCAGCCCGAGCAACAGAAAAATCTGGTTTGCCGCCAGTGAGCCTTCCAATGCAGCATAAGCGCCAGCCCCCATCGACAAGCCAATATTGGCACCGGCCATGTAAATGGCAAACTGGGTTGCAGAAACTTTTTGCCAGCAAAGTTTCATGCAACTGGCTATAAAACTGATAAAACCACCCTGGTAAATAAAGGCCTGAACGATACCGACACAGATTAGAAAGGTAGGCGAAATCCACAGGCTTTCCGTCAAACAGATAAAAATACACAGCACCCCATAAAGTCCCAGCACCAGCCCATAGAAAAATTTGATGCCCTTGCTATCAATAACAAGACCCAATACCAGGCCGGCCATGGCGGCCACAAATCCAACGCCGGAAATAAAAGTGGAGTACTGGGTGCTTTCAAAGCCCAGGTCCTGAACCACCACAATTGGCACCAATGAAATCCAGACACCGTAGGCAAAACGGAAAATAAACGCTGCACCGAAAATAAACAGGCTGGCCGGGAGAAACATCACACGTGCCAGATCGATGCCTATAATCTTCCAGCTCTCCGGCTTCATATCAATAGAGCGCTGGGATGCCTCTCCAGATGACCATGGCAGCATTCGTTCACCTGGTCGTTCACGCACGGCAATAGCGACACTCAGAATCAAGCCAAAGGCAAAACATAGTAACGTAGCGATACCAGGCATCCCGAAATTTATCACCACGAAAGCAGAGACTGCGGTGCTAATGGAAATACCTGCTACCTGACCAAACGCCATAAAAGCATTGGCGCGGCCATGCTCCTCAACCGGCAATACATCAATGGCCATACCATCCACGGCAACATCCTGACTGGCGCCAAAGACATTCAACAAAAAACACAGTGCACTAAGCACCGCAATGTTCTCAAGCCCGGAAGGGAAAAAGGCAAAGGCAAAGCCCGTGAGTACCATGCAACTCTGGGCAAAGATCACCCAGGGCCGGCGCCTTCCCATGGCCAGAAATGTCCAGCGATCCATGAAAGGACCCGCCAGTAATTTGAAGCTCCAGGGCAAATTGGCAATGGCAATAAATGAAGCAATTGCCACCGCTGACTCGCCCCTTTCAGCCAGGTAAGCCGGCAATGCGGTATTCACCAGGCCAAAGGGAAAGCCCTGGGCCAGGTAGAGCATGGTAAAAGTAAAAAAACGTAAGCGACGACTTTCAGAAAGGATCAGATTCATGATGTTTTATTCTTATTATCAGGTTATGAACGCTTAGCGCGGATTCCAGGGTGAACTCATTTTGTAAGGTGACTGCACAAAATCTGCCACTACAGATGCGATGCAATCGTCACGAATAGCAAAACTTTCAAGGAAGCCCCAGGTTTGTGGTTCACGAAAAATACTGCGGGCAGGCGTGCCATCGGTCAGGGTGTATTCATCCAGCACCCCTTTATGATCAATAAAGCCGCGGAACATAGCTACACCCTTTTCCTCATCCACTAATACAGGCCAGTTACGCACTTCGTTGTTAAAAAAGTAGCGACCGGACTCAAAGCCCCCCTTGATGTTGGAAAACAGCATGCCATTCTCGCGGCGGATCGCTTCAGGCAGAAAACAGGTGCCACGAATTTCGCCATTGTTGCGTTCCAGTGTGGAAAAATAGCCACGACCATGTTCAATCAGACGCTCTCTGGGAAGCCGCGCCTCGCGAGATACCCCTGCCTCAATTACGGGGTCATGAGAATAGCCTTCATGGTCGCCAATCGGAGTTGGCGGACTACTGAGATTACGGCGAGTGGAAATGACATGTTCGATCTCAGTGATTTCCATACCCTCTATTTTCAGACGGATCGCCAGAAAACCCGGTATGTCGTTCTGCATGATGACCGTATAGATGCCGATTTGACTGGTTTGAGGATCCAGCAGGGTCAGTGGCGGCCCCAATTCTTCGCTGACGGTATGCCATGTGCCATCCGGAAACGGCATTTCGACAAAGTTTTCGCTAAAGCGCACATTGTCGTCAATGACAACCTTTCCGGCATCGTGAGCCAGGTACGCGACCCGGTAATCATCCGCAAAGGTCTGCAGGCACTCCCGGTTGCAGCCAATTGGCTGGGCTATGGTAGTCGCTGAAACTACCAGACATAGTAAACCAGCAGTGAACGTCATAACGCGCATTGATTTCCCCTTTGTTGTATTCTTTTCTTCACTGCAATCAGGCTTACATCTTCTTCTGGATGAATAATTGGAAGAGTTTAAGGCCTGTTGCATAATCTTGCTGGACTACGAGCATAACAATGAAAATAAAGCAGGAACAGTATCATGGTTGATTTCACCAACGGACCGGCTCCTGCCGGTTTTTTATCCCCCCAACGTTTTGAGGCGGACATTTATGACTGCGAAGTTGAAGGGGCTATTCCTAAAGATCTTAACGGTGCTTTCGTGCGTGTTGGCGGAGAATGGTTTTATCCCCCCTCACGGCCCGATGACAGCCCTTTTTCAACAGACGGTTATATCAGCAGTTTTCGCATTCGCGATGGCATAGTGGACTTTCGCGGACGCTGGGTTCAAACACCGCGCTTTCGTAATAATCTCGAAGCCCGCAAACAGCTGTATGGGGTCTATCGCAATCCCTTTACCCATGATGATTCTGTACGTGATTTGGAACGTCCATATCTTGCGACGGTAGCCAATACTTCTCCACTGGCCTTTGGCGGCAAACTTTATGCACTGAAAGAAGATGCACACCCCTATGAGATTGATCCCAACACGCTGGAGACTCTGGGTCCCTGGGATTTCGATGGCCAGTACAAGGCACAAACCTTCAGCGCTCACCCAAAGATCGACCCTGTCAGCGGCGATATGATTTGTTATGGCTACGAAGCCACCGGAACCTGCACTGACGACTTGTGGATTTACACTATTTCACCGGACGGCCAGGTAAAAAGTGAAGTGAAGGTCAAGGTTCCCTATGTCAGCACCTTGCATGACATGGTGCTGACCCAGAAATATTTTATATTCCCGGTCTATGGTTATGTCACCAGTATGGAGCGACTGCGTGAAGGTCATCTGCACTGGGCCTTTGATAAAAACATGCCAACCTACTGGGGCATGGTTCGTCGCGACGGTGATGGCTCCGATGCACGCTGGTTCAAGGGGCCCGCCAGCGTGGTGATGCATACCATCAATGCCTTTGATGACGGTGACAAGGTCATCGTTGATGCGCCCATTAGCGATGGTAATCCCTTCCCGTTTTTTCCCCAGGTGGACGGCTCGCCCTGGGATCCAGTCGCGGCACGCCACACTATCCGCCGTCTGACTTTTGACATGGCATCATCAGGGGACAGTTATGTTGAGCAGATCCTCGATCCCACCGACGTGGTGGACCTTGCACGGGTTGATGATCGTTTTAACAGCCTGCCATATCGTTATGTGTATTCATCCATGAACGATCCCGAGCAACCCTTTGATCGCGACCGTGCTGGCAATAACAGAGTGGTTAATTCCTATTTCCGCTATGACCTGCAAACTGGAGAATGGCGTAAATTCTTTGCCGGTGATGTGCATAGCCTGCAGGAAGTCAGTTTTATTCCTCGCAGTGCCAATGCCCCGGAAGGTGACGGCTATCTAATCGGTACTGCCAGTAATTACGCTGACATGCGCACTGAACTTGTCATTGTCGACGCAGTGGAGATGGAACAGTTGGCGCGGGTATACCTGCCCTTTCGTCATACTGCCCAGGTACATGGTCGCTGGTATAACAATCAGGAACTGCCATTAGCTGACTCTCCCATACCTGAGTATACCGGCAGAAGGCAGACCTGATGAAAGCAGAGAAAAAAATAAGTATAGGTGAAGCAGACATCTGCGAACCAATTCTAGATCGCCGTCACTTCCTGATTTGCTCAGGCCTGTTGGCCGCCACCGCGCCCCTGAATGTTCTGGTAGAAGTAGACTTTACTGAAGTGGCATACTGGAGCTCATCGCAAGCGGCAGTATTCAATCAGATGCCCTATACAAGTTTTGACGGAACTGGTGAGCAGTACATGGCTCCGCGAGTATCGGGCGCAAGTAAAAGCACAAGAGATTATGTTGACAGCATAAGCCATGAAGAATATCTGCGCCGGTACTGGTTTATCTGATAAATATAATTTAAAAAATTCTGAACAACTTCAAGTCCTGTTATTAAACGAGGGGAAATAAAATGAAGACAATGTTAACTAGTCTATGCGCTATTGTTATTGCCAGTTTTTCCTGGCCCGTGCTGGCTGACTATGCCAACGACCGCTCCGAAATCGAGAACCTGTCAAATAAGTACATGGTAGCAGTGGATGCTGGCGACATAGACACCGTCATGTCTACCTGGCACGAAGAGGGACGCCTGGTCTGGGTATTCGGCGATGAACATGGCAAGGAAGAAATCTTTGGAGCCATGTCCGGTTTCGGTGGCGCCCGTTACCAGGAAATTGCCGAAGGAGCGACCAAGCGTCCACGAACCCGTCACCAGATCATCAACCATGTTATCGACGTCGATGGCGATACAGCCAATACCACCGCCTACTGGTTCGCCATGACCAACAACAATCCCCATGGCGAAGTCCGCTTGCTGTACATGGGTCATTACAAGGATATTCTGGTCAGAGAAGCTGGCCAGTGGTTATTCAAGGAAAGGCGGGTATACAACGAATCTTTTGACAACAGCGCCCTGTGGTATCCTGAACTGGGTGAGGTAGATCCACGCACCCGTATGCCTGCACAGTAGTTTACGTATTTTTTAAAGAATTGAAGGCTCCCCAAAAGGGGAGCCTTTTTTATTGGCTTGTCTAATTTTCCGGGTTTCTAGCCACCCAGAATCACATAGCCCTGACGCCCCAGTTCAATAATAGTAGCCAGTGCCCAATAATCTACCTGTATCTCATCCATAAGGTCTTTTTCATCAACCTTGTTTGCCAGCACACCCTGACCACAGAGATGGAAAGTTACCCCTGCCGCATGGAGTTGCCGAATCAGTTCGATATTCGGGTTATCCTTGCCATTGTGCCTTGCCTTGAACTCCTCGTTGTTCAGACCGATCAAGCCGGAGCCCTGATGCATAACAATGGCAATTTTCTGGTTTTCCTTTGGCACGCCCAGATTAGCGAGAGTGTTTACGTATCTCGCCACCAGCGGCAACATGGGATAGGGATCATCAAGGTTATCGTCCGCCATGGCAAAATCGAATAAGACTTTATATTCAGTATTGGCATCCGGTGTCAGCTGTGCACCGGGATAGTCGCGGGCGGCGGCATGACCGGATATGGGTAAGTCCTGCGCAAAGGTGGTATTGAAAAATACTGTCACCAGCATGGTAATGAGGATGGTTATCTTGGCTTTCATAGTGTGGCTCTCCAGTTAAATTTCATTTCTATCTGTCTTGTTCATTTTGTAAGAAGCTGCCATAAAAATTCTTTTCCATTATTTGTCATTAGCTCCATGAGGAATTACCCTGTAAAAGAAAAGCTAACATCAAATAGCAGTATACAAGAACAAGGACCTGACATGACTCAACGACGTGATTTCCTGGCTGCCTCTTCCACCGGCATGCTCGCCGCTTTTCTGGCTTCCGGCAGCAGTGCCCAGGAACAGGATATAGACGCTAATCTGACAGCAGAAGAAAGAGCCAATATAAATCTTGTAGATCAGTTCTGCAGGGGTTGGGAGGCCATGGACCTGTCGGAAGTTTTTGCTACCATGAAAGAGGATGCCATATACCGCCAGTCCCAGGACACACCATCGGTTACCGGGCATCAGGCAATCTCCGAGCTCATGCAACCCTGGATTGAGTCATCCCACAAGATTACCTACGAAGTGCTGGAAACTTTTGCCCGTGGACCAGTGGTCATAAACCGCCGTATCGATATTTATCATTCCAATGATGATGAGCGCCACCTGGAATGGGAAGGCGTTGGCCTGTTTCTGATTGAAGACGGACTGATTCGCGAGTGGCAGGATTTCACCATGCGAATTCAACGTGGCAGGGCTTGACCGTGTATTTCAAGATCAGGTCTGGACGTCTGTAAGCTTAACATCGCTTCCTCTGAAATGGACGTCCCCCAGAGATAGATTACCGCAAGACTCTCCAGAGAAGTCAGCTTTTCCAGACCGGCAGCCGTGATTGCGGAATTTCCATACAGGTTCAACACGTTCAGGTTCTTGAAACCTGCCAGTGTATCCAGCCCTGCATCAGTGATGCCATTATTGCTGAGGTTGAGATTTTCCAGCACCGGCATGTCAGTGAGCACAGCCAGCAACTCATCATTGAGCCCTGTGCTGGTCAGATTCAGCTGCACCATGGACGCGCCGGCCTGATTCAAAAGCACCAGCATATCCCGGCTGGCTGGCTGGCCAATGGCATTGATACTGACACTTAAGCCATTGCTGTCCCGGGACAAGGGTCGCACCAGCCAGCCACTGACAACCATTTGCCTGATTAGCTCTTCAGGCACAGCCTGGTAATTTTCAGCAGCCACCATGACCGGTACAGGGGATAGTCCCAGCTCTACGGACAGCAATGCTGCTGTCTCTTCATCTACTGAAAGCGCACTGACAGATGTCTCTGCCGGCAGTCCAGCGTCAATCCACCAGCCAAGTATTTGAACCTGCTCCTGAGTCAACGGTGTCTTGCCTTCGGCAGGCATGAAATTTTCATGACTTGCTGGCAGAGTCACACGTTTGTAGAAATCGCTGCCTTCTGCATTTCCTGGCAGGACAACAGCGCCGCTCTCCCCTCCCACCAGCAATGCATCCAGGGATGACAGATCCAGTTGACCACGCTGCTTGTCAGAGTTGTGGCAACTACCACAACGGGACTGCAATATGGGAGCGATGACATCATGCCAGGGATCTACCAAAGCAAGATCCGTTACGGGTGCTCGCCTTTCATTCAGGCCCGCAAGATGGCGTATGGATTGCGGAGCATATTCCACCAGATAGGTGGGACCGTGGGTCAGGTTGCCACCATAGTGTCCGGTGATAGTGACGGCGATCAACAAGGCTGCACAAAGCGCTCCGCCCCAGCGTTGATAAGCAGTCACCTTGAAGTACGAGAGAAAGCAGACAAGCTGGGTGCCAAGAGCAAAGACAATGCCCCAAAGCCTGTGAGCACTGGCCGAAGGTCCGGAAAATCCTCCCTCACCGAAATGCAGCAAACCAAGCACGACAGTGACCAATGCGCTTACGGCTGTACATGCCCAGAGCACCGGCAATACCTGTTGCAGCGATTTATATCTGGCGCTTCTCGATAGCCAGTACACAATCGCAGTAAGCAGCACCATGCCAATAGGCAAATGTAAAACCACTACGTGGAAACGACCCAGGAATAGCAGAAAGTCGGACATCAATTACGCCAGGATGGGGTGAATAACTTCACCGTGAACATCGGTGAGACGAAAATCCCTGCCCTGAAAGAAATAAGTCAGTTTTTCATGATCAATTCCCATCAGGTGCAACAGCGTGGCATTGAAATCGTGTACATGTACCGGGTTTTCCACCACGTTGTAGCCAAACTCATCTGTTTTTCCATAAGTATTCCCGGCCTTTACCCCGGCTCCAGCCAACCAGCTGCTGAAGGCATAGGGATGGTGATCACGGCCAAAGATGGGGTTGTTGATATCACCCTGTGAATACGGGGTACGGCCAAACTCGCTGGTAAAGACAACAAGGGTGTCTTCCAGCAGACCGCGCTGTTTCAGGTCCATGATCAAACCTGCAATAGGCTGATCAGCAGTTTTCGACATTGCCGGCTGCGTAGCACTGATACTGAAATGGAAATCCCAGCCGTTGTAAAAAAGCTGTACAAACTTCACGTTACGTTCTGCCAGTCGGCGCGCCAACAGACACTGCCGGGCAAAGGAATTCGGGTTGTGCACTTCCGGGCCGTACATGTCCAGCACATAGTCAGGCTCATCCTCTATACTGGTCGCTTCGGGGACAGAGCTTTGCATGCGATAAGCCATTTCATAGGAGCTGATCTTGGACAGAATTTCCTCGTCACCACTGAGTTGATACTGGGCCATGGCCAGGGCATTGATGGCAGCAATATCTTCACCCTGATCCTGCAAATTCATGCCTTCAGGAATATCAATGTAGTGAACCGGCTTTTCTCCTTTCATAAACTGCACACCCTGAAAATGGGATGGTAGAAATCCGGAGCCAAAGTTGGCTGAATCCATGTTCTGCCCCTGCCCGGGACCCATGTTATTCAGAACAATAAAGGAAGGAAGATTATGGTTATCTGAGCCAAGACCGTAACTGAGCCACGATCCCATTGATGGCCTTCCCACCAGCTGAAACCCCGTCTGCAGAAACTGCGCGGCAGGATTATGGTTCACATGTTCAGTGACCATGGAATTGATAATACAAAGTTCATCGGCAATAGCGCCGACATGGGGCCAGAAATCACTGACCCAGGCACCACTCTCTCCCCGCTGTTTGAAAGGGGCCAGGTTTCTTACCAGCGGGAACTGGGTCTGCCCCTGCACCATGGTGGACAGGCGTCCTTCACCCATGATGGACGCCGGTGTCTGCTGGCCATGCATTTTCTCAAGCATGGGACAGTAATCAAAAGTATCTACATGGGAAATGGCGCCAAACATATGCAGGTAAATTACCCGTTTGGCTTTTGGGACATGGTGGGTAGCACCCAGAACCCCCAGGTCCTGTTGAAAAGTGGACTGGGCCAGTGCGTCACTATTTAGCATATCGGCCAGAGCAGCCGCTCCAATCCCTACGCTGCCCTTTTTTAGAAAAGCACGACGGGCAAGTGATTGAATGATGTCTCTTTCTCTATTGCTCATTTGGGCAATTTCTCTTTTTGTGGCGCTCTTATCTGTTGTTCTCTTGTCACCGGTGCGCTTATCAGTGACGTGTATAGGCATCAGGGGAATTCATGACAATGCGGGCAGTGGATGCCAATGCGGCAAACTGCGCCAACTGCCCTTCGGCAAACTCAAATACCACAAGCCCGGCACTCAGGTAATTTTCTGCTCGTACATTGTCTTCCGAAAAGCGCTGAAAAGAACGGTTGTAATGATCGCGAAGGATTTGCAGTTCCCGAGTCGTCGGGTCTCGACGCAATGCCAGCCTGTAAAGATGATTGATCTGCTGAGTAAGATCGTCGCTTTCTTCAAGCACTCGCCAGGCCATTCCCTCATAGGCTTCCAGGTACTGCTCATCATTGAGCAACACCAGTGCCTGCAAGGGGGTATTGGATGTTCTGCGCCGGGCAATGGTGGTAATACGCTGCGGAAAATCAAACACCTGCAAGGCTGGATGTTGGGAGGCGCGCTTTACATACCCATACATAGTGCGGCGATGATGCTCATCCAGCGGCACCTGGTCAGCCAGGGGATAATCCACCGGCTGATTCACAGACACTGCCAGCCAGACACCTTCTGGCTGGTAAGGACGCACGCTGGGTCCCCCCACCTCATTTTGCAGCAAGCCGCTGGCAAACAGAGCACTATCACGAATCACTTCGGCATTCTGGCGCATTCTCACACCTCGACTCAGCAAATGGTTAAAGGGATCTTTTTCCTTTTCAAGATCTCCGACCCTGGAGTCCTGCCTGTAGCTTGCAGACATCACCATCTTTTTCAAAAGGTGCCTGGTATCCCATCCAGAATCCATCATCTCTGCCGCCAACCAGTCCAACAGCTGCGGGTGACTTGGAATGGCTCCCTGGGTACCAAAATCTTCCGCAGTTTCCACCAGCCCCCGGCCAAACACGCTCTGCCAGAGACGGTTGGCATAAACCCGTGATGTCAGGGGGTTTTGCTCATCAAACAACCAGCGGGTCAGACCCAGCCGGTTATTTGGCAAAGCCTCATCCCAGGCAAAAATCTGATCAAAGGCCTGAACACTTACCTCCTCTCCAGGCTCTGTATAAACGCCGCGTTTCTTAACGCGCATCGGACTGGCAAACGGGTCATCCCCCATCACCATGATTTCGGGTAACCAGGAGTAAAGCTGGTTATGTTCTGCCGCCACTTCCCTGAGGGACTCTTTTGCAGCCAGCAATTGCGAATCTGTCATGACCTTGAATTCACGGTAGGCAGATAGATCAATATCCGGATTGCCCAGGGTTTGTAAAAAACTGATTTCCAGCGGGCTCAGGTCACGATTAAAAACCCGCACTTCATCCAGACGTGAACCCGCCAGGGTGTGCTGCTGCCAGCGTTTACCAAAACCCAGACCGTAAAGCGTGTCATCAATGAAGGCCAGTGGCTCGCTGATAATTGTCTGTGTCAGATTATCTGCCAGGATATCAACTGCCATTGGTGTACCATTTAGATAAAGCCTTATTCCCAGCGCCTGGCCGGAGCCATCATAAGTGACGCTAATATGCGACCAGTCTTGCGGCGCAACCACTTTACGGGAAATTACACTGATCTTGTTATCTCGTGTGTGCTGAATATCAAAGCGCAGATGATTGTTTTCCACATCCAGCGTGTAACCCATCCCGGCAAAACGGATATGCTGATTGTGGTTCAGAACAGTCGCGGTCTCATAAACCTCTGCAAACTGAATCCAGAAATCCAGGCTAAAGGCATCAGTGCGATCATAATCGCCAACATCTCCGCCAAAATATCCCTTGTTCTGTTCATCAAAGACAAAGGCATTGCCATCAATGCCTTCATCAAGCACTGGTGACTGAATAACCGCTGGCACCTGGCCCGGAATTTCACTCGCTGACAGTTGTACCAGATCTTCACGAATCCCTGCGGGCATATTCCGGCTTACGGCCATTGGTTGGCCTTGTTCCTGTCTTCCGAAAATTTCTATTTTGGCAAAATCCAGATCACCCTCGTAAACACTTTCAAAGGAATAATGGGCAGCAAGGGCATCATCAAGAGCTGTCTCGATTTCAGACCAGGCCTGATTTTTATCGGGCAAGTCGATTGCAGAGAGGCGGGTCTCGACGATGGACAGTACATTGTCGTAATCCTGCTGTAGGGAATCGATTGCTTCTTCCAGCTGTTTTAACCTGGATTCTGTTTCGGCATCCGGCAACACCAGAGAGGCGCCTGACTCTGCCCCAACAAAACCGGCAGTGGCAATGGAGCCTCCAGGTGAATAAAAACCATTTTCCAGAGTGTTACTGAAGAACCCGGCAAAGGCATAAAAGTCGCGAATGGAAACAGGATCATACTTGTGGTCATGGCACCTTGCACAACCCACCGTATGACCAAGAACACCAACCCCCAGTGTCTCCGCCCGGTCTATTGCATACTCGTTTTCATATTCTTCCGGGATGATGCCATTTTCAGAACTGCGCTGGCCAAGACGTAAAAAGGTGGTGGCCATGATTTGCTCACGGGACGCATCGGGCAAAAGGTCTCCGGCGATCTGCCAGGTGAGAAAATCATCATAGGGCATATTTTCCTGATAGGCGCTGATGACCCAGTCACGCCATGGGTGCAACAACCTGTTACCTCCATCCTCCAGATAACCATCCGTATCTGCCCAGCGGGCTATATCCAGCCACTGGCCGGTCATGTGCTCTGCATGCTCCACTGATGCCAGCAAGCCATCTACCAGGTTCTCATAGGCATTCGCAGAGGTATCCGTTACGAAGGCATCCACCGCTGCCAGCGTCGGTGGCAGTCCGGTCAGATCAAGAGTAAGGCGGTTGACTAAAGTGGCTTTGTCAGCTTCCGGGGAAAGCGCAAGACCTTCCTGTGCCAGGCGCGCATTAATAAACGCATCAATTTCATTTATCCCTGCAGGCTCAGGTGTATCTGGTCTACTAACGGGCACATAGGCCCAATGCCTTTCGTATTTCGCCCCCTGTTCAATCCAGCTGCTCAATAACTGTTTTTCT
>JAHEHN010000143.1:0-2466 GCA_024644515.1 Gammaproteobacteria bacterium
CCGGTGCCGGATCACTGGTGGCCTATGTATTGAAGATTACCGACCTTGATCCGCTGGCCTATGATTTGCTGTTTGAGCGTTTTCTTAATCCCGAACGTGTATCGATGCCGGATTTCGATGTGGATTTCTGCATGGAAGGCCGGGATCGGGTAATAGAACATGTGGCTGAACTCTATGGCCAGGAAGCGGTTTCCCAGATTATTACCTTCGGCACGATGGCGGCCAAGGCCGTTATTCGCGATGTTGGCCGCGTACAGGGCAAGTCATATGGCCTGGCAGACAAGCTTTCCAAGCTGGTTCCGTTTGAAGTTGGGATGACGCTGGAGAAAGCCCTGGAACAGGAAAAGCAGCTTGTTGAATTGATTGAAACAAACGAAGAAGCTGAAGAAATCATGGAGATGGCCTTCAAACTGGAGGGCGTCATTCGTAACGTAGGCAAGCATGCTGGTGGCGTAGTCATTGCACCGACCAAGTTGACTGATTTTTCTCCACTTTATTGTGATGAAAGCGGGGGCAATCTTGTCACCCAATATGACAAGAACGATGTAGAAAGTGCCGGCCTGGTGAAATTCGACTTTCTTGGACTGCGCACACTGACCATTATTGACTGGGCAGTGAAGATGATTAATGGGGCTAATATTGGTCCCCTTGGCAGTAGACAGAGCAATACAGAGAAGCAAAGCCAGCCTGTTGTGGATATTAATTTCATTCCGCTGGATGATCCGGCCGTTTACAGGATGCTGGAACAGGGTGACACCACAGCGATTTTTCAGCTTGAATCACGGGGCATGAAAGATCTGATCAAACGCCTCAAGCCTAGTAATTTTGAAGACATTATTGCCCTCGTTGCGCTATTTCGTCCAGGCCCTTTGGGATCGGGCATGGTGGATGATTTTATAAATCGAAAACACGGTCGTATGTCGGTGAGCTACCCTCATCCTGATCTGGAGCCGGTTTTGAAAAACACCTATGGTGTAATTCTTTATCAGGAACAGGTTATGCAAATAGCCCAGGTACTCGCCGATTACACACTCGGTGGAGCCGATATGCTGCGGCGTGCCATGGGTAAAAAGAAACCCCAGGAAATGCAGGAACAACGAGAGATCTTCCTTGCCGGTGCAGCCAATAAGGGGATCGATGCAAAACAGGCCGAGACCATTTTTGATCTGATGGAAAAGTTTGCTGATTACGGTTTCAATAAATCCCATTCTGCTGCATATGCTTTGGTGTCATATCAGACTGCATGGCTCAAGTATTACTATCCAGCCCATTTTATGGCTGCCGTGCTTTCGGCAGATATGCAAAACACTGACAAGATCGTCATACTCATAGAAGAATGCCGGCGCATGGAAATCCCTATTATTTCTCCTGATGTAAATAGTGGCCGCTTCTCGTTTACTGTAGATGACCAGGGCAGGATTATTTATGGCCTGGGGGCCATCAAGGGGCTCGGAGAGGGGCCTATCGAGAATATTATTGCGGTCAGGGAAGAAAGCGGCCCCTTTAGCAATATGTTTGACTTTTGTAACCGCATTAACATGTCTGTTCTCAACAAGCGCGCGATAGAAGCCCTGATTCGCTCTGGCGCCGTGGACAGCTTTGGTGCTGATCGTGCTGTCCTTCTGGCAAGTATGGGGGAAGCGGTAAAAACGGCTGAACAAAGTGATCGCACCGAGGCAAGTGGTGTTGCTGATATGTTTGGTGATCTGGTGCCGGATAATAGCGCCGATGATATTTATTCCAATTACCGCAACGTCAGGCCCTGGAGTGAACAACGACGCCTGCAGGAGGAAAAAGATTCTCTTGGCCTTTATCTGTCAGGTCATCCCATAGAGGAATATCTGCCTGAAATTCAGCTTATGACAAAAAACCGCATCGTTAACCTGAAAGCGGACAAGAGCACACAGATGGTCATTGGTCTTATCCATGATTTGCGAATTATTAAAAGCAAAAGAGGCGACACTATTGCCATTTTGACCCTGGATGATCGAAGTGCCCGCATCGAAGTTTCTCTTTTTGGGGAAGTCTATGAGAGTTGTCGGGAACTGCTAAGCAAGGATATTGTTGTCTTTGTCGAAGGGGTAGTGAATATCGATGAGTATAGCGGCAATAGTCAATTACAGATTCGTGCGCGCAAGGTTATCTCCTTCAAGGATGCCCGCCAGCAATATGTCCGCAATATTACCCTGAATTTGCACCAGGAAAATTTACCTGTAGAGTCGCTGCAGATTCTACAGGGCATTCTTGCTGAATATGGTGAGTCCGCCAATGGCAGCAACATTAGCAGTCCTTTCGATAATCCCGCCAATCATAATGCTCATGATAATACCTGCGATGTGGTAGTTAATTACATCAGGCAGGGGGTGACCGGGAGTATCTTGCTTGGCAAGCAGTGGCGTGTCCATGTAGAAGATGAGTTGCTACATAAACTCCGGGAACAGTATGGCGTAAACCAGGTCAGCGTCA
>JAHEHN010000143.1:2510-4054 GCA_024644515.1 Gammaproteobacteria bacterium
TATTAACCTGGCAAGAAACCGGTACAATAAGAGAATAGTCAGCGCTAGTGGCTATTGACGCTGATGAAAAGATTTTTCAAAGCACAGCATTTTTACGATATCTCATTCAAATAATGGCCTTTAAAGAAGTGGTTTTTAAATAATATGAATCCTGATTATCTTGATTTTGAACAACCCATTGCTGATCTTGAAGTAAAAATCAATGAACTGCGTCTTGTGAGTGCAGACAATAAGCTCAATATTAATGATGAAATCGTTAAACTTAAGGATAAAAGTCATAAGCTGACAGAGAAAATTTTCTCATCATTAACGCCCTGGCAGATTTCTTTATTGGCAAGACATCCCCTGCGACCCTATACAGAAGATTTTATAGAGCATATTTTTACCGATTTTGATGAGTTACATGGCGACAGGTACTTTGCTGATGATCAGGCCCTGATAGGCGGAGTCGCCAGGCTTGAAGATATGCCGGTAATGATTATTGGTCATCAGAAGGGGCGCAGTACCACGGAAAAAGTCAGACGTAATTTTGGTATGCCAAAACCCGAAGGATACCGAAAAGCACGACGTCTGATGCTGATGGCTGAACGGTATTCTCTGCCAGTGCTTACTTTTATCGACACACCGGGCGCCTATCCCGGGGTTGATTCTGAGGCTCGTGGCATCAATGAAGCAATTGCCGAAAACCTTGCCGTTATGTCGCGCTTAAGAACTCCTATCATCGCCACGGTAACAGGGGAAGGAAATTCAGGGGGGGCCATCGCCATAGGGGTTTGTGATCATCTGAATATGCTGCAGTATTCCACCTATTTCGTTATTTCCCCGGAAGGTTGTGCCACTATTTTATGGAAATCCTCAGACCATAAGGCTGATGCGGCTAAAGCCATGGGTGTTACTTCAGAACGCCTTGAAGAGCTTGGTATTGTCGATTCAACCATCAAGGAGCCTTTGGGTGGCGCCCATCGTGATATCAGGCAGATGGCGGACTCCATAAGGGAAAGTCTTACTGAGCAGATTCATCAATTCAAGGATATGGATATGGACGCCTTGCTTCAGCGACGTTACAAGCGCCTGATGAGTCATGGCAGTTCACAATAGCGTTTCCAGCCAGCTTCTGACTTTCAAGAGCCTGCGATAAACTAATGCCCGCCGAGGCATGCAATATGGCCTTTTTCCCGCAACAGCTTCTTCCTTACCTTCCTCAGGATAATGCTAATTGGTATATCGCCTACAGCGGTGGTATGGACTCTCATGTCCTGCTTCATGCCCTTTGCGAACTGAAGCAGGCCGGGCAGGTCAAGGGAGAGTTAGCGGTACTGCATGTGAATCATGGATTGAGTTCAAATGCCCAGGCCTGGGCCAGGCATTGCCAGAACGTCTGTGACTCTTTGAACCTGCCATTGATTTGCCATGAGGTGCAGGTAGTAAAAGACGGCAAGGGGCTTGAAGATGCCGCAAGAAATATGCGTCTGGCCGTCTTCGCAAAGGCTGTCGAAGAGGGGGGCTATGTATTGACTGCTCATCATCTGGATGATCAGGTAGAA
>JAHEHN010000051.1:0-7688 GCA_024644515.1 Gammaproteobacteria bacterium
GATGCAGGATGCAGGATGCAGGATGCAGGATGCAGGATGCAGGATGCAGGATGCAGGATGCAGGATGCAGGATGCAGGATGCAGGATGCAGGATGCAGGATGCAGGATGCAGGATGCAGGACAATTGTGAATCGCGAGCTCGACCTGTCAACTCTCTTTAATAACTAACTTCAAACTTTCAATAATTCTTAAATCCCACACCAAAACCACCAGCCATCCTCTTGCATCCTGCATCCTGTCTCCTGCATCTTTTTCCTATACCTGCCCCGCCCACCTTTATCCTTTATCCTTTTTCCTTCATCCTTTTTCCTTCATCCTTTATCTATTTTTCTATCCTTTTTCTTTGGTGTTGCTTGAGACTTGTAACTTGTAACTTGCGACTTATCTCTATCTCCCTTAATCTGGCAGACCCAACCCAAATTAAGAAAACTCGGCACAGTCATGAAAGTACAGCGTCTCTCCCCAAGCGAATCCACAGAATCAGTCATCCTGCCCTTTTTCTCCGCCAGCGTGCCGGCCGGTTTCCCGTCCCCAGCGGACGACTATATCGAAGCCGGTCTGGACCTGAATGAATACCTGGTCAAACACCCCAGCGCCACCTATCTGGCCCGCGCCTCCGGGGACTCCATGACCAAAGCCGGCATCCTCGATGGCGCCCTGCTGGTAGTGGACAAATCCATCACCCCAAAAACCGGCCACATCGTCATCGCCGCCATCAACGGCGAACTCACCTGCAAAATTCTGGACATAGAACACCGCCTGCTAAGAGCCGCCAACCCCAGCTACCCGTCAGTGTCACTAAATGAAGATCTGGATCTGTTAATAGAAGGGGTAGTAGTCCACGCCATCAACCCCATGATGAATCAATCGTAATTCGGATGCAGGATGCAGGATGCAGGATGCAGGATGCAGGATGCAGGATGCAGGATGCAGGATGCAGGATGCAGGATGCAGGATGCAGGATGCAGGATGCAGGATGCAGGATGCAGGATGCAGGACAATTGTGAATCGCGAGCTCGACCTGTCAACTCTCTTTAATAACTAACTTCAAACTTTCAATAATTCTTAAATCCCACACCAAAACCACCAGCCATCCTCTTGCATCCTGCATCCTGTCTCCTGCATCTTTTCCCTCTAATATTTCCTCTTGCATCCTGCATCCTGTCTCCTGCATCTTTTCCCCATTCCGATGTCACGGGCTTACTCCTTGATCAGTGTAAGGGCGTCGAGCCAGCTTGCCAGATCAGTCCAGTTCTTGGGCATGCGATAGTCACCATTGGCAACACCCGCTTCCTGCTGCAACAGCAGGCTGGAGGACAACGGTGTAAGCATGGATTATTCCCCATCAATGCGGTTTTAATCCTCCCATAGAATGTGTAGGTAGGCCACTATTTAGTGGAGATGAATCTATAAAGGGGACAGATTTATTTTTTGATATAACTTTACGAAAATAAATCTGTCCCCTTTTTAATTGAACTTACATGCCTGAACCCGGTTTTAATACAAAATTTTTATTGATTTTACTTTTTGTGCAGTGCAATATAAGCCAATAATCCACAAATCCCACCTGTAGACCCCTCCCATGACCAAATTCGAAAATTTTCTTATTAAAAACGGCAGTTATATCAACGGTAAATGGCACGACACCGGTGATGCCACCTTTGACGTTAAAAACCCTGCTGATGGCAGCGTGGTGAAAACCCTGGTGGATGCCAATGATAAAGACCTGGATGATGCCATTGCGGCCGCTGAAGCCGCGATGCCGGCCTGGGCGGCGAAAACGGCTACCGAGCGCGCCATTATTCTGCGCCGCTGGTACGACCTGATCATGAAAAACCAGGAAGAACTGGCCCATATCATGACCATGGAACAGGGCAAACCGCTGGCGGAAGCCCGCGGCGAGATTGCCTACGGCGCCAGCTACGTGGAGTGGTTTGCCGAGGAAGCCAAGCGTATTTATGGCGATACCATCCCTGCCCCGTCCGGTGACAAGCGTATTGTGGTGATCAAACAGCCAGTGGGCGTTGTCGCTACTGTGACCCCGTGGAATTTTCCCAGCTCCATGATTACCCGCAAAGTGGCCCCTGCCCTGGCCGCTGGCTGCACGGTATTGAGCAAACCCGCCAAGGAAACGCCGTTATCGGCGATCGCGCTGGCGGTCCTGGCGGAAGAAGCCGGTATTCCTCCCGGCGTCTTTAATATGGTGGTAACAACCCGCTCCCGTGAAGTGGGTGTAACCATCTGTGAAGACGAGCGTATTGCCAAGATGTCCTTTACCGGGTCCACCGGGGTGGGCGCGCGCTTGTTGTCCCAGTGCGCCGGCACTATCAAGAAAGCCAGCATGGAACTGGGCGGCAATGCCCCGTTTATTGTTTTCAACGATGCGGATATTGATGCCGCGGTGGATGGCGCCATTGCTTCCAAATACCGCAACGCCGGTCAGACCTGTGTCTGTACCAACCGCATCCTGGTGCAGGAAGGCATCAAGGATGAATTTATTGAGAAGTTCACCGCCAAGGTGAAAGAACTGAAACTGGGTGTCGGCACCGATGAAAGTGTGGACATTGGCCCAGTGGTGAATGTACCTGCGGTAGAAGCCATTGAAGGGCTGATCGCCGCGGCCGTTGAAGCAGGCGCTACCATCGTCACCGGTGGCAAGCGCAGCGATCTGGGCGCCTGTTTCTTTGAGCCGACCGTATTGTCCGGTGTCACCATGGACATGAAGGTGGCCTCCAAGGAAATCTTTGGCCCGATTGCGCCGATCATTACCTTCAAAGACGAAGCCGAAGCACTATCTATAGCCAATGACACCATCTTTGGTCTGGCCGCGTATTTTTACACCCGCGATATCGGCCGTATCTGGCGTGTGGCAGAAGCCCTGGAGTTTGGCATGGTGGGAATCAATGAAGGCCTTATTTCCAATCCGATGGCGCCCTTTGGTGGTGTGAAGCAGTCCGGGCTTGGGCGTGAAGGCTCGAAGTACGGCATTGCCGAATATCTGGAAGTTAAGTATCTGTGTATGGGGGGGATCGACAAGTAGGCTTCAATACACGATGCAGAATTATCCTGTTTTTGTAGGTCGGATAAGCCTAGCGCATCCGACAAGTTTCGGGATAAAGGATAAAAGATAAAGGAAAAAGGTGGGAGGGTTTGGCTGCTTTTTCCTGGGTAGGGAGAATGTCTGGTTACAGGAATTTTTTTGTCGGATGACGGCCTGGGGCCTTATCCGACCTAGGGGCTTGTCAGTTGCAAGTTTCAAGTCACAAGCGTTTTGTAGGTCGGATAAGCGTAGCGCATCCGACGGATTGGATAAGAAAATAAAGTTAGGGGAAGAATTATGAGTGACGATATTAAAGACGACATTAATGACGAGGAAGAGAATCCTGTTGGTGGCGATGAGGATGTTCGGGTTATCAAGAAATACCCCAACCGTCGGATCTATGACACGCAGACCAGCAAGTACATCAAGGTGGATGATATTCGCGACATGATCGTGGACGGTATTGCGTTTGTGGTGCTGGACAGCAAGACCGGTGAAGATGTGACGCGCAGTGTGTTGCTGCAGTTAATCATCGAGCAGGAATCGGAAAACAATCCGCTGTTTACCACGGAAAACCTGAAATCCTTTATTCATTACTATGGCCAGGTGCCGCACCAGGGCTTTGCGGATTTTATGAACCAGAGCCTGTCATTTTTCCAGAGCCAGCAGGATCAGCTGCGCGATACCTACAGCGACATGATGCAGAACAATGCCATGAAAGCATTTCAGGACATGAACAAAAAGAATATGGATATGTGGAAAAAAATGTCGGAAGGGTTTTACGGCAATATCAAGAAATAATTTATTTCTGATTTCATAAATACATTATTGCCCGACCATCTCATTGTCCCTTCCAGGCAGTGCCAGAGGACTAATGAGACCTTCGACCAATACCGATATACGTCATTTCAAGGTCGTACATATTGCGGCCGTCAAAGATCACTTTTTCCTTTAACTCGTTGGCTAGCGCATCAAAATCCGGCGCCCTGAAGTTATGCCATTCCGTGCAGATTACCAGTGCATCAGCACCCTGCAAGGCCTTTTCTTTGCTATCCATCAACAGTAATTTCTTTTCATCACCATAAGTCTTTGAAATTTCATCCATGGCTTCGGGATCATAGGCCTGCACAATGGCACCTGCTGCCCACAACTGTTCCATCAAGACGCGGCTACTGGCCTTCCTGATATCATCGGTATTGGGTTTGAAGGACAGCCCCCACAAGGCAAAGGTTTTACCCTGAATCTCGCCCTGAAAATAATCGCTAATATATTCGAAAAGCTTTTTCTTTTGCTTTGCATTGACCGATTCAACCGCAGTCAATATTTCAGAGTTATAGCCATTGCTATCGGCAGTATGAATGAGCGCCTTCACATCCTTGGGAAAGCAGGAGCCGCCATAGCCGCAGCCCGGGTAAATAAACTGGAAGCCGATTCTCGGATCAGAGCCAATGCCCTGGCGAACCTGTTCGATATCCGCGCCAACCTTTTCAGCGATATTGGCCATTTCATTCATAAAACTGATTTTCGTCGCCAGCATGCAGTTCGCGGCATACTTGGTCATCTCAGCGCTGCGGGTGTCCATAATAATAATCTTGTCATGGTTCCGGTTAAAAGGCTGATACAGCTCGCGCATTACTTTCTCGGCCTTGGCTGAGTCCGTGCCAATAATGATTCGATCCGAGCGCTGACAATCATTTACGGCAGCGCCCTCTTTCAGGAACTCCGGATTGGACACTACGGCAAATTCAATGTCAGCTTTACGCTTTTTCAAGATAGCACTGACCGTCTCTTTTACTTTGTCAGCTGTCCCTACCGGAACAGTGGATTTATCAATGATGATTTTGTCAGTGGTCATATGCTCGGCAATGTTAGTAGCCACTGCAAGCACGTATTGAAGATCCGCAGAGCCGTCTTCGCCCGGTGGCGTCCCCACGGCTATGTACAGCAAGTGAAAGACTGGCCATATTCTTCTTTTCACCACTATGTTGAACAGGGCTTTTATCCCCATGACTGGGGAGGAGTAAAAGAGCTAGACGACAGTGCCATTGAGTCTGGTGAATAAGAGCATTTCTGCCGGATGCACTGTGCTTATCCGACCTACAAAAACTCGTTTGGCCTTTTCGTAGGTCGGAAAAGGCCGCAGGCCGTCTTCCGACGTATCTGATTTCCAGTTTTCTTATTTCTACATTTGGTGAATGTCGCGTCGGATGCGCTGCGCTTATCCGACCTACAAAAACTCGTTTGGCCTTTTCGTAGGTCGGAAAAGGCCGCAGGCCGTCTTCCGACGTTGCTGATTTCCAGTTCTCTTATTTCTACATTTGGTGAATGTCGCGTCGGATGCGCTGTGCTTATCCGACCTACGGGTCTACGGGTATTTGCCGACATACAAGCGTCTGGGGTAATGGTCACTTTTATCCTTTTTCCTTCATCCTTTATCCTTTCCCTCTCAATCTTGGCTATAATTCCCCCCCTGTCATTTTGTACAAAATTCAAGGGGAATATTATGGGGAATCGAATTACCAGGCTTTGCGCGCTGCTGGCCTGCGCGGGGATGTTGTCAATGGCCCAGGCTGTTTTTGCGGCTGAAGCGATAACGCCTGCGCCGGCCTTTTCCATTGCGGAACTGAGCTCCCCCCAGCAAGACGGCTGGATCACCAATGGTGGCACCCTGTCCAACCAGCGCTATTCCCCGCTAGACCAGATCAACCATGACACCGTCAGTGAACTCAAGGGCGTGTGGCGCGTGGGTCTGGATTCTGCCCTGGATTTTCGCCATAACAACCAGGCCCAACCATTGGTTCATGAGGGCGTAATTTATATCGTGACCAGCCAGGATGACGTGTTTGCCATCACTGTCGATAGCGGCGACATTCTCTGGGAATACCGAAGTGGCCTGAATGCCGAAGATGCCTTTGTTTGCTGCGGCTGGGTAAGTCGCGGCCTGGGACTGGGTGAAGGCAAAGTATTTCTGGGGCGTGTAGACGCCAAATTAATGGCGCTGGACCAGCAGACCGGTGAAGTGGTCTGGGAAATACAGGATGCCGAACCGGAAGCGGGTTACAGTCTGACTGCTGCGCCACTGTACTTTGACGGCATGATTATTACCGGCTATTCGGGTGGCGATCTGGGAACACGGGGGCGGGTCAAGGCCTATGATGTGGATAACGGGGAAGAAATCTGGACCTTCTATACCATTCCCGGTCCCGGCGAATTCGGCCATGACACCTGGCCACAGGATAACGACGTCTGGCAATGGGGCGGTGCCCCGGTCTGGCATACCCCGGCGCTGGATGCTGAACTGGGCATGCTCTATTTCTCCACCGGCAATGCCGGTCCGGTGCTGGGCGGCGGCGTACGTCCCGGTGACAATCTGTTTACCGCATCCATTCTCGCCATCGATGTTTACACCGGAGAATACCGCTGGCATTTCCAGGAAGTACATCATGATATCTGGGACTATGATGCGCCTAACCCGATCATCCTTTTCGAAGCCGAATATGACGGTGAAATGCGCAAGGGGCTGGCCCAGGCTGGCAAAACCGGTTGGGTCTATATTCTGGATCGCATCACCGGTGAACCCTTGATCGGTATTGAAGAGCGCCCGGTGCCCCAGGAACCAAGACAGGCCACTTCTGCAACCCAACCCTATGTTATCGGTGACGCGTTGGTATCTCTCGATGTGAAATATGCGCCGGAAGAATATGACCTGATCAATGACGGCAGAATCTTTACACCGTTCTATGAAACTACGGTGTTCACCCCCCTGGCCGGGGTTAACTGGCCACCGAGCGCCTATGACCCCAACACCAACTACATGTTCATCTGCGCCACGGATTCGGCCAATGCGGCGCGAGCCGATGCCAGCCAGTATGAAGCGCCAACCTTTGAAGGACAGTTTCTGGGCGGTGCCTATGTGGGTGCCGGTCTGCAAAGTCGTGGCGTATATTCTGCCATTGACCTGAAAACCAATCGCCTGGTCTGGCAGCGACAGTTCAACAATGGCTGCCGCAGCGGCTCTCTGGCTACCGGTGGCGGACTGGTGTTTATGGGTCGACGCGACGACGACAGAATCATCGCACTGGATACCGCCACGGGTGAAAGGCTTTGGGAATTTCGCATGGATGCCCCGGCCAATTCCGGTGTCAGCACCTTCATGCACAAGGGCGAACAATATTTGGTGACCTATGCCGGCGGCGGATTATTTGGTGGCAAGAAAGGTGATGGTGTCTGGCTGTTTTCCCTTGATGGCACCCTTAATGAGGTACCTTCCGGTCCTTCAGGTGGAGGGATGCGCGGCCCCGGTGCGGCGCCGACTCTCGCTGTGCCCGAAGACAGAACTGCGGATGTGGCCAATGGCAAAACCATCTACAACCAGTCCTGTGTCTATTGCCACGGTGAAACCGGCGAAGGCGGTCACGGGGGTGGTGCAGAACTGACTTCGGCACTGGATGTGCAGGCCATTATGAATATCCTCAGTACCGGCAGAAATGGCATGCCACCTTTCAGTATGGTGCTGGATTCGGAGCAGGCCCATGATGTGTCGACTTATCTGACGACGGATCTGCTGGCGAGATAAAAAGTCGCAAGTTACAAGTTTCAAGTCTCAAGAGGCGCCCGGAGGGCGCCGCGTCGGATGCGGTCTTTGGCC
>JAHEHN010000051.1:7788-20596 GCA_024644515.1 Gammaproteobacteria bacterium
TGGATTCAAAGCTGTTGTCCTTGTCAGTATCAATCAAACCCCAGTTCAGGACTAGGAAAGCCTGCTGCCCGGCTTTGGGAATCCAGTGCAGGCGCGAGTTGATCCCGAGATTTTCTGACACATTGTCGTACTGGATCAGATTGTTCCAGGACAGGGTGGAGGAAAACGCGTACTGGGAATTCAGGCCAAACAGCCTGACAGTGAAATTGCCTTCCGGCAGCTCAATGCGGTTTTCGTTGAAATTAAAAGTCAGGGCAAAATTGCGATTCGGGCGCCAGGTAACAAAGCCGTTTTTGCTGAAGCGATTGCCGTTGTAATACTCGCCGCCCTGAAAAAACAGATTACCCGACCAGCGCCGGTGACCGCCAAACTGAAAACCCAGAAAGCCTTCATCCCAGGTGTACTTGCCGGCCGGAATGGTAACGCTGCGGGAGCCATCCGAAGCCCGGTAAATCACAAAATTACTGCGCAGGTTTTCCTGCATCCGAATCCAGCGTGTAAAGTAACCGTCATTGGTATTGGTAAAGGTGGACAGGCGGATACCGAAGTTGGCGTTGTTAAGACTGCCATCATCGAGATTATCGGCGCGGTAACCATCGAACACCGCCAGCACGGAACGGTGAAAGGCCCCGGGCTGTAAAAAGTGACGATAGCCGAAATTCAGATGGTGGTCTTCAATACCGCTGACATTGACATAGCCCACCGCCGGATTGAAATTCTCCTCAACCCGCTTGTATTGATACAGACCCTGCCAGCGCTGGGCATTGGGAAGAAAAATATTGGCACCATAGGAGGCGTTGTCCCGATTGGCGATCCCCTCGCTTTCGGTTTGCTGATAGAAGCTGGAAAACTCTACCGTATTGCCATAAAACGCGGTATTGCGATAACGAATATCGGTACCCACCAGGGTATTGTCTTCGTTACCCTGGGGATTGCCATCGGTTACGATTGCGCCCACCTGGGTACGTGAGCCCACATTCAGTACCGTCCTGCCAACAAAAATATTTTGCGCATCAATGGTATCGGTTTCATCCTGATTGATCAGCAGTGAGCCCACATTCCAGTCACCGACACGGCCACTGAGTTTGACGCCACCCACCAGATCGATGATCTGGCCATCAGGTCCCAGGCCAATCTTGCGCGAGAAAAATGGCCGCGCATTCTGCCGCGCCGGATTGGACGCTGCCGGTGAACCGGTTCCCGAGACATTATTAAAGCCACCGGAGCCAATCTGGCCGAACTCGAAAATATCCACATCACGCAGGAAAAAGTCACGCCGCTCCGGAAAGAACAGATTAAAGCGGGTCAGATTTACCTGGCGGTCATCCACTTCCACCGCCGAGAAATCGGTGTTCAGGGTGAGCGAGGCGTTGAGCTGGGGCGTGACCTTGAAGAACACGTCCAGCTGCGGTTCATAGTGATTTTCCTCAAAGCCGCCCGGGCCAAACTTGCGGTTGCGACGCACGGTCATTGACGGCACCACATCCAGTCCTACGCCCTGGCGCAGCCCTTCCAGGCCGGTCGCGGTGCCCGAGGTACTGGGATTGATTTCACGGTTGTAGGACATCCAGGCGATGTTTTCATTAGCACCACGGCGAATGCGATTGAAGTTGATGCCCCAGACGCTGGAGTCGGGATTAAAGGACAGGGATTGAAAAGGAATACGAATCTCCGCGGTCCAGCCTTGAGCATGGCGCCGGGACCTGACTTCCCAGATGCCCTGCCAGTTACCTTCCACTTCAATAATATTCTGAAACAGACCCTCCCAGCGCACGCCATTGGGGTTTACCTCAAAGCGGTAACCATTGCGACGATCAAGATAGGGATCAAGAATCACCGCAAACACATCGTCGCCACTGAGGGACTGCCCCTGCCGCAGAACGCGGTCCACGATGGCATCCGGATTACTCTCGATCATCACCGCGCCGATATAAAGCGCATCTTCGGAATAAAACACGCGCACCTGGGTAGGCTCTGACGGAGCGACATATTCCTCGGGAAAGACCTGATGCAGGTCTTCGATCAGTATGGCCCGGGACCAGACGCTTTCATCCAGTTCACCGTCGATATCAACTTCACCGGAGAGCACCGGGATCTCTATAGATTTGATCGCACTATTCTGAGTTTGAAGTGCCGACTGCGCCAGCAAGGAAACCGGTAGCAGTCCCAGGCAGACAAGCGAAATACACGAAAACACACCAGGGAAAAAAGTCCTGTGACTCCAGGCCGCGAATTTGATTACAGACACCACAACTCCAACACCAGCGAAATTAAAGCGCCATTGTACCCAATACAATGCGCAATAAATTCGAAATTTTTCAGCGCCCATTTTTTTCCTTTTTCTTTCTTGCAGGCAATACCCATCGTAGGTCGGAAAAGCATAGCGCCTTGCGACATGATGTATCCAAAACACCCCATCACCTTGTCCAAAAACGTCGGATGCGGCCCGTGGCCTTATCCGACCTACAGGGTTTCCCTCCCCGCTTACCTGCACCGCCCACCTTTATTCTTTTCCTTTATCCTTTATCTGCTTTTCTGCTTTCCTGCTTGCCTCTTGTCGCTGATCTCTTGTATCTTCTCTTCCCCCCTTCAGAATTTTATGAGCACCGGATTTCATGTTCGCGTTAGTCGACTGCAACACTTTCTACGCCAGCTGCGAGGCCGTTTTCAATCCGGCGGTACGCGGCAAGCCTGTGGTTGTGCTGTCCAATAACGACGGCTGTATCATCGCGCGCAACGCCGAAGCCAAGGCGCTGGGCATTCCCGGCATGCTGCCCTTCTTCCAGGTACGTAAGCAGGTAGAGGAAGCCGGCTGTTATATCTTTTCCAGCAACTATGAACTCTATGGCGACCTGTCTGCCCGGGTGATGAAGCTGATGGAGCCCTATGCCACTGAGATGGAAGTCTATTCCATCGACGAGGCTTTCCTGCGCCTGCACTGCAAGGATTACCAGGTTCACGGCCACGCTATCAAGGACATGCTATGGCAGCAGGTGCGCATGCCGGTGTGTGTTGGCATTGCCCCCACCAAGACGCTGGCCAAGCTGGCCAATCATGCGGCGAAAAAGATTCCGCGTTTAAAGGGTGTCTGCGTGCTGGACAAGCCCGAAAAATGGGAGTGGCTGTTGGCGCGCATTCCGGTGGACTCAGTATGGGGCATTGGCGCACGCATCAGAAAGCGTCTTAACGAGATGGACATTTATAACGCCCTGGAACTGGCGCAGAGCGATGCCAGGTGGCTGCGACGACGCTTTAGTGTAGTGCTGGAGAAAACCATTCGTGAGCTCAATGGCGAACCCTGCATGGATGTGGAGCTGGCGCCGGAGCCCAAAAAAGAGATCATCTGTTCGCGCAGCTTTAGTTACAAAATCACCGAACTGCATGAACTGCAGCAGGCGGTCAGCCTGTATGCCTCAAGGGCCTGTGAAAAAATGCGCCGGCAAAAGGGTCTCACTGCCAACCTGTGGGTTTACCTGGAAAGCTTCCATAATGGAGAGCGCTTTTATCGTCACCGCTTTGTGAAGCTGCCCTGCCTTACCAACGATACCCGGCTTATTGCCGAGGCCGCTTCAGATGCCCTGGCAGACATTTTCAGGCCCGGGCTGCGTTACAAGAAATGTGGCATTGGTTTGCTGGATCTGTGCACAAAGAAATATGAACAACTGGATTTTTACGCGCCACAACAATCAGAAAAGTCGCGCACCCTGATGAAGACAGTGGATCGCATCAATGAACGCTATGGCAAGTACAGTGTACAGTTAGCCAATACCGGCATTCAGCCAAAATGGATTATGAGCCGCAACTTTAAATCCCCCGCCTACACCACGCGCTGGGCAGATATCCCGGTAGTGAGATGCTAGAGAAGTTGATGCGTGATTGATTGTAGATGCTAAATCAGGCGGCCTACGGCCTTATTCAACCTAGGGAGTTAACGGGGAGCTTTATCGAAGTAGTAGGTCGGATAAGCGCAGCGCATCCGACGAAATAATTAGTGACCGGTTTTCAATCCAGTCTGACGGCTATACCTTCCAGCTCCGGCGCGGGTGCCGGAAACAGATTCATTACTTGTGGATCATGACCGGGGATTATTCTGGACGGGTCATCCACCAGGGTTCTGATTTTGTCCCAACCGTCTATCATCTGTGCGACATCCACGACGATGGGAAACGGGCGCCCTTCATTCATATTGGCAGCATAGTGACTGGCATCGGAGGCCAGCACCAGCCAGCCGCTTCGGGTCCATAACCTGACTACCTGCAGTCCCTTGGTATGCCCGCCCACATGGTGCAGACTGATATTGGGAGCCAGTTCTACATCGCCATCATAAAAGCTTACCCGGCCTTTATAAACATTGCGCACCATGGCGACCACTTCATCCACCTCAAAAGCATGGGAGAAAAACGGGGTCGCCATATAGCGTCCGGTGGCATAATTCATCTCGCTGTCCTGCAGATGAAATTGCGCTTTCGGGAACAGATCAAAGTTGCCGATATGGTCGTAATGCATGTGGGTGACAATGACATCTTCGGCTTGCGCCGCATCGACGCCAAGCAGTTTCAAGCCTTCAGCCGGTGAGCGCAGAAATTCCCGTTTGCGTTTATCTGCGGCCTGCTGATTAAAGCCGGTATCAATGACCCAGGTTTTACTTTCACTGCGCGCCAGCCAGACAAAATAGTCCATCGGCATGCCTGCCTCATGGGGATCGCCGCCAAGGAAATTCTCCGAGGCCATGCGGTCCACACGGGCATAGCGAATGGCATAGACTTCAAAGGGTTCAAGCGTAGACATAGGAGCCTAGTCTCCGTCTTGCTCGACCATGGACTCCAGGTAGCGGAACAGCTCGGTATTGTCCGCTTCAAAGCCCAGGTCTTTTTCGGCCTTATCATAAATACCGCTCAACAGATTGATAAACCCATTGGGCGTTTTTTCGGACTCGGCAAGATCAACCGCGAAGCGCAGATCCTTGGCCATCAGTCCCAGATAAAATCCGGAATTGAATGTTTTCGGTAATACAAATTTCGGAAACTTGTCTTCCGAGCTGTTACTGCGTCCGGTGGAGTCATTAATGATATCTACCATCACCTTGGGATCCAGACCAAATTTTGATCCGGTAATCACCGCTTCGCAGGTCAGCGCCAGGGTTCCGGCAGAAAGAAAATTATTCATCGCTTTCATGGCATGGCCGGAAGCAGGACCACCGGTATGGAACAGTTTGCCCATGATTTCAAAGACCGGTCGACAACGCTCCACCAGTTCCCTGTCACCACCGGCCATGATGGCAAGCTGACCATCGCCGGCCTTGTATTTCCCGCCAGATACCGGCGCATCAATCATGGGAAAGCCCTGTTCCAGTAACTCTGCACCCAAAGTGCGGGTGTCTACCGGTGAACATGAGCTCATATCGATAAGCACGGCTCCTGGCTGTAAGCCACTGACCACGCTATCACCTTCACCCAGCAGTACTTTACGCACCGCCTTGCCTTCCGGCAGCATGGTAATCACCAGGCTTGAGGACGCCCCCAGGCTCTGCAATGAAGCCGCCGCTGTGGCACCGGTTTCATCACAAAACTGTCTCACGGCTTTCTCGTTAAGATCGGCAACGCTTACCTGATAACCGGCATCCACCAGACGCCTGGCCATGGCATAGCCCATATTGCCCAGGCCAACAAAGCCAATAGTCGTTGGCGCTACAAAACTATTCTGAGTCATATTCTGCAATCACTGGAGAGGCGGCTCGAAAACTGTCAACCGCAGCGGGCACGCCACAATAAACAGCAGCCTGCAGGAATACTGCGGCAATTTCTTCATTGCTCAGGCCATTATTCTTGGCACCACGGGTATGTACCGCCACTTCATGGGTCTTGCCCAGCGCAGTCAGCATGCCCAGATTGATGAGACTGCGATCACGACGGCTCAGACCACCACGGTTCCAGCCATCACCCCAGCAATATTCATTCAGCAGATCCTGCAAGCCCTGATTGAATTCATTGGCATTGTTCAGGGCCGCATCAACATACTTGTCACCGAGGACTTCACGGCGGGTTTTTATACCCTGTTGCTTGAGCGCATCACGGGAATCATCTGACATATTCATTACTCCAAAATAATTTGACTATTTGATAAAAAAATCGAGGCAAGCATCATACAATACCCCTTTTCGCCTTGCCATGACTGAACGGGAAAATCCATGAGTAGCAATCCATTTAACCTGGAAAATAAAGTCGCCATCATTACTGGAGGCGCCTCCGGTATTGGTGCTGCCACCACCGAACTGTTTGCCTCGGTAGGCGCAAAAGTTCATGTCAGTGATATCAATCTTGAAGCCTGTCAACAACGACACAGTGGCTCCGCCTTTGCGGAAAATATTTCCGTGCATCACTGTGATGTCTCTGACAAAGCCAGTGTGCATGGCTTTATTGCCAAGGTTCTGGCCCAGGGACCGGTGGACATTCTGTTCAATAATGCCGGCGCCGGCCTTGTCGGTACCCTGCTGCAGACCAGTGAAGAAGATTTTGACCGTCTTTACCAGGTCAATGTGAAGGGCGTGTATTACCTGACAAGCGCGCTGATGCCCCATTTTCTGGAAAGAAAGGCCGGCAACATTATCAATATGGCCAGTATCTGTGGCGTTATTGGTGTGCCTGACCGCACGGCCTACTGCATGAGCAAGTTTGCCATCGTTGGCATGACCAAAGCCATGGCTCTGGATCATGCCAAAGACAATATACGCGTTAACTGCATCTGCCCCGGACGCATCGCCACGCCCTTTATGCTGGCCCGCATTAATGAATACCCGGACCCGGAAGCGATCCGTGCGGATATGGATGCCAGCCAGCCCATGGGACGAATGGGAGAACCTCAAGAAGTGGCGACAGTGGCGCTTTACCTGGCGTCCGATGCCTCAGGCTTCGTCACCGGCGCTTGTGAAAGTGTGGATGGCGGCTGGTTTGCCGGCTAGTGATTGATTTAATGACAGGGACGCTTGTCAGCGTCCCTGTTTGCGGGATATTCCCTAGCGCGACGGCCAGATAATCTGCCCCATGGCCGCGCTGGCTGGATACACCGTTCTTGGCTCTCCGTTCTGCCACTGAATGACCAGGATTTCGGCATCCCGGCGTTTACCGGTTTCATCAAAGCGCACACGTCCGCCAGCAAAATACTCTGACGCACCCTCGTTGATATCCATCGTATGCAGCGCATCCTTGACGGCAACACTGTCGACAGTGTCTGCCAGCTCCAGCGCTTCCTTGAGCAGCCAGATATGGCCAAAGGCGCAGAGCGGGTTCTGCGTCATCCAGGGCTCGCCGGAAAACGCCATATAGTCAGCGATCATCTGCTCCTGTCCACTGGTACTCCAGTTGGCGACAATGGACATCACCCCTTCCAGCAAAGCGGTGGGCATGTTCGCAGCAAGATCAGGATCCCCCATGGCACTACCATTGGAGATGGTTGGCAGACGCCCTCTTCCCAAACCAAACTCATTCATTTTTTCCAGCAGCAGTTTGGCATCGGACACCGCCGTGGGTAATAGCAGTAACAGGTCCGGACGCCTTGAACGTACACGCTGAATCAATGGTGTGGCGTTGGCCAGTGGCGGAGTGAAGACTTCATTCACCACCAATTCCAGATTATTTGCCGCCAGCGCATCACCATCGATAATGGGGCTGACAAAGGCCACAGAGGCCGCGGTATTATCCATGACAATGCCGATAGTCTCCGGCCGTTTGCCGGAGGCGTTCTCTGCCATATCCAGCAGCAACGGAATGGCATTTTCTGCCTGATAGGCACCGGTGGCTGAAGTCTGGAAAATATAATCAAAGCCGCGTGAGGTCACCAGGTCGGAATAACTCAGGGTGAGCATGGGGATCTGTGCGCGTTCGGTGACTTCGGTCACTGCCAACGTAAAGGAGGAAAGATAGGCACCAGTGGCCCCCACCAGATCCGGCTCTTCTGCCACCATGCGCTGGGCCGCATTCTTTGCTCTTTCCACGGAATCACCCGCATCAAATACCACCAGCTCCAGCGGCCTGCCGCCATGGGCGCGAATACCGCCACCTGCATTAATCTGCTCAATCGCCAGCTCTGCCGCGGCACGCATGACCTGTCCCTGGCGTGCCCAGGGGCCGGAAAGCGGCACTATCAGACCCACCTTGATTGGCGCCTGGGCATTAACCTGAAGAGATAACGGCAAGACCAGCAACAGGCACACTAAAGCAGCGATAAATTTCATCTTTCTCATGTAGTCATTTCCCCGATGTCTTTTATTGTCTTTCTTCTTTTAACTGTCTTTTCGGTAAAGCAAGTGGGGCTATCATTAAACGCAAGGCCAGGAGTGTCAAGACACAACAAATTATAAAAAATCGGGCAACAAAAAAGGGAGCCGTTAGGCTCCCTTTCGTGAATGTTGGTTCCAACGGAACACACTCAAGATTTTGATTTCCTGAGAAGGATGCTAGGTCTGTCTTCGGCCGTAAAACCCGAATTGAACCATCACACCAATACCCGTTGAAACCCTACACATATCACTAGACATTGGATCACCTCCTTTTATATTTCAGTTGAATTGGGAGACAAGTTACAGACATGCATGCGTTCTGTCAAATCCCATTTTCAGGTTTTTTTATCATTTGAAAACAGGCCGCATACATGAAAAAGCGTTCACTAAAAAACAGACAAGGGAGTGTAAATTCAGCTTCAGGTTTGAAGCTTATTAAAGAGACAGCAGCGTGTCTTCGATCTGCAAAGAATGCACAGCCTGGTATTGTGAAAGGAATACCTGTCCGTTTAAATTTGCCAGAAAATGTGTGTTTTCAAGACAGTCCATGACCGGCCCTTTCACTTCTGAAAGATGAAAACCAATACCCTCCTGTCTAAGAATATCATTAACAGACTCCAGCACTTCCAGCGCGCTGATATCAATCTCGTTCACCGCTGTACACATAAGTATGATGTGACGTAACTGTCTGCGCTCTCCCAGAATACGAAAGATTTCATCTTCCAGGTAAGACGCATTGGCAAAATACAGGCTCTCATCCACACGCAGGGATACCACATCAGGACTGGTTTCCACCTTATGACGCTTAACATTGCGAAAATGTTTGGTGCCTTTGATTTCACCCACCTCGGCAATGTGAGGCTTGGAAGACTTATAAAGATGCAGCACCAGAGAGGCCGCCACGCCTACCGATACGCCAATCTCAACTCCTGCCAGCAAGGTCATCACCAGAGTGGCGGCTACACCAATAAAATCATTCTTTGAATAGTTCCAGGTTTTTCTGAGAATGGAAAAATCTACCAGGCCAAGTACTGCCACGATAATCGTTGCCGCCAGGGTCGCTTTGGGTAATAGCGCCAGGTACTCGGTCAGCGTCATTGTCGCTATGGCAATACCAATGGCGGTGAAAAAACCCGCTGCAGGGGTCTGTGCACCGGCATCAAAATTCACAACCGAGCGGGAAAAGCCACCGGTCACTGGAAAACCACCGGAAAAAGCCGACGCTATATTTGCTGTACCCAGACCGATCAATTCCTGATTCTGGTTAATTTTTTGACGCCGTTTAGCCGCCAGGGTTTTGCCTACTGAAACAGATTCAACATAACCAATGATCGAAATCAAAATGGCAGGAATCAATAATTCACGCACAAGAAATAAATCAAAACCGGGAAAGGCAAGCACCGGGAGGCCTGCCGGAATCTCACCCATGAGGGCGACACCCTGCTCGCCAAGTCCAGCCCGCGCTGCCCAAAAGATGGTAACCAGAACAGCAATCACCGGCGCCGCCTTGGTGATAAGTGAAGCCACGAATTCGTCTATGCCAACCCTCAACAACAGCATTTTTAACCACAGGCGGGAAGCAAAAAGAAAGCACAGGGCAAACAGACCAACCCACAAGGTGGGCGCATTGATATTCCCCAGATTAGCAGCAAGGCCGGTAAGCAAATCCGGCAGGCTATCTCCATCGGCCTGAATCCCGAGGATATGCCTGACCTGGCTCAGTGCAATAATGATTCCCGAAGCCGTTATAAACCCCGATACCACTGGATGGGAAAGAAAATTTGCCAGAAAACCAAACCGTAAAATGCCCAGTAACAACAGAAACAGCCCCGATAACAAGGCCAATATCATGGCTGCCTGTAAATACTCGGCCTGGGTCTCCAGTCCAAGAGCACCGATGGAAGATGCCGTCATCAGCGAGGCGACGGCTACCGGTCCCACCGCCAGGGTGCGACTTGAACCAAAAACGGTATACAACACCAGGGGAAGAATACTGGCGTAAAGCCCCACTTCCGCCGGCACGCCAGCCAGCAAGGCATAGGCAAGGGACTGGGGCACCAGCATGATAGTAACAATAACCGCGGCCAGCAGATCATCACTGAAGGTTCGGGTATTGTAGGTTTTTAGCCAGTCAACGCAGGGCAGAAAAGTAGATGCCAGGGATTTTGTCATAAACGAGCGCGGGCTCAGCCTTCCAGATCTTTTAGTTTAACCGGGGCAACCAGCGTCTCTTTACCTTTGAACATGCCATCCCAATACAGTTTAGGCATCACCACTTTTTTCAGGAACCAGGCCAGCCAGGTGGGTTTTGCTCCCTGCAATAACCAGGTGGGTAAGGTGGGTGCCAGTTTTCCCCCATAACGAAATTCTGCCAGTACGATTTTGCCGCGTTCTACAGTGAGCGGACAGGCACCATAGCCATCATAGCCATAGAGCTCATCGCTATTGGCCATATCCTGCAGCACATTACTGGCAACAACAGGTGCCTGTTTGCGAATCGCCGCGGCAGTTTTTGCATTGGGTGAGTTGGTCGCATCACCCAGACCCCACACGTTGCCATATTTTTTATGCTTCAGCGTATGCTGGTCGACATCTACCCAGCCTGCCGCATCGGCCAGTGGACTGCTGCGAATAAAATCCGGCGCCGTTTGCGGCGGGCAAACATGCAGCATATCAAACGTCGCTGAGACCGTTTCGGTATTGCCCTCGCTGTCTTTTTTACTAAACCATGCAGTCTTGTTGGGACCATCTACTTTCACCAGGTTCTGGCTGAATTCCAGAGCCACGCCATATTTATCCATGTAGGACTTAAGTGCCGGTACGTAATCCGCCACCCCGAACAACACAGGCCCTGCATTGTAAAAAGAAATCTCGATGTTTTTCAGGCGCCCTTTTTGCAGCCACTGATCAGCAGAAAGATAGAGCACCTTCTGCGGCGCACCCGCACATTTAATGGGCATTGGCGGTTGGGTAAAAATCGCTTTTCCAGTTTCCAGCTGTTCCACAAGCTCCCAGGTATAAGGTGCATAGTCGGGTAGATAGTTGGAGGTTACACCGTTTTTGCCAAGCGTTTCTTTCAGTCCTTCCACGGCCTCCCAGTTAAGTTTAAGCCCCGGGCAAACAACCAGGCGCTGGTAGGAAATGCTGGTGCCGTCTTCCAGGGCAAGGCTGTTATTGTCAGGATCAAAGGTCGCCACCGCTGACTGAATCCAGTTTACCTTTTTTGGCATTACCGAGGCCATGCTGCGCCTGGTCTCATCAACAGTAAAAACACCGCCACCGACAAGCGTAAATCCTGGCTGGTAATAATGATCACCGGCAGGATCAATGATAGTAATGTCGAGATCAGATTTTCGTTTAAGCAAGCTGGTCGCCACAGAAATCCCTGCACTTCCGCCACCTACTATCACCACCTGTTTAACTGAATCCTGAGAAGCCATCGTTATCTCCTTTTATATATTATTCTAAAAATTATTTAAGCCAGTTCCCTTTTCAGAAACCTTTACAGCAACCTTTACAGCAACCTTTCCAATCATCTATCGGTTACGAACGTCGGATGCGGCCTGCGGCCTTCTCCGACCTACAATGTTTATCCGCAAACTATGCCCACCTTTTTCCTTTATCCTTTATCCTTTATCCTTTATCTTTTTTCCCGCTTGGCTCTTGTAACTTGTGACTTGCGACTGTTTTTTTATTTAAAGGCATTTACCGGAATCTTGAGATATACCATGCCGTTATTTTCCTGTGGCGGATAATGCCCGGCGCGCATATTGATCTGCAATGATGGCAGAATCAGGTGCGGCATGGCCAGTGTCGCATCACGCCTTTGGCGCATTTGCACAAACTGGCTTTCGGTGACCCCGGTATGGACATGAATATTAGCGCTTTTTTCATCCCCCACGGTGGTTTCGAAGGCAACTTCCCTGTTCTCAGGATAGTCATGGCACATATACAGACGGGTTTCATCGGGCAGGGAAAGGACTTTAGCAATCGACTGGAACAATATGCTGGCATCCCCTCCCGGAAAATCTGCTCTTGCCGTACCAACGTCTGGCATAAACAGGGTATCACCAACAAATGCCGCATCACCAATGACATGGGTCATGCAGGCCGGGGTATGACCCGGCGTATGCATAACATAAGCCGTCATAGATCCAATCTGGTAGCTATCACCACCGCTAAACAGCTTGTCAAATTGCGAGCCGTCGCATTTGAACTCATCACCGGTGTTAAAAATACCGGCAAATACTTTCTGAACCACGGTGACATTTTTACCGATACCGACGTTGCCTCCCAGTTTTTGCTTGATATAGGGAGCTGCAGACAAATGATCTGCATGTACATGAGTCTCAATAATCCACTCAAGGCTGAGATCATGCTAACGAATCCAGGCAATAATCTCATCTGCCCCTTCGTAGCTGATAGTCCCCGATGCGTATTCCAGGTTGGTGGCTGAGTCCACTACTGCACAGGAAAGTGAGCCTGGATCCTTAACCACATAGGAAAAGGTTTCCGTTTCCTTATCAAAGAACG
>JAHEHN010000102.1 GCA_024644515.1 Gammaproteobacteria bacterium
CTGAAAAGCGGCGAGCTGAGTCTGCAATACCGGGAGCAGCGCGGCTATCTGGATGATCTGCTGGCCGAGCTGGGTATTGCGCCGTCATCGCAACTGCTGGTGTTTTCACCTACTTGCCTGCAGCACAAACTCATTTCTCCGGAAAAACCTCGCGCTGTATATTTCAATGATGATACCTATATCGGCTTTGTACAAAACAGCAATATTATCGAAGTCACCACCATTGATGAAAAGCAGGGCATCGTGTTCTATACCTTCGACAATACCGAGGGCACCGACAATTATTTTGAGCGCGCCTCCTAGACCTGCCTGGTGTGTCATGACACGCAAGGCACCATGGGCGGCGGTGTGCCCATGCTGATGGCATTGTCTTCACTCTACAGCACCGGCAATGTCCCGCTGGAGAATTATTCCGGTATTGGCAATATAAACGATACCTCGCCCATTGATATTCGCTGGGGCGGCTGGTATGTCAGCGGGGAACATGGATCACAAAAACACCTGGGTAATATTCTGCTGGAGGATTACGACGAAGTGGCCAAAGTAGAGGCCCATCGTCGTGGCAATATCAGGGATTTAAATGCTGCAGGCCTGGTGGATACGTCACCATACCCGGGTGCTGGTAGTGATATCGTTGCCCTGATGGTTCTGGAACACCAACTGTCGGTACAGAACCAGATTACCTATATCAAGTTCAAGGCGCCGGCGGTTCTGAAACGTCGCGGACTGGAAGATTATGCGGCGGTTGAACGCTGGGATGACTTGCCGCAGCGGGCACGGGATGTGTTGCCAAGAATGCTGGGCAAGCTGGTGCAACGCTTGTTGTTTTTTGATGCTGCGCCACTGCAGGACCGGTTTCAGGGAAATGCAGATTATGCGCGCTGGTTTCAGAGCCAGGGACCTGCAGATGCGCAGGGGCGATCTTTACGCCAGCTGGAGTTAAACACACGTCTGTTTGCCTACCCGGTCTCCTATCTGTTGTATTCGGAGGATTTTAATACCCTGCCAGGGTATGCCCGGGATTATGTTTATGCCCGGCTGGCGGCTTACCTGGAAGGGCGCGAACGCTATCCCGGACGTCAGCCTTTTAATGACAGCCAGCGCCAGCAGGCGCTGGAGATTCTGCTGGCCACGTTGCCGGGCTTTGCGGCCTATACTGGTCTCGATTTGCCTCCAGAACCTGTAAGCAGCAATCCAGTATCATACTGACTCCTGTTGCTCCAGGGGCTGTTCCTGTTGCCAGCGCCTTACCTACTGCAACGGGGCTGGTTTCCTCGTCCAAGCCTACCTATACTTGCCTGCATAATTACAACAATCTGAACATTAATCATTTGAACAGGGCTCTTCTTATGTTGTCGACATCCCGTTTTTTCACCTCATCTGTATTCACCGCACTGGCTTGTCTGTTGCCGCTATCGCTTCTCCACGCACAGGAGCCAGTGGTCAGCACTGATATCAACGCTGCGGGCATGGCAATCTATGAAGAAACCTGTTCCACCTGCCATGCCATGCCGGTAGAAACCAAGTCGCCGCCCATTGATACCCTCAAGCGTATGGGGCCACGTGCGGTACGTTATGCCCTGACCAACGGCAAGATGAAAGTGCAGGCCGCGGCACTCACTGAAGATGATATTGATAATGTGGTGGCTTATCTGTCAGCTACTGCCGACGTGGATAACAGCTGGATTAGTGACAATATCTGTCCAGCCGGGCGCATGGATGTGGATACCGGCGAGCCTACCATCTGGACCCAGGGCTTTGACCGCATGAATCACCGCAATCTCACTGCCGAGCAGGCCGGTCTGACTACCAGTGATATGGGCAATCTGGAACTGGCCTGGTCCATGGGCTTTCCGTCCACGGCGAATATGCGTTCCCAGCCAGCCATTGTCGGTAACACCATGTATTACCCCATTGTGGATTCCGGTCAGTTGTTTGCACTGGATATTGGCGGTGATGCTCCCTGTGTGAAATGGGTTTACGAACATGATATACCCCTGCGTACCACCATCGGCTATCACACCCTGGAAGACGGCCGTCCGGTCCTGATTTTTGCAGACAACTCAGCCCATACCCTGTTAATGGACGCCATTACCGCGGAAGTGATCTGGGATGTCAGCGTGCAGGTCACCAGTGTCTCCAATGTCACTGCCATGCCGGTGCTTTATGGCGATCGTGTCTATGTGGCAATTTCCTCCGGTGAACTAAATATGGGCGCGGCGCCGGATTATGAGTGCTGTACCAGTCATGGTGCCGTGGTGGCGCTGGATCTGGCAACCGGAGCCCGTGAATGGGTCTATCACACCATGGAAGATGCCAAACCGACCACGGTCAGCCGTGTTGGTACCCAGCAATACGGGCCCAGCGGCGCGCCGATCTGGACCGCACCAGCCGTGGATGAAAAACGTGGTCTGCTCTATGTGGGAACCGGGGAAAACACTTCGGCACCGCCTACCGATACCAGTGATGCGATTCTGGCACTGCGTCTTGAAGACGGCTCACTGGCGTGGAAATTTCAGGCCACGCCCAACGATATTTATCTGACTGGCTGTGACAGAAACCCCGGTGGTCCCAATTGTCCACCGGCCTACAGTATCAATAAGGATGTGGATTTCGGTGCCGCCATTATGCTGGCACAAACCCGCGATGGCAGTGATCTGGTATTGGGTGGTCAAAAAAGTGGTGATGTATGGGCACTGAATCCCGACACCGGTGAACTGGTGTGGAATACCAAGATCGGTCCTGGTGGCGCCATGGGCGGTATTCACTGGGGCATGGCCTTTGATGGCGAGCGTTTGTTTGCTGGCAATAACCAGAGCACCGGCCAGTCTGCAGACGGTAATGATCCCGGTTTGTTTGCCCTTAATATCAATAACGGCAGCATGCTGTGGGAATACCATCACACGCCGGATTGCTCAGGTAATCGCCGCGAGCAATTACCCAGTTGTGACCGCAGCTGGGGCATGTCCGCCGCCACCATGATTGTGGATGAGGCCGTGGTGCAGGGCACCATGGATGGATTGATCAAGGTCTTCAGCGCCACCAATGGCGAGCCCATCTTTACCTATGACACCGCGCATCCTTTTACCACCATTAATGGTGTGGAAGCCCGTGGCGGCGCCATTGACAATTTTTCTGTGTGGGCGGCAAATGGTACCTTGTTTGTGCAATCCGGTTATGGCCTGTTTGGTATTCCGGGCAATGTGCTGCTGGGATTCAAACCCGCCAGATAAAACCTGCTGAATTCAAATTTACAGGTGCAGTGAGCGGTCGTTGAAACCGGGAATGATCCCGCTTTCAATGCTTGCCTGATCAATACCCAGGTGTTGATTCAAAATGGCAGCAAACACCTCATGGGTGGCCAGGGTGGGTGCCAGATCGCGCCCTTCATATAGATTCCCGGCAGACAGCCCCGGCCACTGGGTATGGATCCTGCCACCATTGACCGCGCCTCCCATCAGAAAACCCGCGCCTGCTGTGCCACGATCAGTGCCGCCGGTGCCATTCTCCGCGGCTGTTCTGCCAAACTCTGTTACCACCAGCACCATGGTATTGTTCCAGGTGCTGCCGAGAGATTCCTTCAGTGCCAACATGCCGGCATCCAGCTGAGCAAACTGGTTGGCCAACTGGCCTTGCTGTGAACCCTGATTGGCATGGGTGTCCCAGCACTGCTTTCCAGGACGGCGATGAGTGGGCCATTATCCTGCGCGAGAAAATTACCGGCGGCAGTGGCCAGCACGCTGAAATTTTGTCCGCGGCGCGATCTGCCGGGATCTTCCATACTGGTTGCAAGCTCTTTGGCCAGCAGTCCCTGGCTAAAGCGTTCACCAAGAAAGCTGTCCTGGTTATAAAGATTGAGTAATTCATTGACGGTGTTTGCAGTGGGTTCGGGTAATACCGCGGGTGCCCAACTGCCGGTGTCATACTGGCCATCGAGGATTTTCGGCATAGTCTGGCCAATGCCCATCGCGGCAGCGCCATTCTGGCTGTTGTCAGTT
>JAHEHN010000103.1 GCA_024644515.1 Gammaproteobacteria bacterium
GCCATAGACTTCTTCAGCGGTTGCAGGCTTGGTAATAAATAAACTGCGGATCATGGTGTTCAGTTTGTCCTGTCCCACCATGCCATGCTGGGCAAGTTGTTTGACCAAATAGGCAGACTGAGCAACACCGGAAAGGGCAAGACACTGTCGCATTTTCTTTTCCATGGCTGTGTTACAGGTGTCCGCTTGTTGTTAGGAGAAATATTCTTCGATGACTGCGCCACCGAGGCATTGTTCGTCCTGGTAAAAGACGATTGATTGACCGGGGGTGACTGCGCGTTGCCGCTGATCGAACGTTACCACAATACGACCATCGACTTCTTCAACCCTGCAGTCCTGGTCAGGCTGACGGTAACGGATCTTTGCTGTGCAGATAAGTGGAAGCTCTGGTGCTGAATTCACCCAGTCTGGGCTGGCGCACATCAGACCAGTTGAAAACAGCAGGGGGTGATCATTGCCCTGAACCACAATCAGAACATTGCGCTTGATATCTTTTGCAGCGACATACCAGGGTGACTCTGGCATATCTTTTCGCCCACCAATACCCAGACCCTGGCGTTGTCCCAGAGTATGAAACATCAGTCCGTTGTGCTGGCCCAGAATCTCGCCTTCCGGTGTTTCGATATTTCCTGGCTGGGCGGGAATATAATTTTCCAGAAAATCCTTAAAGCGTCTTTCTCCAATAAAACAAATGCCGGTGCTGTCTTTTTTGTCATGGGTAACAAGCCCATGCTGTTCTGCCAGGTTTCTTACTTCCTGTTTTTCCAGTTCGCCAACAGGAAACAGGGTGCGGGAAATCTGTTCTGCCTTGACTGCACACAGGAAATAACTTTGATCCTTGTTTGCATCAAGGCCTTTAAGCAGGAATGTACCCTCAGCGGACTGTTTTTTTCTCACATAATGACCGGTGGCGATCAGGTCGGCACCGAGCATGGTGGCATATTCAAGGAAAGCCTTGAACTTGATTTCACGGTTACACAAAATGTCGGGGTTGGGAGTGCGACCGGCCTTGTATTCTTTCAGGAAATGTTCAAAAACATTGTCCCAGTATTCGGCGGCGAAGTTTGCACTATGAAGTTTTATCCCGAGCTTTTCACAAACTGCGCTGGCATCAGCCAAATCCTCTTTTGCTGTACAGTATTCGGTACCATCGTCTTCATCCCAATTCTTCATGAACAGGCCTTCGACCTGATAACCCTGCTGCATTAGCAAAAGCGCCGCAACGGAAGAATCAACACCTCCAGACATGCCTACAATAACTTTTTCTCTGCTTGTGCCAGTCATGATGAGAACTTACTTGCTCGCTGTATATTTATATAAAGTGCTGGATAGCGTCCAGTGGCATGCGTTGTCCGGCGAGGTAATCCTCTATAGCTTTGCCCACGAGCGGACTGCGAGGGGCGAAGTTGTCTGAGAATATAGTTTCTGTGCCGAGCCAGTGCGCAGCAATAATGCCCTCGTCTAGAGGCAGGGTCGCATCATGGCTGTCAGGGGTCGCTATAAAGCAATGCCTGACATAGGTAATACCGTTAGGCGCCCTGTAGACATAATTGCCAAGAAAGGCGGTCAGGGTCACATGCCAGGCCGTTTCTTCCAGGGTTTCACGTACTGCCGCCGCAAACAGGGTCTCACCTTCATCGAGATGCCCGGCGGGCTGGTTAAAAACGGTGCAGCCGTTATCTATCTCTTCAACCATCAGAAACTTTCCGTCCTGTTCAACAACGGTGGCAACGGTACTGTGAGCGGTCCAGATCATGTGCAGAGCCAATAATTCAGTGAGAAATGCAAAAAGGAGGCATCCTATCTCAATTAGCCCGGGTGATAAATACGCGTGACAGTTAAAGGGGCTTACCTGCGAGCAATAAGATAAGGATTTTCCCTTCATTAATGGCAGGTGAACATGGATAATTGCCTCTCTCTACCAACCAGTACAGAGCAAACGGAAATAATACGGTTATGTCTAAGCTAACTCATCTCGATGACAGGGGACAGGCGCAGATGGTTGATGTCGGTGCCAAGGATGTCACCGAGCGCAGCGCTACCGCTGAAGCCATCATTGCACTGCAACCTGAAACACTGAAGCTCATTGTCGAGGGAGGGCATAAGAAGGGTGATGTTTTTGCCGTTGCCCGTATAGCGGGGATTCAGGCAGCAAAAAAATGTTCAGACCTTATTCCTCTTTGTCATCCTCTGATGTTGAGCTCTGTAAATGTGGAGCTGCAGGCCGATGAAGATAAAAGTGAAGTAAGAGTACTTGCCACCTGCAAGCTCGCCGGACAGACCGGAGTGGAAATGGAAGCATTGACAGCGGCCTCAGTCGCCGCGTTAACGGTTTATGATATGTGTAAGGCAGTAGATCGCGGTATGGTTGTGCGGAGTTTGCAGCTGCTCGAAAAATCAGGTGGCAAGTCTGGCCTCTACAAGCGCGACAGCTGAAGGAAAACTTTGATGATTGCCGTACATTTTTTTGCCAGTATTCGCGAAGCTCTTGGAGTTGAGCATAAAACCTTTGATTTGCCGAAGGATGTTGAAACGGTCGAACAGTTGATTACTTTTCTGGCCCAACAACATGGGGGCACCTGGTCTGAAATTCTCGGTAAGGGATCAGTGATGGTTGCCGTGAATCATGAAATGGCAGAGCGTTCCGCGCGACTGCAAGCCGGTGATGAAGTCGCATTCTTTCCACCTGTAACCGGAGGCTGATAACGGCTAATGAAAATTTCCATACAGCAGGATGATTTTGATATTGCCGAAGAATCCCGATTACTGCGTGAGAGCAATTCAAATACCGGAGCCATTGTTACCTTTAGCGGGTTGGTCAGGGATCTGGATAATGAGCGCAAGGTTGAGTCGTTAATTCTTGAGCATTATCCAGGGATGACCGAATCCAGTCTTGAAAAAATTATTGCCCAGGCACAAGGCCGCTGGTCAATACTTGATGTAACTGTGATACATCGTATTGGTGAGCTCCAGGCTGGTGAGCAGATAGTATTTGTTGCGGTAGCAAGTTTGCATCGGGGCGAGGCATTTTCCGCCTGCGAGTTCATCATGGACTTTCTAAAAACACGAGCGCCGTTCTGGAAAAAATGTCTAGACGAGAATGGTGAAAGCTGGGTAGAAGCGAAATCTACTGACGAAGATGCCAGCGCCCGCTGGTAAATCTTTACAGGCTCGACAATAGTTCTGCGGTGACCTCTATTTTTTGGTATTTCCCTGGTTCCACTTGCTGAATATCCCAGGGGCCGATCCTGCTACGTATAAGCCTTAGGGTGGGAAAGCCAACTGCTGCCGTCATCCTTCTTACCTGCCTGTTACGTCCTTCCTTGATGGTTAATTCGATCCAGCTGGTCGGAATGGTTTTCCGCTCTCTGATAGGTGGGTTTCTTGGCCACAAAACGGGTTCTGAAATTACTTTGCATTGGGCTGGCATGGTCATGCCATCTTTGAGTTGTACACCTTGACGTAATTTTTCCAGCGCCGGCTCATCAATGTTTCCTTCTACTTGAACGAGGTAGGTTTTGGGCATCTTGTGAGCCGGGTCACTAATTTTATTTTGCAGTACGCCGTCGTCAGTAAGTAGCAAAAGCCCCTCCGAATCACGGTCCAGCCGGCCGGCCGGGTAGACCCTTTTTAGTGTTATAAAATCCTTGAGCGTTTGACGCCCACTGTCGTCAGTAAACTGGCTCAGCACATCGTAGGGTTTATTAAACAACAGTAGCAAAGACATAAAACTTTTTTAGACCAGCTGGCCTCGATTAAGCGAACGGGGGGGGTCATTATAGATGAAAACGGGAGAAAGCAACGGGTAAGGGGCGATTGCCGCCCAATGGCTTGGGATAGTTTCATAAAATGATAACGGAATGTAGCGCTGAAATGACAGCGGCTTTCTGAGGATATTGTGAAAAAAGCAGACAGGAAATCTCCAGAAAACTCGCGTTCCCCGGGCAATAAAAAAACATCAGAGCAAAAGCAATTACCCGCAATCAAAATTCCC
>JAHEHN010000107.1:0-3270 GCA_024644515.1 Gammaproteobacteria bacterium
TGGACATTCCCCTGCTTGAACCTGGCATTTACCAGGTAGTCTTTCAGATAACTTCCATTGACGGCCATCAGCTGGCAGATGATTTCACTTTTACCATTACAGATGCGAATCAAAGTTTATAGTACGGGTTGACGAAAATTTAGCCTGGGCTAATTGTTCATGCTCCTGATGAGCATCAGCAATTATATCCAGAGTCGGATCGTACACTTTTGTCTCTATTTCCATCAGACCCAATACAGTATGAAAAAAGTTATCATGTGAATAGGCTTTATCGCTGCGCGCCTGGAGTAACGGCAGATCAATTCCATATTTTTTTCCAAACCACATCAGTGCCGGTACATGGCGTTGGGATTCGGGCGCCATAAAATTAGGCATGCCATGTAAATAGAGCCAATGTTCACCTAGCGATTCGCCGTGGTCACTGACATAGAACATCGCAGTTTCAAAGTCTTCATCATAACCTTCCAGAAAATTAATGACCTCGGACAGGAAATAGTCCGTATAGCGAATCGCGTTGTCATAGGCATTATTGATTTCCTCAACTGAGCATTCCTGCAGATCATTGGACCGACACACCGGACTAAAAACCTCAAATTCCTCAGGATAGCGTTTGTAGTATGCCGGACCGTGATTACCCATCTGGTGTAATACGATAACCACATCGCCGCCTTCCTGCTTCTCAATCCATTCATCCAGCCCTGCCAGCATACCAATATCGCGGCACTCATCATCACACACAGAGTTGATGGCAGGATCACGGTAATCCCCTTCATCCAACACAGCTGCGACCCCTTTGGAACTTGAATTATTGTCGCGCCAAAGCATGTGTATATCGGCATGATCAAGAACATCCAGCAGGCCTTCTTGATAATCAGCATCATCAATATCAAACTCATTTTCACTGTTATTGGAAAACATGCAGGGCACTGATATGGCTGTTGATGTTGCACAACTGGTCATATTGGGAAAATTGACCACAGGGTAGTTTTCCAGCAGTGGATTGGTTTTTCGTGGATAGCCATTAAGGGAAAAATGGTCTGCTCTGGCGGTTTCACCCAAGACAAGAATAATTAATTCCCGATCCTTGTCTTCATCTGGAATTTTTGCATCAAGGCCAATCTGCTGCCGGGTAATATCGCCATCAGAATGCAGATTTTCACTGACATACTTCCCCATTGAATAAATAGCGGTGACTGGATTGGCGTAATAACGCAGGTGCTTATGCTCACGAAAAAAGCTGGCGTAATACGGACTCCACAACATGACCACCACACCGATAGCTATTACGGCTCCCAGCATGAGTTTTGCCCGGGACAACAACGCTTGCCTGAGTGTTACGGGTTTGAGGTTGAGTCTGACTACCCACAAGGACGGTAACAGGCCCAGAAAAACAAGTGACAGGTATAATTTCACACTGAGCAAGTCACCTGCCTCGCGGGTATCTGTTTCTACTACATTGGTCAGCATGGAGGTATCAATCACAATGTTATAGCTGTTCATGAAATAACTGGACGCAGCGGCAACGAAAAAGACAATCACCAGCAGGGGTTTCAGCGTATAACGGGAACTGACAAGACCTAGCAGGATAACGATCAAGGCAAAAAGAAATATCACCAATGACAGGATAAAAGAAAAAGTATCAGTGGACAGTGAATATTGCTGAATAATATTGTCAAAGAAAGCCTGATTACAGAACAACAGCAAAAAACCGGCAACCCACAGGATTACGCTATCAACTGAGTACTGCTTTTGATTTATGTCACGAAAAGTTTTAGCTATCTGATGGAGTCTCAATGTTTTTCCCCTGATTACATAAGTTTGAAAATATTGATTTGGCTGTCTACAAAACAGCTGCGAATCATTACTGACTAATCTACACACCATATTGACCAATTATTCTTAAGATACTCTTAAGGTTTGGTAGATAGATTCGTTACCCATGAATAAGCCCATTGCACAGCCAATTAGTCCAGGCGAGCTTCAGCAATTACTGGGTTGGCCGACCCTGGTGTTCCTGCTGATTTTTCCGGGCATTGACTGGTTGGGACTCGATCTGAAACTGGCTGACCGGATTTATCAATGGGGTAATGGTGCGTGGGTACTGCGGGATCACTGGGTTACTACCACCCTTATTCATGAAGGTGGCAGAAAACTTACCGGGTTTTTTCTCGTTATGTTGCTTGCCCTATGCGCATTTTCCTACCGGCACAACGGCCTGAAGAAATTTCGTTCAGCACTATGGTATTTGCTGACTGTAGCCGTGTTCTGTGCGCTGGTAATAAATCTGCTAAAAGAGTTCACGGCTATGGATTGTCCGTGGGATCTGGGTAGATATGGGGGCAACAAGCTATATCATGGCCTGTTCGGCTTGCCTGGCTTTAACCAGACACCAGGTCGATGCTTTCCTGCCGGACATGCCAGCGCAGCCTATGCCTGGTTTGGAGCTTATTTTGTTGCTCGCCTGCACTTTCCCAAATTTCAGAACCTGGCCATTGGTACAGTCATAACACTTGGTCTGATATTTGGTGTTGCACAACAACTGCGCGGCGCACATTTTCTGTCCCACGATCTATGTACAGCCTGGTTATGCTGGATAATCGCTTGCGGCGCTTACTGAATTTTCTTCAGGCCTGACAGGGAAACATCTGGATCAATGAGTTTCACATAATATCAGCAGAATTTAGTCACAACAGTCACCCCCCTCTGAAACGAACCCCCTGAATATATACCCTCATCATCTGGTAAGACTATCGTAAGGTTGCTTCCCTAGAATGATGTGCTCATGCATGAAAGCAGGACAAGATACTTGAGCACTGAAACGAACAGGCCTTACAACTCCCCCTGGTTTTTACCGTTTTTACTTTTGTCATGGCTTCACATGTTATTCATGACGTTCCCGTTTTTTTATTCTGGCTATGAAGGTGAGGCGTTATCTGCCAATACGCTGTTTCACCTGAGTGCCTGGCCTTTTTACTCACTGTTTTACTTAATTCCGCTGTGCATAGTGGTATTACCTGTTAAAAAATGTTTTCCCGATCGGGTCTGGATTGCCATGGGACTCGCGCTCTTAATATCATGTCTTGGCCTGATCTTTATCTGGGCCGATCGCATGGTATTTGATCTTTATGCTTTTCATATGAACCGCTTTGTCCTGAATCTGGTTTTTACCGAAGGCGGCATCGAGTCGCTCAACAGCAGCAATGGCACCTACTTGAGTATTGCTATTGTCGTAACAAGAATACTTGCCTTGCAGGGTTTCTTTCTTGTGCT
>JAHEHN010000107.1:3280-3994 GCA_024644515.1 Gammaproteobacteria bacterium
CAGCGCTTTAATATCCCGCCTGGAAGTCCTCGCCCGGCACTCGTTGCCAGCTTCTTTGTCGTGCTGTTTTTGGTGCAGGGGGTGACCTATGGCATTAGTGATGTGAAGAATGATCCCGCGGTTCTTGAGCATGCCTATGATTATCCTTTTTTTCAGAAAATCCGCTTTCGTTCCTTGGCCGGCAAACTGGGAATGGAGACTGCCGAGAGAGGGCTGTCCATAAGGACATCGGACAATAGCCGATTACATTATCCGCTTCATGACACGCACTTTGATGAGATCGCCAACCCGCCCAATATTGTCTAGTTGGTAGCTGAATCATTACGCTGGGATCAGCTGACACCGGAGATCATGCCCAACACCTGGGCCTTCGCCCAAACTTCCACGCATTTTCTGAATCATTATTCCAGCGGTAACGGCACTCGAGAGGGTATGTTTGGTATGTTTTATGGTCTTTATGGTTCTTACTGGGACAGTTTTATGCATGCCCGGCAAAGCCCTATTCTCATGGATCGTTTACAGGCTCTGGGCTATGACTTTGATATCAGGACCGGGGCAAAATTTACTTACCCTGAATTTGACAAAACTATCCTTGCCCAGATACCTGATGACGACTTTCACGAAGCCAATGAAGATCTTTCTCCCTGGCAACGTGATGAGGAAAATACCAGCGACATGCTGCGTTTCATCGAACAGGAACGTTCTGCACCCTTT
>JAHEHN010000110.1 GCA_024644515.1 Gammaproteobacteria bacterium
TTGGCCACCGAAGCGGGAGAGGTTGTTGATAGATCAATTCCGGGCATTCAGGAAGCTTTGCGTGGAATGGCGTTCATAGAAACTTCAGTGGAGTCTTCGGAACAAGGGAGTGTCTGGATTGAGTTTCCGGAGATATGATTTTTTTTACGTAGGTCGGATAAGCGCAGCGCCATCCGACAGAATGTTAAACTTCGGTGTCGGATGGCGCTGCGCTTATCCGACCTACGGTTAAAAATACAATTTTGATTTCAGCAAGAAAATAAAATGTTAAGGATTAAAAAAACATGAAAGGCCCGGCAATTTTTCTCGCTCAGTTTGCAGGCAGCAAAGCACCATTTAATTCTCTGGAGAATATGGCGAAGTGGGCTGCTGACCTGGGTTATGTGGGTATTCAGGTGCCTACCGATCCTGCCTTGTTTGACCTGGTGCTTGCCGCGGATAGTCAAGATTATTGTGATGAGATTGCCGGCACCATTGGGCAATATGGCCTTGAAATAACGGAATTGTCGACTCATTTACAAGGACAGCTGTTGGCTGTTCATCCAGCCTATGAAGCAATGTTTGCCGGTTTTGCGGCGCCTGAAGTTCGTGATGATCCGGCCAAATGGCCGCAATGGGCTACAAGTCAATTAATAGCTGCGGCAAAAGCCAGCCAGCGTCTGGGTCTAACAGCGCATGCGACTTTTTCAGGAGCATTGTTATGGCACACAATGTACCCTTGGCCACAACGTTCTGCTGGACTGGTAGAGGAGGGTTTTAAGGAACTTGCCAGGCGCTGGCAGCCCATTCTTGATGTTTTCGATGAAAACGGTGTGGCCTGCTGTTATGAAATTCACCCCGGTGAAGACCTGCATGACGGTGTATCTTTCGAGCGCTTTCTGGCGGCCGTTGACAATCATCCGGCGGCGAACATCCTTTACGATCCCAGTCACTTTTTGTTACAGCAACTGGATTATGTTCAGTTTATTGAGCACTACCATGAGCGTATCAAGGCTTTTCATGTGAAGGATGCCGAGTTCAGAGCCAATGGCCGCTCCGGTATTTACGGAGGCTACCAATCATGGATTGATCGTCCGGGCCGCTTCAGATCACCTGGTGACGGGCAGATCGACTTTAAACAGATTTTCAGCAAGTTTGCCCAGTATGATTATCAGGGCTGGGCAGTATTGGAGTGGGAATGCTGCCTGAAGCATCCTGAAGATGGTGCCAGAGAAGGCGCGCTTTTTATTCGGGATCATATGATCAGGGTGACAGACAAGGCCTTTGATGACTTTGCAGGTTCGCAAGGGGATGCTGATCGCAATAAAAAAATTCTTGGTATTGAATAAAAATTACCAGGGTTTTTCCTGCTGAAACCTTTCCTGCAAGAAATCCACAAACAGTTTAACCTTGGCAGACAAGTGACGTCGTTGTTGATAGATAGCGACGATGTCTCTTTCGATACCATGCCAGTCTTCCAGAACTTCAACCAGTGTGCCTGACTTGATGTCATCAGCAAGATAATAATCGGGCAGGTAAGCCATTCCCAGTCCATCACGGGCTGCTGCTAGCAAACAATGACCACTATTACTGTGCCAGTAAGTCATGCCATTGACAGATATAGCGTCTTCTCCTCGAAAAAATTTCCAGGGTTTGCTGGTGCCATATTCGGTAAAGCGCAGGCAGCGTAAGTGTTTCAGATCATGGGGATCTTCAGGTGAACCATACTGATTTAAGAAGTGCGGGCTGGCTGCCAGTTTGAAAGTGGTTTTAGCCAGCGGCTTGTTAATGACATTAATATCTGTTCTTGCGCCAACCTGAATAACCACGTCATAGGCATCTTCAATGAGGTCGACCTTTTTACTGTAAAAATTCAGCTCTATTTCAAGAGAGCTGTTTTCTTTCAAAAAGTCTGCAATGGCAGGAACAATGTGCATTTCACCCAAGAGGTTGGGAGAGCTGATTTTTAAGAGACCGGTGGCACGTTGCTGGAATTCGGAAACGGTATCTTCGATTTCCTCCAGGTCTTCGATTACCTGTTTACAACGCTGGTAGTAAAGGTTGCCCAGTTCTGTCAGCGATAACTTTCGGGTAGTTCGATGTAAGAGGCGGGTTCCAAGACGGTCTTCCAGTTGGCTGATACGTTGGCTGATATGTCCTTTGGACACGCCCATGGTTCTTGCGGCACCTGAAAAGCTGCCAACTTCGACGACCTTGACTAGTTCTTCAAAACCTTCCCAACGGCTCACTTGAAGCTCCCGGTAATAAATTCCAATTGTTTAAATATGCAAACAATTAAATCATAAAATTGCCATAGGGTCACCAAATAAAACAGTATTTATCTAACAAATACCTTGCTGATGTGTAAAAACTGGTATGCCATATGGCGGTGGTAAAAGCCTGGACTACTGCTGCTATCAAGCCCTGAATTTCATCAGGCGTGCAATGGGCTTTGATTGAATTGATTATTAGGGTAAATGCGATAAAGGTATTAAGCAGAATTAACATGCAAAATTAAAAGAGGAGGCCGCCTTTTTCTTAACATGGTTCTATTCAGGCTGAGAAATGGAGCATGCTAAATAATCGGAGTAATTATTTAGCATGCTCTATGGTCGTGTTGATGGGGCCTGAAGAAAAGTGAAACAAAACGTCTTCAGTATTGTTTAGGGTTGTTATGAAATATTACCCAGTGCTTCTCTTTCTTTCTGCCAGGCATTGATGAGGAGTTCAGGATCTTCATCCATGCGCATCATTGCCCTTTGTGTTCTTTCATAAGGTTGCCATTGTGGTAGCAGATCGATATTGGGGTTACCGGTTCTGGCAAACTGGGCAAAGGCACCGCTCATTCTGCTGGCCAGTGCATAACGGTTTTCATCGGCTCCGAGCATGGAGGCACACTCATCGACATTATTAAAGGCAAAGGGGATGTCTATACAGTGATAGGCACCCAGTCGTCCTTCCCGTACTCTGGATTGCCAGCTGAAGAAATATTTCCACACCGATGCAGTCCCCTGGTCTGATTTCAAATCCAGCTGGGTGTATACGCGAGGGCTGAAAGCGCTATCTGAATTTATGATGTGATACAGCTTCACATTGCTAACCCCGGGACGTCCCTGGCGATAAACACTGATTACATTTCTGGCATCGGCGTCATTGGCACCTGTTACCCCTTTAACCCGGTTCAGTAATTCGGCATCCTCAAAATTTTCGATGGGCTGGCCTGGAAAGAAATAGGTTTCATGTTCTGTAGTACCCATCATCAAGGGAATGTTTGCAGACAGTGGTGTCGCATCCGGTGCAAAGGGATGTCTGGGTAAATGATTACCATCCACCAGCGGGCCAAAATTCATTCCTGGTGTCGCAAGGAAGGTGCTTAGCATTTGTTGCCAGGGATAATTTACAATGCGACTGAACTGGTTAGCTTCAATGCCTAGCGCTGAGAGGAAGCGTTCAGCATTTTCTGTGGCAGCATCTTTAGAAATCCCCTGTGGGTTGGCACCGCTCATGGCAATGGCTTTGTGAAAAAGACCACTGGCTTCCGGCATGGCCAGAAGTGTACTGACTTTTCCGGCGCCGCCGGATTGACCAAAAATTGTCACGTTGTCAGGATTGCCGCCAAAATTTTCTATGTTGCCGTGTACCCACTGCAGCACTGCGACACAATCCATCATGCCGACATTTCCGGAATCCGCAAATTCATCACCCAGTAAACCGGCAAGATCAAGATGGCCAAAGACATTCAGACGATGAGTGACAGTGACCACCACGACTTCCTGGGTTCGTGCCAGATTTTTACCATCATATAAAATCCAGTTACCGCTGCCGCTGGTATAACCACCGCCGTGAAACCAGACCATTACCGGTCTGTCGCGCCTGTCTGGAGCAGGCGTAAATACATTAATATTGAGACAGTCTTCGCTCATTTCTTCCCGGCGATCCAGGGCAAAAATTTCACTGATCAGACCTTCAGCATCCGGGCTTTGCGGGCAACGATTGCCGACACTGTG
>JAHEHN010000063.1 GCA_024644515.1 Gammaproteobacteria bacterium
CGATCAAAGGAATAGTAGATCTGAGGTCCAGGGTTACTCGAGAAATCAGTTGCTGCCTGATCGCATGAGCATTCCAGGATTTCTTGTCAACTCTGGCTTCCCATTCGGATAAAGCCGCAACCACATTTTTCTTGTGGATAGTTCTTAGAAACCAGAAACGCTCAATCATCAGGCTCCATTTCACAAAGAGCAAAAGGGCAATAAAGTTAAGGACGGGACCACCTCTCTCCATAAAGACATCGATGGTCTCCCAACTTTCACTTAATGCTTCGAACATAAGCCATTCTCCAGCTTTATTAATTGCCTAGTTTTTAGCTTAAGCTGTTGCGCCTGAGGCTTCGGCACGTCTTGCAATAATACCTGTAGCCTGCTCTTCCAGTACCTGTATCACACCATCACTGCGTGATTTCACGATAGTGTGGAAGACAATGGTTGGAATTGCGACAACAATACCCAGTACTGTTGTTACCAGAGCACCGGAAATACCGCCAGCCATAATCTGTGGATCACCAGTACCAAACAGTGTGATGGCCTGGAACACAGTGATCATACCGGTAACTGTACCCAGCAGACCGCCGAGAGGGGCTACGGTTGCAATAATCTTGAGCAAAGTCAGGAACCTTTCAAGAGCTGGGGTTTCCAGCAGAATGGCTTCACCGAGTTTAAGCTCAAGAGTTTCAATATCCATGTTCTTGTCAGCGTTATAAACCGCCAGCACACGACCAAGAGGATTGTTCTTGTTTGGCTTATCAGGATTTTTCAGCTGACGTTTCACCTTACCGCTAACAATGGAAAGAGTGATCATTCTTTCTACGGCCAACAAGGTTGCAAACAGGCCAACAAAGATAATGATCTGACCAATTGTTCTACCCTGCTCCCAGTATCTTTCCTGGAATGAAGGCGAACTGATCAGAGCGGCCAGATAGGAACCACCGGTAGGACCAGTGGGGTCTATACCAACCATGGTAAATCCACCGGTAGCGGCCTGAATAGCGGCAGCAGAATCAGTGTAGCGAGCAGGCTGACTTGGCAGTACGCTCAAACGCTTGGTATTGGGATCAAATTCCAGATACTGGCCATCAGAAACAATGTTATAGGATCCAACGCGGACCACTTCCTGCTGACTCTGGGTACCGTCAGGCTGTGCAACCTGAGTAGTAAAACGAGTAACATTGGCAGATTCGGTCATTTCCTGTAACAGATAGAACCAGAGTCTTTCCAGCTGTTCAATACTGGGCAACTGGGATTCATCCCCCATAATACCGGCAAGCTCGGTGAGAAAATCACCACGACCCGGGTATTGGGCTGAAATCAGGGAGGCTTCAAACTGGCTGCGGGTATCACCCACCACGCCTGCTACTGTGCCAAATAATTCATCGAGATCACCAAGGCGTTCCTGCAAGGTTTCGAAACGCTGGGCTTTGATGATTTCATTTTCGTTGTAGGTATTTTCCAGATCAACAGAAATGCGCTCTTCAGTTTCACGACGCTCAACCATTTCGTTGAGCAGTGCTTGCTGCTGATTCACATTGGATTGGAATTGGGCTTCACGCTGGCGATGCTCTTCTGTCTCGCTGAGACGAGCCTGTTCAACAAGGCTCAATAGTTCAGTAAGATTAGCTGCCTGCTGCTGGCCGAAAGTCAGCGAAGCTGAAAGACATAATAATATCGTGGTTATAGTCGTAGTAAATATCTTTGCAAATTTCATGGTTGCTTACTCCGGCGCAGGAATAGGTAATTCGAGAATCTCAAGGGTGGCTAGGTTCTGAGCCATTCTGATCGCGTTCGCAACAGGGCGACGATAATCATCGTCCAGTGTTACCCACTGGTTAGTTGCCTTGTCCCAAACACCTGTCTCGGTCTGGTCACTTGTTTGATATAACAGGGCAACACGGCCAACACGCAAAATATCGACATCGCGTTCTGTACCATCGATTTCAAGTGAGTCAGTGTAGTGCTGCATAACCCTGCCGTAATTGATTTCCTGCTGATAAGCGGCAAGAACGAGGCGGAATTTTTCTGCAACGTTAACACTTGAGTCGTCAAAGGTGTCCCTAATAAGGTTTAAACGAGCCTGTCTTTCGTTGATTAGAAAAGGAAGATCCAGTTCAACAAACTGTTCCAGAGCGACCATCATCCTTTCCATCAGGGGGGGAACCTGTCTTTGAAGGGCCGCAGCATCCTCAATGGATCGGTCATATTGAGCAATAGTTCTTACCTGCTCAGCGATAGTCCTGCGATAGCTCGCATTATAGACTTCCAGACCATCGACGATTTTAGACACTTCACGGTATTCCTGAAGAATCTCATCTGCTTCGTCTGAAAGCTGGTTGATGCTTACCTGTGCCTGGGCAGCTGATGCAATTGCTTCACCTGCCAGAGCGTTTGCTCTGTCAATAATACTGGTATCGATCACAGTGTCCTGTGCAGAAGCAGTGCCGAAACCAAGTACCATTGGCAGCATTAATAAAGGAACAAGTATCCCTTGCTTGAAACGATGGTAGTTCATGTGTAGTCCCACTTATTTTAAAAAAAATCTAATAAAAGACGAGTTAACATTCAAACACTCATCCCACATCCAAAATTTAGCCCCGTTTAAATACAGGTTTATCTCATTGGATATTTACCTGGATGTAGTCGAGTACTAAAAGTCTAATCGAAAGATAAAACCCTATTAACTAAAAGAAACCGGCAATAATAAATATCGCCAGTTCGTAATATTATAAACTCGGTATTAGCAAGTCATCCCTGAATAAACTCCCCATATCCTTGAGGCGGGTCAGCATATCAAATACTAGTGCCAGATTGAACACCTTAATACTTAAAAAATCAAAGCATTTCTGGCTCAACAGCAGCTGTTTGCAGGAAGTTTGGGAAGTGCCCGCATAAGAGGCCTTGCGCCCCAAAAAAAACGCAAAAGACTGCCAGTTTTGAACAAATAAAGTGACTCTCTGGTCATTTATCTTGTTTCACCAGCCCGCCGCTGTCTTAAGCCCTTCGCCGATTTCAGCAAGACTTCTCACGGTGGTGACACCGGCATCTTTAAGCGCGGCAAACTTTTCCTCAGCGGTGCCTTTCCCACCAGAAATAATAGCCCCGGCATGCCCCATGCGCTTACCTGATGGCGCGGTTACCCCTGCTATATAGGAAACAACCGGCTTGCTGACATTTGCTTTGATAAACTGGGCAGCCTCTTCCTCGGCAGTTCCGCCAATTTCACCAATCATAACGATGGCCTCTGTTTGCTCATCTTTTTCCAGTAAGGCAAGAATATCAATGAAATTGGAACCTGGAATCGGATCACCACCAATACCAACACAGGTGGACTGACCAAAACCATAATCAGTGGTTTGTTTAACTGCTTCATAGGTTAATGTACCGGAGCGGGAAACAATTCCGACTTTACCTCGAAGGTGAATATGGCCTGGCATAATTCCAATTTTGGATTCACCCGGTGTAATCACCCCCGGGCAATTTGGCCCTATCAGGCGAACCCCCAGCTCATCGCATTTTACTTTAACTTCAAGCATGTCGAGTGTAGGAATGCCTTCCGTAATACAGACAATGAGTTGCACACCGGCGAAAGCGGCCTCCAGAATTGAATCCTTGCAGAACGGTGCCGGCACATAGATTACCGAAGCCTCGGCTCCGGTTTCGGCTACAGCTTCGCTCACTGTATTAAAGACCGGCAAATCAAGGTGCACCTGCCCCCCTTTGCCAGGGGTCACGCCTCCAACCATATTGGTTCCATAATCAATTGCCTGCTCTGAATGATAGGTTCCCTGGGAACCGGTAAAACCCTGGCAGATCACACGTGTTGATTTATTGATAAGAATACTCATTATTTGCCTCCCGCTGCCGTTACTGCTTCCTGGGCAGCCTGACTAAGGCTGTCTGCTGCAATAATATTCAGTCCACTTTCGGACAATACTTTTTTGCCAAGATCCGCATTGTTTCCTTCAAGCCTTACAACTACCGGCACTTTCACTCCAACTTCCTCGACCGCGCCGACAATTCCCTCAGCGATCAAATCACAGCGCACTATGCCGCCAAAAATATTAACCAGTACTGCCTTTACCTTTTCATCAGACAAAATAATTTTGAACGCTTCTGAAACACGTTCTTTGGTAGCGCCACCACCGACATCCAGAAAGTTTGCCGGCTCTCCGCCATAGAGCTTGACGATATCCATAGTACCCATGGCCAGACCAGCACCATTAACCATGCAGCCAATACTTCCATCCAGAGCAACATAGTTTAGATCCCACTTGGCAGCATTTACTTCTCGTTCATCATCCTGAGTTGGGTCGTGCATTTCCTTTAAGTCAGGATGGCGGTACAGCGAATTCCCGTCTATATTAAGTTTGGCATCAAGGCAATGCAGATCCCCCGCTGTCGTTATTACCAGCGGGTTAATCTCAAGCAGAGCCAGGTCACATTCGACAAAAATTTTTGCAAGACCTAAAAATATTTTTGTAAACTGTTTAATCTGATCACCACTTAAACCAAGCTTGAATGCCAGCTCTCTACCCTGAAATGGCTGTGGACCAACAAGAGGATCAATAATCGCGCGCAGAATTTTTTCTGGCGTCTCATGAGCGACCTTTTCAATTTCAACCCCACCTTCGGTTGATGCCATAAATACGACGCGCCTGGAACTTCGGTCAATGACCGCGCCAAGATATAACTCCTGCGCAATATCTGTGCACTCTTCCACAAGGATCTTGGTAACCGGCTGTCCATCTTTATCTGTTTGATAGGTAACCAGCCGGTTACCCAACCAATGTCGCGCGAACTCTTCTATCTCCGCTTTGCTTGTTACCAATTTGACACCACCAGCCTTGCCGCGACCGCCAGCATGTACCTGCGCTTTTACGACCCATTTGTCGCCACCAAGCTTGCCAGCAGCGTCTGCTGCATCCTTGGGATTGTCGCAGGCAAAGCCTTTTGAAACCGGCAAACCATAATCAGCAAATATTTTCTTGGCCTGGTATTCGTGTAAATTCATTTGATACCTATCTGTTTGTTTAACCTGTAAATCGTTATTTTTTAATTAGCGTTTTTTTCTATTGGCAATATGTATTGCATGACCATTCACAGCCAGTGCAGCCTCATGTACCGCCTCACAAAGTGCAGGGTGAGAGAACACTGTCATGCCAATATCTTCAGCACTGCTACTGAATTCCATCGCGACCACAACTGTCTGAGCCAGATCTGCCGCAGAAGGACCAATAATATGACAGCCCAGCACACGGTCTGTTTTTGCATCAGCCAACATTTTAACCATGCCGTCAGAATCGTTTGCAGCAAGCGCTCGACCACTGGCAGCGAAAGGGAAAACGCCGGTGTTATATTCAATTCCTTCAGCTTTTAGCTGTTCTTCGGTTTTTCCCACTGCAGCAATTTCCGGGTGGGTGTAAATCACAGAAGGAACCAGATCATAGTTCATCGACGCCTTTTGCCCGGCAATTATTTCTGCAACCATAACGCCTTCCTCAGAGCCCTTATGGGCAAGCATTGGACCGCGCACCAGGTCTCCCACTGCATAAACGCCCGGCACTCCCGTTGCACAATGATCGTCTACGGTCACAAAACCACGCTCATTGATCTCAACACCAGTGTCATCGGCTAATAGTTTGTCCGACAATGGTCGGCGACCCACACACACGATCAACTTGTCAAAATCCTCTTTTTTCTCGCCTTCGCTATCCTTATAGGTAACGGTTACGCCCTTGGCTTTGCCTTTTTTCAAGGCACTACCGATCACCTTCGCACCCAGACGAATGTCCAGCCCCTGCTTGGTAAAAATTTTCTTTGCCTCTTTGGTAATCTGCTGGTCAATCATGGGCAAAAAAGCATCAACGGCTTCGAGCACCACTACTTCAGCACCCAGGCGCGCCCATACCGACCCCAGTTCCAGTCCGATTACGCCAGCACCAATTACTCCAAGGCGTTTTGGTACTTCCTGGAATTCCAGAGCACCGGTAGAATCGACAATTACATTATGATCCAGCGGGGTGGGCGGAATTTCAATGGGGACCGAACCCGCTGCAAGAATGACGTTGTCAGCAGAGTAAACACTTGTCTTGCCTTCGTGGTCAGTCACCTCGACCTGTTTGTCTTTTAACAGCTTTCCTGTACCCGATATTCCCTCTACCTTATTGGCGCGAAACAATCCCGCGATACCGCCAGTAAGCTGTTTAACGACCTTTTCTTTCCGCGCAATCATCGCGGGCACATCGATACCGACTTTACTTACCTTGATGCCATGCACATCAAAATCATGACTAGCCTCGGCAAATTTATGTGAGGAATCCAGCAGAGCCTTGGAAGGAATGCAGCCAACATTGAGACAGGTACCGCCATAAACGGGCTTGTTGCTGGCATCGATCCATTTCTCAACACAAGCGGTCTTCAGCCCCAACTGGGTAGCCCGGATCGCTGCTACATACCCTGCCGGACCCGCGCCGATTACTATTACGTCAAAATCTGCCATTGTTAATTCCTGTCTGCTGCCTATTAATAATTAATACGTGCTGATAAGGTTCAAACTTCCAAAAAGATTCTTGCCGGATCTTCCAGTAATTCCTTAATGGTGACCAGAAACTGCACCGCCTCCTTGCCATCAATCATACGATGATCATAAGAAAGTGCCAGGTACATCATTGGCAAAATCCTGACTTCACCATTGACCGCCATCGGCCGCTCCTGAATTTTATGCATTCCCAGAATTGCAGTTTGCGGGGGATTTAGAATCGGAGTAGATAACAATGAACCAAATACGCCGCCATTGGAAATGGTAAACGTGCCGCCAGTCATCTCATCTATACCGAGCTTTCCATCACGGGCTTTGATACCAAAATCGCGAATAGCCTGTTCTGTATCGGCAAAACTCAAGGCATCTGCATCACGCAATACCGGCACTACCAGACCTCGTGGTGAGGACACTGCCACGCCTATATCCTGATAACCATGATAAATAATATCGCTGCCATCCATCGAGGCGTTTACTGCAGGAAAACGTTTCAATGCTTCCACGCTGGCGCGTACAAAGAACGACATGAATCCCAGCTTGGTGCCGTCATGCTGCTTTTCAAATGCTGCTTTATATTTTTCTCTCAGATCCATGACTTCCTGCATATTGACTTCATTAAAAGTAGTCAACATGGCGGTAGTCTGGGTTGCCTGCAGCAGACGCTCTGCAACTTTTGCCCGCAGGCGTGAGATCGGGACGCGTTTTTCGGCTCGAGCACCATCAACGCCAGCTATGGGTTGTTGTGGCGGAGAAACCGCTTTCGTCTGAGTAACTGGTGCTTCAACAGGGGTCGCAGGTGTCGGCGCCTCTGCCGGCGCTTTCATGTAATTGACAACATCTTCCTTGGTTATCCTGCCATCCTTTCCCGTGCTTTGGATAAGATTTGCATCCAGATTATTTTCTTCCACGAGTTTACGTGCAGCGGGACTCAACAATACCGCCAGGTTGCTTTGATCTTCATCACTTTCGGCTGGAGCCGGCGTTGCCTTTTCGGGGACTTCTTCAGCGGCTGGCTCAGCTGCAGGAGCTGCTGCTACTGCGCCTTCTTCAAAAATGGCCAGTACTTCATTGCTGACAATGGTATCGCCTTCTGCTTTCTTGATATCTTTCAACACACCATCAGCCGGTGCTACTACTTCGAGAACTACCTTATCGGTTTCAATATCAACAATAAGTTCGTCACGAGAGACACTCTCACCCGGCTTTTTGTACCAGGTAGCAATAGTTCCATCGGGAACAGATTCCGGTAAGGTCGGCGCTTTAATTTCTATGGTCATGCCCTTTCCTTTTTATTCTTGGTTAATGCCTACAAACTTTCTCAGAATTTTCTGTTTCGGTTTTAACTGGAACTGACTATCCTGTTATCTTCATCATCCAGTCCCAGCGCATCGCGTACCAGTTTTTTCTGCTGCTGCAGATGTAACGACATATAGCCTGTTGCTGGCGACGCGGAAGCTTCCCGGCCAGCGTAATCCAGCTGAAAGCTGGCACGCTTGCGACGAATTACATTCTTTATATGATGCAGTATCTGGTACCAGGCCCCCTGGTTTTGTGGTTCTTCCTGACACCACACCACCTCCTTATAACGTTTATAGGGCTTCAGGATCTCATGCAGGGTTTCTTCCGGAAACGGGTACATCTGCTCCAGCCTGATAATGGCAATATCACGGATGTTCTGTTCTCTGCGTTTGGCGCGCAAGTCGTAATAGACCTTGCCGCTGCATAATACAATCCGGGTAACCAGTTTCGGATCTATATCGGCATCAGTTTCGGGCAACACGGTGTGAAAAGCACCATCAGCCAGTTCGTCCATAGTAGAAATTGCTTCAGGATGGCGTAACAAACTTTTTGGCGTCATCACAATCAGCGGTTTACGCAGAGGCCTGATCATCTGACGCCTGATCATATGGAATACCTGGGCTGGCGTAGTAGGAATACAAACCTGAATATTCTGCTCTGCACAGAGCTGCAGGAATCTTTCCAGTCTGGCTGAGGAATGCTCCGGACCCTGACCCTCGTAGCCATGGGGTAGCAACAGGGTAAGACCACAGAGACGATCCCATTTGTTTTCACAGCTGGTAAGGAACTGGTCGATCACCACCTGGGCACCATTGGCGAAATCACCAAACTGGGCTTCCCAGATTACCAGGGCATCAGGTCGGGTACTGGCGTAACCAAATTCAAAAGCCAGTACGGCTTCCTCTGACAAAATGGAATCAAAAATCACAAATTTTCTCTGAGCATCGGAGATATGACTTAACGGGACGTAGTTTCTCCCGCTGTCCTGCTCATGTAGCACGGCATGGCGATGGGAAAAGGTTCCCCTGCCAACATCCTGCCCGGTAATTCGCACCTTGTAATTGTTGTCTACCAGACTCGCATAAGCCAGGCATTCAGCAAAACCCCAGTCCAGGGGCTGCTCTTCATGCGCCATACGTGTGCGGTCTTCCATCAGCTTTTTAACCTGACGATTCAGTTTAAAGCCTTCGGGTAGCGTGACCAGTCGTTCTGCAAGTTTCTTTAAATGGACAATATGAATATGGGTCTCGCACGGCATGTCCCAGGAATGCCCCAGGTAGGGACGCCAATCCACAAACAAAGCAGTATTCGGTACATGGACCAGACTTTGAACAACATGGGTACCCTCATCAAGAGAAGTACGGTAATTGTTATTCATTGCCTCCACTTCTTTATCCGAAATCAAACCCGCCTCGATCAGTTTGCTGGCATAAAGTGTGCGCGTGGAAGGATGCTTCTTGATGGCGTGATACATCAATGGCTGGGTGGTGGTCGGCTCGTCAGTTTCGTTATGGCCCCGTCGTCGATAGCACACCAAATCCACTACCACGTCCTTGCGAAACTTGTTGCGATAATCCAGCGCCAGATGGGTTACAAAAAGAACCGCTTCAGGGTCATCGCCATTAACATGAAAAATCGGCGCCTGAACCATCTTGGCGATATCTGTACAGTATTCTGTCGAACGGACATCTTCCTGGCGAGACGTGGTGAAGCCAATCTGGTTGTTAAGCACTATATGTACCGTGCCACCTGTCCCATAAGCACGAGTCTGGGACATCTGGAAGGTTTCCATTACCACGCCCTGCCCGGCGAATGCGGCATCGCCATGAATCAATATCGGCAGAACCGTCGTGCCATGGGGATCCTTGCGTCGATCCTGTCTTGCCCGCACCGAACCCTCGACTACAGGAGAAACAATTTCAAGATGACTGGGGTTGAACGCCATACTGCAGTGCACTTCTCCTGCCGGCGTCATAATATTGGAGGAAAAACCAGAGTGATATTTCACATCCCCTGAACTTTCCAGTACCAACTTGCCTTCAAACTCCTCGAACAAATCAAACGGGTTTTTACCCATGATATTGACCAGTACATTAAGACGGCCACGATGAGCCATGCCAATCACAATCTCCTTGGTGCCGTGCTCGCCCGCGCGCTGAATAATATCGTCAACAGCATGAATCAGGCTTTCTCCGCCTTCCAGGCCAAAACGTTTTGTACCCGGATATTTTCCATCCAGATGCTTTTCCAGCCCCTCAGCCGCACTCAGTCGCTCCAGAATATGAAGACGCTTTTCCTTGCTGTAATTTGGCTTGCCACGACTGCTTTCAATTCGGCGCTGTATCCACTGCTTCTCTTCAAGGTTCACAATGGCCATATATTCATAACCAATCGAGGAACAGTAAATACTTTCCAGATCGCTGACTATTTCTGCCAGCGTTGCGGTTTCTTCTTCAATAAATAATGGTTGGGTCTGGAAAGATAAATTCAGGTCAGAAGGTGAAAGGCCATGAAAGCCAAGCTCCAGATCGGGCACATTTTCCCTGTACATGATACCAAGCGGGTCCAGTTTGGCATGCTGGTGGCCTCGAACACGGTAGGAACTGATAAGCTGAACAACACTAACCTGTTTTGCCTCATGCAACAGGCTTCCAGGTGCTGAGTCGCTGAGCAGTTGGGAATTACCTGTACCGCGTCGCGGTAGTCCACGGAACTGATCTACAATGTCTTGGTGGGAGATGTCATGAGAAATGCCCCCTTCAACGCCTGGTAATTGGGAAAAATACTGCTGCCATTCTTCCGGTACCGCGCTGGCATCGTGAAGCCAGCTTTCATATAAGCCTTCGACGTAATCAAGGTTGCCACCGGAAATATGCCCTGAGGCGAGCATCAGATCACGAAAATTATCCAGCATAGTTCCAGTTATCCCCTGTCTTCACTACACAAATGAAGCACTACAATTAACGGCAGACTCGCTGCATTTCGTTAGCTATTGTTGTTTTATTCTTTATATTTTCAAACAGATGCCTGTTAATGTTTTATCAGGCGCCACGCTCCATCAACATCTCGCGGATATGACCAATGGCTTTGGTCGGATTCAATCCTTTCGGACAAACTGCTACACAATTCATAATGCCGCGACAGCGGAAAACGCTGAAGGGATCTTCCAGGTTAGCCAGACGCTCATCGGTATGGGTATCTCGGCTATCCGCGAGAAAGCGATAGGCCTGCAACAAACCGGCAGGACCAACAAATTTTTCCGGATTCCACCAGAATGACGGGCAATTGGTTGAGCAGCAGGCGCAAAGAATGCATTCATAGAGACCATCTAGCTTGGCGCGATCTTCAGGGGACTGCAGACGCTCGATTGCAGGCACCGGGTCATCATTCTGCAGGTAAGGCTCAATACGTTCGTACTGCTTGTAAAAAATAGACATATCCACGACCAGATCGCGCACTACTGGCAGCCCCGGCAATGGACGCAATACCAATTTGTCATTTTTCACGACATCAGAGAGAGGCGTGATACAGGCGAGGCCATTCACACCATTAATATTCATACCATCTGAACCACATACGCCTTCGCGACAGGAGCGGCGGTAGGCCACGCTGTCGTCCTGCTCTTTTACCATGGCCAGAACATCAAGCACCATCAGGTCCTTGCCGCCAGGAATTTCAATCTGATAGTCCCTCATTGAAGGCTTCAGGTCGGTTTCGGGGTTATAGCGATATACACTGACTAACACGTTATTGTTCTCTCTAAATGTTCATCTTGAATTAATAGGTTCGAATCATCGGCTCAAACGTTGGCACGGTCTTCGGCGCAAAATTCACCTTACGTTTACCCAGGGTCTTGGTATCCGGAAAAAACATGGAGTGACAAAGCCAGTTGTCATCATCACGTTCGGTAAAATCATCACGGGCATGAGCTCCGCGACTTTCTTCCCTGCCTTCCGCCGCAATCGCTGTAGCTTCCGCCACCTCGAACAGATTCTGTAATTCCAGCGCTTCAACACGTGCAGTATTGAAGGCATTACTCTTATCCTGAAGATGGGGGTTTTCGATGCGTTCGCGCATGGCCTGCAGCTTCTGAATACCTTCGCGCATGAAGTCACCCTTGCGAAATACACCAAAGTGATTCTGCATAATCACCTGCAATTCCTTACGCAGGTCTGCGACTTTTTCACCGGAACTGGATTGATTCAGCTTGTCCAGACGCGACAGTCCCAATTCAAGATCACTGTCACTGGCTTCCTGTTGCTCTATCCCGCTGCTCAACATTTTTTCTATGTATATTCCGGAGGCCCGTCCAAACACCACCAGATCCAGAAGTGAATTACCGCCCAAACGATTAGCGCCATGAACTGATACACAGGCCGCCTCTCCGCAGGCATAAAGGCCTTCGATTACATAATCGGTGCCATCGGGATTTTGCCCCAGTGCCTGACCGTGAATATTGGTAGGAATTCCACCCATCATGTAATGGCAGGTTGGCACTACAGGAATTGGTTCTTTGACCGGATCAACATGGGCAAAGGTGCGGGATAACTCGAGAATACCTGGCAGCTTGTCATTCAGTACTTTCTCACCCAGATGGTCGAGCTTTAATAATACGTGGTCAGCATCCGGCCCTACACCGCGCCCTTCCAGAATTTCCAATACCATGGAACGTGCCACCACATCGCGGCCGGCAAGATCTTTGGCATTTGGCGCATAGCGCTCCATAAAGCGTTCGCCGTCCTTGTTAACCAGGTAACCACCTTCTCCACGGCTGCCTTCGGTAATCAGCGTGCCCGCCCCATAAATACCGGTGGGATGAAACTGCCACATTTCCATATCTTGCTGGGGTACACCGGCGCGCATCGCCATTCCTATACCATCACCAGTGTTGATCAATGCATTGGTAGTTGAAGCATAAATACGGCCGGCACCACCAGTGGCAAGCACGGTTGCCTTGGATTTAATAAATACTACTTCTCCGTCTTCAATGCAGATAGCAATCAAACCTACCACATGACCATGCTGATTTTTCACCAGATCTACGGCATACCATTCGTTAAAGAAAACCGTATTGTTCTTCAGATTGGCCTGGTACAGGGTGTGCAAAAGGGCGTGACCGGTTCGGTCTGCAGCAGCGCAGGTACGAGCAGCCTGGCCACCTTTGCCATATTCACGTGACTGGCCGCCAAATGGGCGCTGATAGATACGCCCATCTTCATTACGAGAGAATGGCAAACCCATATGTTCGAGTTCAAAAACAGCTTGCGGGCCTTCCGAGCACATATATTCGATAGCATCCTGGTCACCGATATAATCAGAGCCCTTGACCGTATCGTACATATGCCAGCGCCAGTCATCATCTGGCTCAGTACTGGCAATGGCACAGGTGATGCCACCCTGGGCTGAAACCGTATGGGAGCGGGTTGGAAAAACCTTGGAAATTACCGCCGTTTTATAACCAGACTGCGAAAGCTCAAGTGCCGCACGTAAACCTGATCCGCCGCCACCGACAATCACGCCATCAAATGTCATGGTTCTGATATTAGCCACGTTTTAATAACTCCTTTGGTAAAACCATTACTACACGCTCCATAGAATAATTACGCACCAGATGAAATAAATCGCCAGCACCGCTATGCAGCCAACCAGAAACACAAGACGCACCAGAGTAGCTTTGCTACCCATCATTCGTCTCGTCAGATAATCCGTAGCCACAGTCCACATGCCAATCCAGGCATGAGCACACAGGGCCAGCAAGGTGAGCAGACTAAAAATACGCATGGTGGTGCCTGCAAACAGTTCACGCCACTGCGCATAGGACATTTCGGGGGTACTCAGGATAATCGCGCTGTGACACACGATATATAAAAGAAGAATCACTGCGCTCACGCGCTGGATCAGCCAGTCGGAGAGTCCGCTGCGGCCAAAATTAGTAACACTGGAAACCTGCATATTTTTCATACCCATAACCACACCCCCAACGCCAGAATGGTTATCAGGCTGGCAATGATCACGATGGTGGCGCCGCGTGGTGCGCCCTCCTTGGTTTCACCGATACCCGCGTCCATTAGTAGATGCTTCACGCCAGCAATGAGATGGTAAGCCAGAGCCGACAACACACCCCAGACCACAAAAGTGACCAGAGGGGACGTTAGCAATTCATGCAAGCGGTTAAAGCCAGCCTCGCTAGAAAGGGATAATTCAAGCATCCACAGTAAAATGCCAATACCCGCGAACATGATCACACCGGATATACGGTGAGAAATGGAAGTAATGGCCGCAAGGGGCAGCTTGATGGTGCTTAAATCGAGATTTACGGGCCGATCGTTTTTTGTCGTTGGTTTCACTGCTTTCTCTTTAAAGTATCAGGAAAATTATGTAAAAATTATAATCTATCAGTAGAATTAATTGTGATAGTCTTTATTAATCAGTCCTAAAGATCATCGCACAAACGCGCGCTATTATGCCCTAATTCCTCTTCGAGTTTGAATCTTTTTTCGGATTTTTCAGCAAATAATTCAGACTACCTGTTAATTCAACTTTGCCATGTATGACCATAACTTACGCAATTAGGGAAGATTCGGTTTAGGTGGAATTGTGATGATTTTTTTAAGCTGGAAAAAGGTAAAATTTGTTATCAAAAAAAGGCACTGCGATTGACAATTTCGGTATCAGAAGATAGTGTTGCCGATCCGTAACTACGTGCAGAATTTTAGAATTTCTCGTAATGTTATCCCTGCCGTTAGTCTTCGAATTATTTTCTGTAAGGAGTTCCTATGGCTGAGAAAAAAGCTCAGTTGTCAGTGGATGGCATTGACGAAACTATTGAATTGCCGATTTACGAAGGCACAGTCGGACCCGATGTTATCGACGTGCGCAGCCTGGTCTCCAATGGTGTTTTCACCTATGACCCCGGCTTTATGTCAACCGCTTCCTGCGAGTCCAAGATAACCTATATCGACGGCGGCAAAGGTATTTTGCTCTATCGCGGCTATCCTATTGAACAACTGGCAGAAAAGTCTGACTTTATGGAGTGCTGCTATTTGCTTCTAAATGGCGAACTTCCCAGCACCGAGGAAAAAGCGGCCTTTATAGACGATATCAAGCACCACACCATGGTACATGAGCAAATTCGTAATCTGTTCATAAGCTTTCCCCGCCATGCCCATCCCATGTCAGTGATGATTGGTGCCGTTGGCGCACTGTCAGCGTTTTACCATAACGATCTGATTATTGATGATGCAGAACATCGTCAGGCGGCCGCAGTCCGATTGATTGCCAAGATCCCTACTCTGGCGGCGATGTGCTACAAGTATTCCATTGGGCAACCCTTTATGTATCCACGCAATGATCTGAGTTTCTCGGAGAATTTCCTCTACATGATGTTCGGTACACCCTGTGAGGAATACATTCCCAGCCCGGTAATTGCCGATGCCATGGACAAAATTTTTCTGCTTCATGCTGACCATGAACAAAATGCCTCAACTTCTACCGTGCGTCTGGCGGGCTCAACCGGAGCCAATCCCTATGCCTGCATTTCTTCTGGTATCACTGCGCTTTGGGGACCTGCCCATGGCGGTGCCAACGAGGCAGTTCTGGGTATGCTCAATGAAATCTGTGATGTGAAAAACATCCCTGATTACATCAAGCGCGTAAAAGACAAGAATGACCCGGTGAAACTGATGGGCTTCGGTCATCGCGTTTATAAAAACTTTGACCCACGGGCCCACGTTCTGCGTGATGCCGCCAAGGATGTACTGGAAGAACTGGGTCACGAAAATGACCCCTTACTGAAGATAGCCAAGGAACTGGAGCGCATTGCGCTTGAAGATGATTACTTCATTCAGCGTAATCTGTACCCAAACGTTGATTTCTATTCCGGCATCATCCTGAAGGCTATTGGTATTCCTACCAATCTGTTTACAGTGATTTTTGCCACTGGCAGAACCCCTGGCTGGGTTGCTCACTGGCATGAGATGATCAGTAATCCTTTCAAGATCGGGCGACCACGCCAGCTTTATACCGGCTCTACATTCAGGGATTATCCAGGGAAATAAAGTCGCAAGCTGCAAGTCTCAAGTCTCAGGCTTTGCCAGTTCAGGGACTTGCAACTGCCGTAAGACTCTTGCTTAAGGCTTTGTGTCACTGCTCGAGCTGCCGGCTCTTAGCAACAATCCCCGGTAATAAAACAAATAAAAAAGGCAGACTGCTAACAGTCTGCCTTTTCTTTTGAATCGAGCCCAGACCACGGGGGTCTGGTTTATTCTGTAAGTAAAATTACAGAGCTACGATTTTTTCAGCCTGGGGACCTTTTTGGCCCTGAGTTACTTCGAACTCAACTTTCTGACCTTCAGCAAGGGTTTTGTAACCTTCGCTTTCGATCGCGCTGAAATGAGCAAATACGTCTGGACCAGACTCCTGCTCAATAAAACCATAACCTTTAGACTCGTTGAACCACTTAACGGTTCCTTGTACTTTTTCGCTCATAATATGAATATCCTGTATAGATACTTGATTAGTTACTTTTAAAAACCGCTTCAAATGAAACGGGCCGAGCAATAAATGAAACAGACTAGATTTGGTACCTACAGGACGAACAATTTGAAAATTGGTGCGTAACAGAGGGACAAACTATAGACGTACTTTGTTGCTTGAAGCGGAAGTTAACCAGAATCGATGTGCTTGTCAACGGCTTTAGTCAAGCCTGCCAATGGCTTACGTCGATTATGACAGGGAAATTGTTTTATAACCTTATTCTACTCTTTGTCTTCGTCCCTGAGAGATCGCGAGACAAAAAAAGGCAGGTTATAAAACCTGCCTTTCCTGTTATCAAGTCTGGCAACCAAATTTGATTACCGGATTTGAGTGCTCGATAAATATTTACAGAGCAACGATCTGTTCAGCCTGGGGACCTTTCTGACCCTGAGTCACCAGAAATTCAACACGCTGACCTTCGGTCAGGGTTTTGAAACCAGTGCTTTCAATCGCGCTGAAATGGGCGAAAACGTCCGCACCTGATTCCTGCTCGATAAAACCAAAACCTTTAGCTTCGTTGAACCATTTGACGATTCCATTTACTTTGTTAGACATAATATAGATTTCCTGTAATAAAAATTGTGTTTACCCATCCCGAACATACGCATGCAGAACACGCAGCTGTGCCGTTTAGAGCTGTGTAGCATAAAAAAAGACTGAAATTTGAAAACTTACAGGACGAGAAATCTAGGACTTACTGCGAAATGGAAGGGACAAACTTTTGACTTACTTAAATTGCTGTCACGCACTTTATAGAGATATCCGACTCAAGTCAATGAATGTTTTTTTCCAGGCATTTAAAGACGATGTAACAATTCAATTTATTGTAACTGCTCCGGGTAAGGGTCTGCGCCACCTTCCCACTTCACTGGTGAGTCATTTTCGTTTTTCATATACTCTCTTCACCATCAATGGGAATAAGTCGCTGAGGGAGAATGGTCACCATGTCTGAATACATCAGAACAACATTGTCTGGAATGATGTTGCTGGCAATTCTGCTTTCAGCATCAGAATCACTACAGGCACACCATTCCTTTTCGATGTATGACCGTTCCATCACCTATGTCTTTACCGGCGTAGTCGACAGCATCAATCCGGATGCCAGCCACCTGCAAATCAACTTTGTACCACTTAATGAAGCCCGGGATGCCCTGATTCGCGATGCCAGTGGAGAAAGAGTTACCTGGTCCGTGGAAATGGAAGGTGCGGCGGCAAGTGCGCGCGAGGGCATCTCTATCAGCACCTTTACCCGAGGCACGGTTTTCAGTGTCGGGCTGACCCCCTTGCGCAATGGTGAACCGGGAGGTGCACGCATCGGCGGAATTTTTCGCTGCCCCGAAGGCAAGGCACCTGATGCTGGCAAGCACTGTGACTCGGTGACAGGCGCCTTCCATTCGGGAGAAGAAAACCTGGCTACTGCCACAGCCAAATGGTCACCCTGACCAGGGCAACCACTGCAGCCCTAAACTTTGTTGTTACAGGTATAAAAAATAATAAGGAAGGACATGTATTCCACTATAAAAAACAAGCTAAAAGCCTCCATCACCTACATACTCTTTCCTGCATGCACTGCAGTCTTCTCTGCCTGTGTTTCACTGCCCGCTGTGCTGGCACAGGACAGTCTTGGCTATGGCTGGCCGGTGCCAATTATGCTGGGTGACTATGACGGCTATCCCGAAGAACAATTTGTTGGCTCCGTGACTCCCTGGTACTGGGAGGAAAATGCTACCGCCCGCAGCGGAGATGTGCCTGAAAACATTATTCCGCTGGAAACGGATTTGTTTACCTCGAATGATTTCTATGCCGACCGCGAATTCTGGATGGATCCGCGTTACTACCGCTGCAACAGTCCAATCGCGCTTGACTCAATTCATGGTGATTACTCATCCGGTCCCGGCGCTATCGATAATAATGATACCGCCACCGCTGCCTGGGGGCATTGCGAGCGCGACTATCCTCGGGAAGCTATAATCAGCCCCTACCCCTTTAGCTCTGCACAAATCCATTACAGCGCCCTGTTGGCGGAAGCCATAGTGGCGGGTGGACCAACCCGTCATACCAAAGCCAGCTTGCCAGACTGGAATGGACGCTATACCCGCAATCTGGACCAGGCCTTTGGTCGCGGCCGAGTTGGAGAAACCAGTGCAAATCTGCCGCAGATCAATAGCGAACCGCCACAATGGGTGGTGGGATGGGCCAACCAGATGCCGACCATCCTTTCTTTACTTACCCCGGAGTACCAGGAACGCTATGTGCAGCAGATGTACCACAAGGCCAATTCCAACGCCGCGCAGTTTTCATTAATGTACTGTCGACCCGAAGGCCTGCTGCGCTGGTGGTCAGGCCCTGGTGGCCCAAGACAACTGGATGTCACTGTGGTGCCAGGGCGCGTTCAGTTTATGGGCGGTACCGACAATGCCCTGCGTCAGGTGCAGGTGGAGCGCGAATTTATTATTGATCATGCGTCGGTGTTGTCTGTTCCCCGTCTCGGTCAGGATGTCAGGCAATGGCTGGGAGAAACCATTGGCTTCTGGAATGACAATATTCTGGTAACCTGGACTTCCAATATCCAGGGCTGGTTTACCCACAGTAGCTGGGAGTATTCCAACCAGATGCAGATCATCGAGATCTGGTCTGAACGTGAGGATGCCAATGGGAATTTCGTCGGTCTTGAACATGAAACCATTTTCTATGATCCGGAGGCTTTCATGGAGCCGGTACGCGACATCCGCTTTTTTACCTACCTGGGAGATTATGCGCAGTATGCGCCGTTTAACCACGAGCATTGTAACCAGACTATTTTTACCGGCCCCGATGGACGGGCCGCACAGGTCTCTCCCGGAACAACTATTGATTACAAGGTATATGATCTCTACGATCGTCCCTGGGCAAAAATCTGGGAAGAGTATTTCGAACAGGACATGAACCGACCAGTGGAAGATGACTCTCTTGGCGGATTTCGTTAAAAAAACGCAATAGAAACCACAAAAAAACCCGCATCATGATGCGGGTTTTTTCAGGCCTTGAGTAACAAGGCAGCTTGATTGGCTTAATTTTTTACCCGACAGCTTACTGTTTCGCTGAGCAAGAGTTCATCAGTATCAGCGGCAAAGACCTCAGCTAATACACTGTCATCCTGGATAAAGTCGGCTTCAATGGCTTCAGCACCCTCAAGCACGTCATCAGCGTCATTATCAAATTCGATTTCCAGCTCATCCTCGTCAGTGCCATAGGCTTAGGACTGAACAGAAACATCACCAGAAGTAACAATCGCATAATAACTTCCACTGGCGAGATCTTTGGCTTTTACCTTGATCTTGGAGCGAACCTGCTCTCCCGATTGATCACGCACTTCACAGGAAGCAAATAAATTGGCAACATCATCAGAATCATCATTAGACTCATCATCATCAGAATCGTCATCATCAGAATCGTCTTCATCTTCCTGATCGTCATCGATAAACCTGGCATAGTTTGCCATCTCGGCACACATGTCCCCATCTTCACGTTCTGCAAAGATCATTTCATAATTAAATGACTTGCCGCGCCGTTCCAGCACAATATCATAAAAGCGCCCATCACCATTGCCACCAGTGCCTTCGATAAGCACACAGGGCACTTCCAGTTCGTCATTGGAAAAATCGGCCTTCGCAGAGCCTTTTACCCTATCGGCCAGTGCTGACTGGGATAACATTAACGTCGCCATTGAAACGGCAGCACAAAGTTTTAGTTTTTGCATGACTAACCTCTTTTTAAAAAATTGAACCTATTTCGAGATACTAGCATTTTGGCCTTTAGGGATATGTGACAGAGCGCACACACTACAATTGATACCA
>JAHEHN010000066.1 GCA_024644515.1 Gammaproteobacteria bacterium
TTAATCGTTTTGTCTAAAGTCTTATCAAGTTTACTGATTTAGCTTCAGATTGCCACTTGGTATCAGTTTTCACTAAAAAATGGCACGCCCGGCAGGATTCGAACCTGCTACCCTCGGCTTAGAAGACCGATGCTCTATCCAAATGAGCTACGGGCGCTCTCATCTGGGACTACACATTACTGAAAATGCCCAGTACAGGCAAAAAAATGGTCGGGGTAGAGAGATTCGAACTCCCGACATCCTGCTCCCAAAGCAGGCGCGCTACCAGACTGCGCTATACCCCGGATTCTCGCTCCTTGCGAAAAGGCGGCATGATACTCATGCTTGCTGACTGCGTCAATAAAATACGCGATTAATACCTTGGTTAATCCCTATCTATGCGCCAGCTGGACTTACCGTCCTTATCTTCCACAATAATATCAAGGGCGGTTAATTTATCCCGAATTTCATCTGCCATCGGCCAATTCTTTTCTGCCCTGGCAGTATTGCGCTGTTCTATGAGCCCATCAATATAGTCAGCATCAACATCATCACTGCCTTCACGAAGAAAATCCTGCGGTAATTGCTGCAATACCCCCAGGATCGTGCCCAGTTTAACCAGTAGTGCCGCCAGAGGTAAGGCGCCATCATCCCCGGTCTGCTTGAGCCTGTTTATATCCCTCGCCAGCTCATACAGGACGCTGATAGCTTCAGGGCTATTAAAATCATCTTCCATGGCAGTATTAAAGCGGGCTTCATAATCAGTCCCCTGCTTCGCAATCATTGTCTGGTAATCAAGGCCTTTGAGAGCGTTGTAGAGCCGCTCCAGAGCGCTATAGGACTGCTGGAGGTTATCCCGGGAAAAGTTGATTGCGCTTCTGTAATGACTCGAGACGAGGAAGAACCTGACAACTTCAGCCGGGTATTCCGCCAGGACATCCCTGATGGTAAAAAAGTTATTCAGGGATTTGGACATTTTTTCATTATCGATTCTCAGGGAACCATTATGCATCCAGACACGGGCAAATTCTTCCCCCGTAGCGCCCTCGGACTGGGCGATTTCGTTTTCATGGTGGGGAAAGATCAGGTCGCTGCCACCACCGTGGATATCAAAGGTATTACCCAGGCACTTGGTGGACATGGCGGAGCATTCAATATGCCACCCCGGACGCCCAAAGCCCCAGGGGGAATCCCAACCCGGCTCCCCTTCCTTGGCTGCTTTCCACAGGACGAAATCCCTGGGATCCTTTTTCGCTGTTTCCACTTCAATCCTGGCGCCTGCCATTAGTTCATCGAGGTTTCTATGGCTAAGCTTGGTATAGTCGGGAAATTCCTTTACGGAATAATAAACATCGCCGTTGTCAGCCGCGTAAGCAATGCCTTTTGCGATGAGAGTTTCCACCATCTGGATAATTTCACCCATATGGCCGGTTGCTCGCGGCTCAATATCCGGTGGCAATATATTCAGAGCCTTTTCATCTTCGTGCATGATGTCGATAAACTTACCAGCCAGTTCATCAAAGGCAATCCCAAGCTCATTGGCACGATTGATTATCTTGTCATCAATATCAGTAATATTGCGAACGTAAGTCACATCAAGGCCGCTGGCACGCAGAAACCTTACTATGACATCAAACACTACCAGCATGCGACCATGTCCCAGGTGGCAATAATCATAGGTAGTGATGCCGCAGACATACATCTTCACCTTGCCCGGCTCAATGGGGGTAAATTTTTCTTTTTGCTGTGTCAGGGTGTTGTAAATTTGTAACACGATTTAACTCTGCTCTCGTTCAGTATTGACGCCAATACTGCTTGCCTGTTCTTTGTATGAATAAAACAATATTGAGACTGTCTTCAGCCTTGTTTCCTGGCCCAGGTATCTCTCAAGCCAACGGTAAGGTTAAACACCGGTTGTTGCGGCGCTGAATCAATTTTGTCGGCACAGAAATAACCTTCCCTCTCAAATTGGAAACGTTCTTCCGCCACAGCGTTAACAAGACTGGGCTCAGCCTTGCAACCGCGCAGCACCATGAGCGACTCAGGATTGATAAAATCACGATAATCACCCTCAGCACTGTCCGGGGCTTCATGGCTGAAAAGGCGATCATAAAGCCTGACCTCAACATCAATGGATTCATCTGCAGGAACCCAGTGAATCACTCCTTTGACCTTGCGTCCTTCCGGTTTGGCACCCAGAGTAGCCACATCATAGGAGCACCTGAGCTCCTGGATATTGCCTTCCGCATCCTTGATCACTTCTTCACACTTGATGACATAGCAACCACGTAATCTGACTTCACCTCCAGCTATCAGGCGTTTAAAACCCGGAGGCGGTACTTCTTCGAAATCGTTATGATCAATGTAAATCGTTCTGGTAAACGAGATTTTCCTCTCCCCCATGGATTCATCTTTAGGATGCCTTGGCAGAGTCATTTCCTCTTTGTGCCCTTCAGGAACATTCTCAATAACCACCTTTAAAGGGCGCAATACACACATTGCTCTAGGTGAGGTTTTATCGAGGTCATCACGCAGGCTATGTTCCAGCATGCCCACATCAACAACGCTATTTGATTTTGTGACCCCCACCATCTCACAGAAGTTGCGTATGGAGGCCGGGGTATAGCCACGACGACGCATACCATCAAGAGTTGGCATTCTTGGGTCATCCCAACCAGTCACAAGCTTTTCATCCACCAGTTGCTTGAGTTTGCGTTTACTCATCACCGTATAATTGATATTCAGTCGGGCAAATTCAATCTGCTGGGGATGGGCAACACCGTCCAGTTCGTCAAGGACCCAGTCGTACAGGGGGCGATGATCCTCAAATTCCAGAGTGCAAAGCGAATGCGTAATATTTTCCAGGGCATCGGAAATACAATGGGTATAGTCATACATCGGATAAATGCACCACTTATCGCCGGTCTGGTGATGATGCAGGCGCCGAATGCGATAAAGCACCGGATCACGCATATTCATATTGGGTGACGCCATATCTATTTTTGCACGCAAGGTATAGGCGCCATCATCAAACTCACCCGCCTTCATTCGCGCGAACAAATCAAGGTTTTCTTCTACAGAACGATTTCGATCCGGGCTGTTCCTGCCAGGGGCTGTTAGCGTTCCCCGATATTCTCGGGCCTGCTCCTGACTTAGACTGCAAACATAGGCCTTGTCTTTTTTAATCAGCTCTACCGCAAAGTCATAGAGCTGGTCAAAATAATTGGACGCATAATACTCCCGATCTTCCCAGTCAAACCCGAGCCAGCGAATGCTCTCCTTGATTGAGTCAACATATTCCATGTCTTCTTTTTCCGGATTTGTATCATCAAAGCGAAGATTGCAAAGGCCTGAAAAATCCCGGGCGGTACCAAAATTAATGCAGATCGACTTGGCATGACCAATATGGAGATAGCCATTGGGTTCCGGTGGAAAACGGGTAAGAACACGGCCCTCATTTTTTTGGTTCTTCAGGTCTTCCCGAATAATCTGCTGGATAAAATTTGATGGGGCTGAGCTTTCAGGTGTGCTTGTTGAGTCATTCATTCAGGGTTCGACTTTCTAATAAGGCTTAAAGGCCTTATTATAGCCCGTCTCATTTTTACTAACTACACTGGATTGGTGATAAAAATCAGTAATCCAGAACCAATCAAACAAACGAAGGAAACCCAATGATCGTTCTTCATACCTCAGCTGGAGATATCTCGCTGGAACTAGACCACGAAAAAGCCCCCTTGAGTGCTAAAAACTTTCTTAATCATGCTCGTTCCGGCCACTATGACGGTACGATTTTTCATCGTGTTATAGATAACTTCATGGTTCAGGGAGGTGGTTTTGAGCCAGGCATGCGCCAGAAAGAATCCGGCGAACCCATCCAGAATGAAGCGGATAATGGTCTGACCAATGATGCCGGCACCATTGCCATGGCAAGAACCATGGAGCCACATTCTGCCACAGCACAGTTTTTTATTAATGTCGCTGACAATACCTTTCTCAATCATACTGCCAAAACGCCTCAAGGCTGGGGCTATGCCGTCTTTGGTAAAGTCGCAGACGGAATGGATATTGTTAACAAGATAAAGGGCTGTGACACCGGTTCCATGATGGGCCATCAGGATGTGCCAAAAGAAGACATCGTTATCAACTCGGTTACCATCACAGATGACGAAGACTGATTGCATTTATTGTATATCGGACCTTCACCTCTCTTCTGAAAGACCTGATGTCTTTGAGGCATTCAGGTCTTTTCTGAAAACAAACGCCAACTCAGCTCGACAGTTATTCATTCTTGGAGATTTCTTCAACCTCTGGATCGGTGACGATGATCCCGCCACTTTTCCCCGGCAAGTGAGCAAAGAGCTTTCTTTACTTACTGATTTAGGCACTGATATTTTCATCATGCATGGCAATAGGGATTTTTTACTCGGCAAGGAGTTTTGCCGGCTAAGTCAGGCTGTACTTATACCTGAACCTTATACGCTGAATTGTTTTAACCAGCAGTATTTATTGATGCATGGTGATTCACTTTGCACCCGGGATGAAAGCTATATGGCTTTTCGTAATATGGTTAGAAACCCCGACTGGCAACAGGCTTTTTTAGCCAAATCTATCGCAGAAAGGCAGGCATTTGCTGCTCAGGCGCGGCAGCAAAGCAAGGATCTGAGTAGCAACAAGGCTGCTGACATCATGGACGTTACGCCCACCGAAGTGACCAAGGTCCTGGCTGAAAACCGACAATCCATCCTGGTTCATGGCCATACCCACCGGCCGGCAATCCATGAGTTCGACCTGTATGGCGAGCAAGGAAAGCGCATTGTACTGGGAGATTGGGACAGTAGCGGCTGGGCTCTGAAAATTACCCCTGCTGGTTACACTCTGGAAGAGTTTGCTATCTGAATAAACTCTGCCATTACTCGGGTAACTGGGTGCCACGAAAAAATAGTGGCGTGCCATCGGCAAATGAAATATCGCGCCCTACAGCCTTGTTGGTTCTGTCACGAGCCTGATAGCCAAACACTTTCAGTTCAGCACCAACAGGAATGGTATTCTTGGTGACACCCTGCCTGAATAAAGAATTGGGACTTCCCCCTTCAATCATCCAGCTGACTGCTTCTCCATTTTCGTCAGTTACCGAGATATGAATCCATGAGTGCGGGTTAATCAGCTCAACCTTGGTGACAACCCCTTTTAAGCTTACCGGCAGGTCAACACTGAACTCCTGTGCAAAAGCATGATGTGCTTCGGCACTAATGGTATAAATACTTCCCGTTAAAATCATGACTTTAAAGAAGTGCTTGATCATGGTCTTTACTCCCTTAACAGTTGTGCTTTTTAGCGCTGACCGCTCTGATTATTGATTAGCTGCCTGCTTTGCATCAAGTTCTTCTATGCGCTTTCCACTAAGAATATTCTCGATACCATAATTACCTTCATGACAGGCATATTCAAACATTGGGCCGTCGATTTTCTTGAAGGGATAGGTTCCTGACCAGCTTTGCTTCCAGACAGTTGGATCAGTGATGGTGAATTCATAATTAATTTCAGATTCAGAGATTCTGGTAAAACGTTCCTCTACAAAGGTATTGATATCCAGACTTACGCCTCGCATGCCATTGGCATCAGTTCTGCCTGAATAACTTGTGGTTTCCACCACCAGCGTATCACCTTCCCAGTGCGCCCTGGAGTTACCCAGCCATTGTGGCAAACTGTTTTCAGATGGATCTCCTCCATCCAGCGGAATGATGCGCACGTCGTGAATCATCTCCAGTTGCAGAATCACATAATCTTCAGTCTGCATAAACTGGTAAGTACTGTTATAGCCTAGCGGCAACATAGGTGGGCCTTCCTGTCCCCAGATCAGGCATCTCTCCGAAAGACCGCGGGTCTTGGCACTATCCCATTGGTGCTCTTCGCGCCATGCATTATATTCATCCAGCCGAGCCAGAGCGTCGCCAGTCGGCTCCGGCAAACGACCATTGGGCGGATCAAAAATAATCGATGTACGCATGTTGGCGGTGATAGTGTCTAACGTTTTATTCATGCTGTAATCATCAAACTGATAATGTACATCGGCTGCTGTGCCACGCTCAGTGTTTGCATACTCTGTATCCAGTCGTTGACGCAATATCTCTGCAACCTCTTCAGGCTCATAAAATTCCTGAGTCCCCAAGGCTTGCGGACGCTGCAGTGGCACCGTAGTTGAATTTGTCCAGTAACCCTGAATAAGCGGATCACCCCAACTGGTTCTGGGCATCTCCCAGCTTTCCTGCTGTGCATTAGTAAAGGAGGATAGAGAAAACAGGAATATTCCTCCCAATATCGCGGTATTAAGTGAGCGATCTTTACTCATCCTGATCTCCATTGATATCAATTCCCAGATTACGGAAATAATTTTCCCGGCTCAAATGGCCATACATAATCTCCTCAGCGAATTCGGCGCACTTGAATTCAAACAGGCGTGCACCCTCTTCCATTCTGCGATAAAGAGGCATTTCTATTGTCCAGGCTTCCTCAAAAACCGCAGGATCTTCGATGCTTGCTTGGTAGTGCAAGTGATATGGACTTAATGGCGTAAAACGCTCTGTAATTTTGGCCGCGCTGGTATAGTAATTACCTGAACGATCGAGCCAATTAGCGTTTAAACCGCTAACTTCAACAACCAGTGTCTGTCCTTCCCAGTGTCCGTTTGACCAGCCCATCCAGCTATCAATAGGCGCCTCCATATGGTTATCCATATAAATTGTGCGGACGGCTCCGGCAAACTGATAAACCATCATGATGTCTGTGTCTGTCTGGAATATCTGGAAAGGTTGGGGAATATAAGCAGCGCGTGGAATCCCTGGCATGAAACATTTGGCTTCAGGGTCTTCAGTACGACGGTTGATATAGTTTTGCTGACGTTGACGCAGTGCATCCTGAAGATAAGGAATCGTTAGACCTGTCACAACACTTTGACCGGGCGGTACAGCGCCAATGGCACCCAGTGTCTCCAATGGGCCTTGCTCGGCTACCTGGGCCTCAAGGTTCCAGTTAGCATTATTCAGCGATTGCCAGATACCACTTATATCAGTCGAGCCATCTGCTCTTTGAGAAATAGGCTCAGGTTGGGCGTGCACCAGTCCTGTTACAAGCACAAGCAGACTTGCGATGAAGGTAGTTCTTATCATTTTTATCCCCCTAACACGCAAGAGAATAAACTGAGGATTATTAAAAGTCTATGGAATACCCAAGACTGTAAAGAATGTTACATAAGGTCAATTCAGGGAGCCAGGTTTTCTCCCTAATTAACATTCCGCTGACTCCGAAATCTGGAATATTAACGAGCAGGACTGAATTTTTGTATTCGACGGCCATTATTGACCTCTGATGTATAGAGGTTGCCCTGGGAGTCCACAGCGACATTATGTACCCAATCAAACTGTCCTGCCTGACGCCCCCCCTGGCCAAAACTGTCTTTCACCTCCAATGACTCCCTATCAAGACGCCAGATTTTTCGATTGGTTCCATCGGCAATAAAAAGCCAGCGGAAATCTTCCAGGGGGGATATGGCAATATCCCAGACCGCGCCATTACCCAATGTCATCGGAGCAAGTAATGCTTCTTTTACAAACGTACCATCCTTTTCAAAAACTTGAATTCGATTGCCAGTTCTGTCAGCAACATAAAGTCTGTCATCCGGTCCAATAACCACGGCATGAACGGGACCACGAAACTGTTGTGACGGGGCATCCAGCGCTGAATAGGCAGGCAACAAACTGTCATCCGGCCTGTTGCCATAAGCTCCCCAATGGCGCTTGTAGTCACCGCTATCACTGTTAAAAACCGCAATACGGCGATTACCGTAGCCATCAGCAATAAAAACTTCCCTGGCACTAATATCAACGGCGATGTCCGAGGGTCTGCCCAACCTCGCGGTATCATTACTGCCTGCCGTTTCTCCAGGCATTCCAATTGTCAGCAGATGCCTGCCCTCTGCGCTGTATTTCACGACTATATGCTGACCACCCTCGTCCTGGTTACCACCTATCCATACAAACCCTTCGCTATCCACGAAAATACCGTGCTCCGTCATGGGCCAGTCTGATTCCGATTGTAGCCATTGCTGACTTGTCTGATCCCAGGAAGGGCCTCCCCAGGCATCAAGTAATTCCCCATTAGCGCTGAAATGCAGTACAGAAGGAGCCGGCTTGCAGCAAAGCGATATGGGCGGATTCAGTACCAGCCCCTTTTCATCATTACTCAGTGATTTTGGCCGGTGCAACACCCAGACTGAATCATTGTCATCGACAGCTATTCCAGCTACCTGACCGATAATTTGTGAATCTGGCAGCATAGCTGGCCAATCAGCATCTACCTGGTACGCTGATTGAGATTGCGCTAATGCAGATTGTAAAACCAGGAGTACAAATAGACTCTGAACTAATTTCCTACTCACCCACCTTCTCCTTTCCTGTCTGCCAAAACCGGCCCTATCTGAAATTATTAAAGTACCTTTCAAAATGCGCTTCGCTCAGGGTAAATAATTCTTCATTAATGTCCTGTAACAGCTGTTGCACAGGAACGTCGGCATAGCCAGGCATCAATTCAACTCCCAGCTCTGACAGGCTGTTTATTCGGTATAGCCGCTTTTGCAGCAAATTATGTAGCCAGCAGTAAGGCGACATCTGCGGATCATAAAAAAAACGATAATCATCAAGGGCCTGCTGTAATTTCTCTACTGAGAATATACGGAAGCGTGTGGCAATTCGTTGACTGGTAAGCTGGTCAATTCTGGTTAAGACAGCACGCTTTTCCTGCTCACTGTATTGATTCCAGTTGATGACTTCAAAGCCAAAACGTTTGCAGCCTCGACAAATCCTGTCACCAAATGAGGTGGTTGAACAGATGCCTATACAAGGGGTTTTCACAGTATTCATAGAAATCAATTGTAACGCTTCAGGAAGTGCTGACCTAGTCTTTAACCGGCATTTCGAGTAAAATTGCTGTCCGCATTTATGGGCCAGAATGAGATCCGGATTTATTGCCCCACTCACCAATTCATGAGGAATCAGAAGTGCTTGAAGCTTATCGTCGCCATGTGGAAGAAAGAGCCGAATTGGGTATTGTGCCCAAACCCCTGGATGCTGAACAAACAGCCAGTTTGATAGAGCTGCTTAAAAATCCGCCCAAGGGCGAAGAAGAGTTTCTTCTTGACCTGATTACTAACCGCGTCCCGGCTGGCGTAGATGAAGCAGCTTATGTAAAGGCCGGTTTTCTTTCCGCCTTAGCCAAGGGTGAAGCCACTTCTCCACTGATCTCCAGCCTTGATGCAGTAAAACTGCTCGGCACCATGCTGGGCGGCTACAACATCACCACAATGGTGGAATTACTCGATGATGCTGAGTTGGGAGAAGAAGCCTCCACCCAGCTAAACCATACCATGCTCATGTTTGATGCCTTTCACGATGTGGCAGAGAAAGCCGATGCCGGCAATGCTAATGCCAAGCGCACGCTTCAGTCATGGGCCGATGCAGAGTGGTTTCTGGCGAAACCCAAAGTACCGGAAGTCATCTCAACTATCGTCTTCAAGGTTCCCGGTGAAACCAATACCGATGATCTTTCCCCGGCGCCGGATGCCTGGTCCCGCCCCGATATCCCTCTGCACGCACTAGCCATGTATAAAATGCCCCGTGAAGGTATCACCAATGCTGTGGAACAGATTGAAGAACTGAAAGAAAAAGGCCATCCGGTTTGCCTGGTGGGAGATGTTGTAGGCACCGGCTCATCAAGGAAATCCGCCGCCAATTCAGTACTCTGGCACATGGGCGACGACATCCCTCATATTCCCAATAAGCGTAATGGCGGCATTTGCATTGGTAGCCAGATTGCTCCCATTTTCTTTAATACTCTGGAAGATGCCGGTGCTCTGCCAATTGAATGTGACGTCAGCCATATGGAAACCGGCGATATCATCGATATCTATCCCTATGAAGGCAAAATCACCCGGCATGGCAATGACGAAGTCATAGCCACCTTTGATTTCAAGACTGACATGTTGCTAGACGAAGTTCAGGCTGGCGGCCGTATTCCCATGATTATTGGACGGGGTCTCACAGAACGGGCGCGGGAAAAACTGGGAATGGGCCCTTTTGAAGGCTTCAGACGTCCCAAGGCTCCAATTGAAAGTGACAAAGGCTTCACGCTGGCACAGAAAATGGTCGGAAAAGCCTGTGGCGTAGATGGTATTCGTCCCGGCACCTATTGCGAGCCACGCATGACCACGGTCGGTTCGCAGGATACTACCGGGCCCATGACAAGAGACGAATTGAAAGACCTGGCGTGTTTGGGCTTTACGGCAGATCTGGTTATGCAGTCCTTCTGTCATACCGCCGCCTATCCCAAGCCGGTAGATATTGACACACAGCATTCCTTGCCTGACTTTATCCAGACCCGGGGTGGTGTTTCCCTGCGACCAGGCGACGGCATCATCCATTCCTGGCTTAATCGTATGCTGCTGCCTGACACAGTGGGAACAGGGGGTGATTCTCATACCCGTTTCCCCATTGGCATCTCCTTTCCTGCCGGTTCTGGCCTGGTTGCTTTTGCTGCCGCAACCGGAGTAATGCCATTGGACATGCCAGAATCTGTACTGGTGCGCTTTAAGGGTGAAATGCAGCCTGGTATCACTCTGCGTGATCTTGTGAATGCTGTTCCTTATGCCGCTATCCAGAAAGGTTTGCTAACCGTTGAGAAAAAGGGCAAGAAAAATATTTACTCTGGACGCATTCTGGAAATAGAAGGGTTGCCGGACCTCAAAATCGAACAAGCTTTTGAACTGTCCGATGCCTCGGCAGAACGTTCCGCTGCCGGTTGTACTATCAAGCTGAATAAAGAACCGATTATCGAATATTTTAAATCCAACATTACCTTGTTGCGCTGGATGATCTCTCAGGGCTATGGTGATCCACGTACACTTGAACGTCGCGCATGCGCAATGGAAGACTGGATCGCCAATCCGGAGCTGCTGGAAGCTGACAAGGATGCCGAATATCGTGAGATCATTGAAATCGACCTGAATGAAATCACCGAACCTCTACTGGCCTGCCCGAATGACCCTGATGACGTTAAACCGCTTTCCGAAGTGGCCGGTACAAAAATTGATGAGGTCTTCATTGGTTCCTGCATGCTTAATATTGGCAACTTTCGTGCAGCAGGCAAAGTACTGGAGCAAGTTGCAGGTGATGGTTCTCTGCCTACAAGGCTTTGGATTGCACCGCCTACCAAAATGGATCAGCATCAACTGACTGAAGAAGGATATTACTCAATTTTTGGCAAGGCCGGAGCCAGGACAGAAATGCCAGGCTGCTCCCTGTGCATGGGTAATCAGGCACGAGTGGCTGCCAAATCAACGGTAGTCTCAACTTCTACTCGTAATTTCCCAAATCGTCTGGGTGATGGCGCCAACGTCTTTCTAGCATCGGCAGAAATGGCCGCTGTCTGCTCGGCGCTGGGGAAAATCCCGAATATGGAAGAATACATGGCTTACATGAATAGCCTGAATACCATGTCTGATGAAATTTACCGCTATATGAATTTCAATGAAATTGAGCAGTATATGCAGGGTGCTAACAATGCCAAAAACATTCCCCTGCAGAATATCCAGGATGTCAAAACAGCCTTATAAAAACGAAGCAAAAAAAACCGCTGCCTTGCAGCGGTTTTTTGTGTCTGAAATAAACGATGACATCAGGTGGTCGACAGTTTATCACTACCACCATCCGCACCTGCGGAAGTTTCTTCTATATTGCCCGCGCCCTCTGAACTGCTACCAGCGTCAAGGTTCAAAAACAGCAAGAGAACAGCTGCAATAACCGATCCCGCACCCATAATCATCGATAACGCTGGTAGGTCCAGTCCAAATTCCAGCAGGAAACCGGCAATGATTGGTGATAACACCGCCCCGCCCCTGCCGATGCCAATAGCAAACCCGGTGCCGGATGCTCTCGCATGAGTCGGGAATACATGCACAAAGATGGCATATGCACCCACAATTCCCGCATTTACAAAGAACCCCGCCATGGCGACAAAAAATTTGATCATGGTTAAATCTTCTGGTGCCCGACCAAATATTGAAGTAAAAACCCAGGCCATAACAAAGGTGAAAATTGTCAGGGCCTTCAAGCTGAATCGGCTACTGAGCACACCAAAGAAAACGCAACCCAAGGCGCCACCGATACTGGCCCAGGTCAGCGCCTCACCTGCAAGATAAGGTGGATACCCCATACCCACCACCAGGTTTGGCGTCCATTTCAAAATGAAGTACAGCGTAATTATGTGGAGGAAATAGATTGCCGTAATCAGGATCGTGGTAGCAATCATAGCCTTTGAAAACAGGTATGACGTTGATACTTTTCTGGCTGCCTCCCCAATGTTTGGTAGCTGATCCACCGCAGAATGGCCCAGTCGTTTCATGGTTGTATTGATTTTTTTCAAGGCCCCTTCCGGCTGTTTTCTGGCCAGCCAGTGAACCGACTCAGGCAACACAAAATGGACAAATGGAATAAAGACAACTGTGACTGCAGAGCCAAAATAGAAAACCGCTCGCCAATCGAAGTGTTGCATTAACTGGGTGACGACCGTCCCACCAACCACCCCTCCCATGGGGTACCCGATAGTCATAATGGCAATCATTCTTGCGCGTTCTTTCAAACTGGAAAATTCGGCGGCCATGGCATTAATCGCAGCCAGCATACCGCCAATGCCCAGACCCGTAATGACGCGCCACACGGATAACTCTGTCAGGCTCGACGTGGTAGTGACCATGAACATGCCGATGGCCATGGCAAACAGGCAACCCATAATTGTTGGTTTACGTCCGATCCTGTCAGCAACACCTCCAAGGAAGACTGAGCCCACTGCCATGCCAATGAGTTCCATGGCCAGAACAAAGCCCAGGCCGGCGCTACCGAGTTCCCATTCAGCCGCTATACCCGGTCCGGCAAAACTGATAGCAAGAACATCGAATCCATCAAGTGCATTCAGTCCCACTGTTAAACCGATTATGATGTACTGCAACCGACTCATAGCCGAATGATCAATTACCTGACGCGGATCAGTGCTCATCTTCCCCCCTGAAAACCACTTTTTTTATTATTGCTATAGTTGATCTACTTTTAAAGCAGCACTAAAGCCTAATTCAGCAATGTTTTCATTTCAACCAGCACTACAGACAGCATTATTTAAGACTTTTACTGACAACCTCAAAGACATCCCTGGATAATTCAGGGGTATCGAGTATGCGTTTAAGTGCTGCCCGCATCATCTGCTGCCTCTCTGGTCCATATTTTTTAAGACGGGTCAGCGGGGTTAGTAAACGTGAAGCAATTTGCGGATTGATAGTATTCAAGGTTATTACCTGATTCGCGAGAAACTTATAACCACTGCCATCGAGTTTATGAAAGCCTACTGCATTATTATGACAAAAAGCCCCGATGACACTGCGCACCTTGTTCGGATTCCTGATATCAAATGCAGGATGTGTCATAAGGTTTTCTACATTGCCAAGGTTATCAGGTGAGCAGGTCGCACATTGCATCGATAGCCATTGCTCAATAACCAGGGATTCGTTTTTCCAGGTTTCATAAAATCCCTGGATCAATTCCTCGCGCAGCGAAGCACTCTGTTGTGAACCGTTATTTATAACAGCTCGTAAGGCGGCACTACTGTCAGTCATGTTATTGGCCAGCTGATATTGTTCTTTGATGAGTGCCCAATGCTCGGGTTTATCCAGACAAGCCAGATAATTAAGAACGGTATTTTTAAGATAACGCCTGGCTATCTCTTGAGCATTGAACAGGTATTCTTCAGAGCTGCTGCAAGCTGCATAGACAGCCATAAATTTATTTTCAAGTTTGCCAGCAAGGTAACGACGTAAAAACTCTCTGGCAAAATGAATAGCGTCGACATCTACCACATCTGTTAACTCAGCGAGGTAGGACTCTGAAGGCAATAGCAGCAGGTTTGCCAGCATCGCCTTATCCAGCGAAGGATCCGCCAGGGCTGCATCAAGTACACTATTGAATGCCGCTACGATTCTCTCATCTACGATAAATTCGTTCTTGTCATTCGTGCCTTTCTGATGCGCCGCGATTAGCTCATTCAGTACCAGCAGAGACAATTGCTGGGAAGCCTCCCAGCGAGCATAACCATCTGTTTCATGCTGCATCAGTAGCATCAGTTCATCACGGGTATACGGGTAAGCAAGCTTTACCGGGGCAGAAAAACCACGCAGCAGCACGGGCACGGGCTTTTCATCAACATTGTTAAAGACAAATTCCTGCTGCGCTTCACTGACATGAAGCACCAGGTCATCTGCTACCGAATTATGCTCAAGGCCTTCAACTTCCAGCGTCATGGATTCACCGGCTGAATTTAATAATCCAACCCTGAGAGGAATATAAAACGGCTCTTTTGCCGGCTGTGACGGTGTAGGCTTACAACTTTGCGTTACGGTTAACACAAAGCTATTGGATTCTTCCCGATGTTCACCCTTTACCTCGAGCCTGGGTGTCCCGGCCTGGGTATACCAGCGCCTGAATTGACCTAAATCGAGTCCAGACACCTCCTCCATAGTCTGGACAAAGTCTTCAGTAGTAACCGCTTTACCATCAAAGCGCTCAAAGTAAAGATCCGTGCCCTGCCTGAATTTATCCGGCCCCAGTAAATTGGCCTGCATTCTCACTACCTCCGCACCCTTTTCATAAATGGTAACGGTATAAAAGTTGGAGATTTCCATATAGGATTCCGGCCTGACAGAGTGCGCCATTGGCCCTGCATCTTCAGCGAACTGAACCGTACGTAAAAACCCTACTTCCTCTATTCGATTCACCGCCCGTGAGCCCATATCAGCAGAAAATTCAGCATCGCGGTAAACCGTAAACCCTTCCTTTAAACTCAGCTGAAACCAGTCCCGGCACGTAACCCTGTTACCAGACCAATTATGGAAATATTCGTGAGCAACAATCCCCTCTATGCGTTGAAATGCCTGATCTGTAGAAGTCGCCGGATTTGCCAGTACGCAGGATGAATTGAAGATATTCAGGCCCTTGTTTTCCATTGCCCCCATATTGAAATCATCTACAGCAACAATCATGAATATATCCAGATCGTATTCCCGCCCATAGACATCCTCATCCCATTTCATGGCTTTTTTCAGCGATGTCATGGCAAAGTCACATTTATCGAGATCTTTGTCCTCAACAAAAATTTGTAGCTGAACCTTTCTGCCTGAGCATGTAGTAAAGCTGTCATTAACAGCTTTCAGGTTTCCGGCTACCAGAGCGAAAAGATAGCTGGGCTTTTTAAAAGGATCCTCCCAGCTAACCCAATGCCTGCCGTCAGCCAGTTCACCACAATCGATTTTGTTGCCATTGGAGAGCAAAACCGGGTAAAGAGATTTATCTGCTTCAATTCTGGTGGTAAAACTGGAAAGCACATCAGGACGGTCAAGATAGTAGGTGATTTTTCTGAAACCCTCTGGCTCACATTGGGTGCAAAACATTACTCTGGATTTGTATAGCCCCTCCAAACTTGTGTTGTCCTGAGGCATGATTCTGGCTTCACATTCCAGCGTAAAACTATCTGGAACCTGCGGAATAACAAGAGAGTCCTCTGTCACCTTATAAGCAGATGGATCCAGAACATTGCCATCAAGCGTCAGTTTTTCAAGATGCAGGTCCCTACCATCAAGGACCAGCTCATCAGATGCATCAACATCTGCATGAGGATTCCGGCTAAAGACCAGACGTGAACGGACAAGAGTTTTGTCTTCAAAGAGCTGAAAACAAAGGTGAGCCTTCTCTATCACAAAAACTGGTGGCTGATAATCTTTCAGGTAAATCGTTTTACCTTGTGCTTCTTTCATGAAAAATCCTGTTAATAAAACCCGAAAATGAAATGATCTATTAGTCTGTAGCGAGAGCTACCTGATAGCCTGAATACTTACGAAGGTTAATTACGCCCGTGTCAAAAATCAGATATTGGCCTTTGATTCCGGTTAGGGTCCCCTCTACGCGAGAATCTTTATCAAGGTTAAAGGATGATACTTTTTCCGGAAATTTTTCTACCGGGTAGTCAATTGAAACTGGCTCCACACCATTTAAAACGCCAATGGCATGTAAACCAAACTGATGCACAAGATCCTCAAATTCCTTTTCACACAAACCCATTAAACGGTCTCTCTCATCCTCAAGATTTATTTCTTCTACATCCCCCTTCAGCATATTTCGCCAATTGGTACGATCTGTTACGTGACGCTTGAATATAATCTCTGCAAATCCCGATTGTTGCCTTGAGCGAACTCTTATAATGGGAAGTGCCTGGATTGCCCCTTGATCAATCCATCTCGTAGGTACCTGTGAGGCACGGGTTATTCCGACTTTAAGACCCGAAGAGTTTGCCAGATAGACAATATGATCCTGCATGCAGAACTCATCGCCCCAAACAGGTTCGCGGCATGTCCCTGCGTCGTAATGGCATTTTTCAGGGGAAATCACACAACTATCACATTGGGCCAGTTTCTGAAAACAGGGATAACAATATCCCTGATTAAAACTCTTGTTAGTGTTTCGTCCGCAGTGCACACAATTTATCTGGCCAAGGAATTCTAAGGTGAGCTTCTTGCCGATAAGAGTATTTAGGGCAAAAGTCTCCTCGCCGAGAACCATAAAATACGAAACCGGATTATCCAGACGGCTTCTCATTTTATGTAATTGCCCCCGATGTATTTCAGGCATGGTGTTTACTCTTTGTATTTTTCCCGGGGTTTGAATCATACATATCAAGAAGGCCCTTCTTACTCGTAGTAATTATTAAATTCTTTAATTTCAATGGGTATTATTGCGCTTTTGATTCTTATCATCTGATTGCCCCGCTCCCTGTGTGGCCTCTGGTTTGCTGCATGTACTTCCTTCCCTGCTAATAAAGCCAACCCGTTCTTGCGGTGATATAAAGGCCTTGTCATAAGCGATGATAGCCTGCAGACAATGTTCCTTCTGTTGAGCTGTCAGTTTTTCACCATTCTCCCAGTGACCAAGCTCTACTGCCGTTTTTAGTGCCTGATGAATCTGGGGAGTCATCGTCGCCAGTAAGGCTGCAATGGGGTTTGGATCTGTATTTGAATTATCTGACATGACCTTACTGCTTCTTGTTGTTGGCAGGTTTAATGCGCGTCAAACGGCTTATTGTTGCTGTAAAAGCGCCGTATACAACGCCGGTTAACAATCCGCCAATATGCGCTTCATCGGCGATAAAATCCAGATTGATTACTGTAATAATAACCAGGCTTAACAGCAGGAAAAATATTAACGGGCCTGGCAATGACAGTCTTTTTTGGGGATCAAAAAGTTGCCACATCCATATATAGGAAAAAAGTCCGTACACCACCCCTGACATCCCCCCGAAGTATATGGACCCGCCATACAGGTATTGTACTGTGTTTGAAACAAGAGCTATACACACTATCAGTAGCAGCAAAGACCAGCTTGCCTGCACTGCCTCAATTCTGCGCCCAAACTCCCATAACCAGAGCATATTGAATGCCAGATGAATAATTCCACCATGCAGCAAGATTGGTGAAATCATCTTAAGAAACTGTAATGCGGAGAAATTTGCCCTGACATTGTCCAGATCAATAATCCGGGTACCAAAACCAAAGTCAGGGTAAAGCAATGCTCTGGTCAGGTCTGTCATGGCATTCAAGGGCGCCAGAAAAGCAAGGATTATGCAGACAACTATTAAACTGAGTGTAAATGGGGCTCGGCGAAAGGCCTTAAACATTTTGCTCAGAAAATCTGCGGGGCTAAAATAGGAAACAAAATCTGATGAATCACCCGCATCGGGCATCACGTCCCCTTTTTGCCATTGATGGTACAAATGTCCCGCTGCCATCACCTGGCTCTGATCGGGAACTGTGAGAATTTGCCGGGTATCCACTTCATAAATACGGTGTGAGATTTTTCTTTGCCACAAAAGCCTGCTGAATTGCCCCAGGTTTTCCTGTATTGAAACATCTAGAACTTTATACATAGTGAAGAGTGGCTGACTTATCGATTGAAGGATCTGTTTGTTGGCCGGTGAGACCAGCCCAGTTTGCTGCGGCAGGTTTCATAATAATCATAGTCTGCAGGGTGAAGTATCTTTAACTCTTTTTGTTTTTTGCGAATCGTAATGCGGTCTCCCGGGGAGCAGCTATGGCTCATAGAGCCATCACAACTCAGTTGTGGCAGAATATTATGGCGATCACCAACCACAAGGGTTAACTCACGATTACCTTCTATAACAATAGGCCGGCTACTGAGACTATGAGGGTTAATAGGGACCAGCACTATTGCATCCAGTCGAGGATGCATAATAGGCCCACCTGCTGACATCGCGTAAGCGGTAGAACCAGTCGGTGTTGCTACAATAAGTCCATCTGAGGCCTGGTTGTAGACAAATTCATTATCAATAAACAGCTCAAACTCGATCATTTGCACTGCTTTGCCTGGATGTAAAACAATGTCATTCAGGGCTGATCCCAGATATCTCTGTTCGCCAGCTCCTATTGATAAATCAAGGAGAAACCTGGACTCAATTTTAAACTCCCCATCCAGTATTGGCTGCAAGGTGGATTCAATATCGTCCGGCAGGATATCCGTCAAAAACCCAAGTGTTCCCCGATTGATACCTGTCACGGGCAAATCATGATCGGCAAGGCTGGAGGCTACTTGCAAAAGGCTGCCATCGCCCCCTACCACGATCATCAGGTCGCAATTATTGCCAAGTTTATCGAGAGAAAAAACCGGATATTTATTGCCATCCAGCAAATTGGCTATATTTTCATCAAGGAGAATCTTGGTGCCGGAGTTGTGCTCAAGGAATCGAATGACAGCCTGAAGAGAATCAACAATTTCGATGTTGTTTCTTGCCGTCAGCCCAATGGTTTTGAATTGCGACATATCACTATGCGGTTGAGTTTAAGGATTGATAAGTATATCACGGCCTGGCGAGCAACCACCGGCATATTGTATATAAGTCCAGACACCCAAGAGAAATTTCTTCTATAATGCGCGAGAATCTCCAAGGAAACAGAATGGATATAAATAATATAAAAATCGCCGTTATTGGTCTGGGTTATGTGGGCTTGCCCCTAATGGTGGAATTTGCCAAAAAGTACCCGACCCTGGGTTTTGATATTAATAGTGAAAGGATCTCCCAGCTCAAAGACGGCGTAGATTCAATGAAAGATCTGAGCGAAAATGAACTAGGCGAAGGCGTTCATGGCAGTTTCTCAGTAGATCCAGCTGATCTTGAGGATTACAACGTATATATTATTACCGTTCCTACTCCAGTAGATAAAAATAATCGCCCGGACTTAACTGCACTGGAAAACACCTGCCATCTTGTTGGCAAGGTTCTCTCTAAAAACGATATTGTTATTTATGAATCAACAGTTTTTCCTGGCGCAACAGAAGAAGTCTGCATTCCAATTCTTGAGGCATGCTCCGGTTTAAAGCTTAACGAATCGTTTTATGTCGGATACAGCCCTGAAAGGATAAACCCTGGCGATAAAAAGCATCGCTTATCCTCTGTGATAAAAGTTACTGCAGGCTCCAATAAAGAAGCCGCCAGCTTTGTTAACACGCTTTATCAGTCCATTATCAAGGCAGGCACCCACCCGGCCAGTAGTATCAAAGTAGCAGAGGCGTCTAAAGTTATTGAAAACACTCAAAGAGATTTGAATATTGCCCTGGTGAATGAACTCAGCATTATCTTTCATCGACTTGGCATAGACACTGAAGAAGTGCTTTAAGCAGCTGGCACCAAATGGAACTTTCTCCCTTTCAGGCCGGGACTGGTAGGAGGACATTGTATAGGCGTCGACCCTTACTACCTTACCTATAAATCCCAGGAAATTGGTTATCACCCTGAAGTTATTCTTGCAGGTCGACGCATTAATGATGACATGGGAAAATACATCAGCGAAAGAGTTGTTAAGGAAATAACGCGAAAAAGAATTCATATCATCGACGCCAATATTCTCATACTGGGATTAAGCTTCAAGGAAGACTGCCCCGATATTAGAAACACCCG
>JAHEHN010000128.1 GCA_024644515.1 Gammaproteobacteria bacterium
TGGCTGGTGGAATTAACCAGTGCCCTTAATCGCGAATTTTGCTGGCGTCATGAGCGTGATAAAGACCATGCCTCGATAAAAGTATTACGTGAAATTGAGAGCATTAAGTTTGATAGTGCAGGCCTCACGCCTTTTCCCCAGGCCATGCCGGATGAGTACAAGGTGAAGGATGATGCAGTCAGTGCCTATCGCGCCTTTTATGTTGGTGATAAGTCACGCTTTGCAAGTTGGAAGAAAAGAGAAACACCGGAATGGTTTTTACAGGGAGTGAAGGCGCTTTCCTAAAGGTTTTTTAGAATCCTTGCCTGAACATCTATCGTGAAGACATCTGCAGGATAAACTTGGTGGCCAGTTCACAGCCCTTCATTTCAATTTCCAGCTCATTGTTGAAGTAGGAGCCGGCATCATTGTAGTTGTCTTCCATCCACAGGTTATATGTCCCCAGCATTTCCTTGACGGCATCAATGGCATTTGTGGATAAAGTTTCTATATCCGGCTCAATACCGGTAAGCATTTTTTCCGTATTCATGGCGATCATGATGCCATTTTGCACCAACTGCAGCGCCTGATTTTCATAGCCTGCCGAGACATCGGGGGAGTCCTGTGCAGTCAGTGCCGAGAGCGTCATGTTCAAGGCTGTGCATCGGTTCATGACTTCAGTCATCTGGTTGGCGTCCGCAGTTCCCATGCTGCCAAGCAGAAGTTCGGCTACCGGTACCCAGCCTGGTTTCTGGGCAAAGGCAGGGGCCGACAAAGCTACTGCCAGCACACAGGGGATGGAAAAGGAAAAGAATTTTTGCAGGTTTGATGTCAAGGTAGCGTGCCTTTCACAGAGTTCGATAACTATTTAGAGCATGGAAACAGTAATTAAGTCAAAAAATTCTGCGTTAATCAGCCACTTCATTGGTGGCGTACATAAAAGTCCTTGAAGAGGACAAATCCACTAACCATGGTCGTGAACCACTCATGATCACGTAATCAGGTCTTGAAACCATTTTTCCGGATTGAACAAAGCCCAATCCGGAAGTTATCAGATTTTTCTTTTGCCTTTTGTGGCTTCCAGGCATTCAGCATACAGATCAAGCAGGTCTTTTCGATAATCTTCAGAGCGGTCCTGCAGTACCAGAGTGGCACTTATATCCTGGCATAACTGTAAAGCGACAGTTTCCGCATTATTTTCATTGGTTTCACTCATCTTTTTTCTCCAGTATTTTTTTAATGGTCAGCTTTGATGGACATATCATAATGACTTTAAATCAACTTTTTATTAATCTCGATCAATTCTCAATTGATTGTTATTCCCTGTACTATATTGTCAGATGGTTGTTGATAGATGGGTAATCGCAGGTGAACTACCCATCCCCCTAACTCAGGTATGGAGTATGTATGGATATCACCCCTTTTCTCAAGCTGATGGCAGAAAAAGAAGCGTCGGATCTGTTTTTCAGTGTCGGCGCGCCACCCAGTATCAAGATAAAAGGCGCCACCCTGCCTCTGAGTGAAAAGATTCTGCAACCAGGCGAAGTGAAAAAACTGGCCTATACCACTATCAGTGATATCCAGCAGGCCGAATTTGAAGGGCAAATGGAATTAAATTTTGCCATTAATCTTGATGGTGTTGGTCGTTACCGGGTTAATCTGTACCGGCAGCGTGGCGAAGTGTCCATGGTGATTCGTTATATCAAGTCAAAGATTCCGAAACTGGAAGAGCTGAATTTACCCCCAGTGCTAAAGAAACTGGTGATGGCGCCGCGGGGACTGATCCTGGTTGTGGGTGCTACCGGTTCCGGCAAATCCACCACGCTGGCGTCGATGATCGATTATCGTAATGAGCAGAAATCCGGTCATATCCTGACCATTGAGGATCCGGTGGAGTTTGTCTATGAACATAAAAAAGCAGTGGTGGATCAGCGCGAAGTTGGGCTGGATACGCTGAGCTATACCAATGCGCTAAAAAATGCGATGCGTGAAGCGCCGGATGTAATTCTCATCGGCGAAATACGCGACAAGGAAACCATGCAGCATGCCATTTCCTATGCCGAGACCGGTCATCTGTGTCTCTCTACACTCCACGCCAATAATGCCAACCAGGCTATTGACCGTATCATCAACTTTTTCCCGGATTCGGCGCAACATCAATTATTGATAGACCTGTCATTGAACCTGAAATCGGTAATCTCCCAGCGTTTGTTACCTACTACAGACAACAAACTGGTACCGGCAATGGAAATTCTTATTCAGTCGGCCTATATCTCAAGTCTTATCGAGAAAAGAGAGATTGAGGAAATCAAGGAGGCCATAGAAAAAAGTCGCGAAGAGGGTATGCAGACTTTCGATCAGTCGCTTTATGACCTTTTCAAGCAGGGCAAAATTACCAAGGAGCTTGCTCTGCAACACGCAGATTCATCGAATAATCTGTCTATCAAGATTAACCTTGAGGAAGGCGGAGAAAAAACTGCTGAGGGTGACGCCCTGAACCTGCAAAGCATGAATAGAGAGGATGAATGGCGTAAGCTCTGACAGCTTGGCAAAACTCAGTTAAATGTCTTGTGACTTAAACAGCGTCTAAAGCTGATCAGGCCTGACCAAATTGCAGGATTTTGTTATCGATCAGGTGTAATAAGGTACTGGCAACCTCAGGGTCATAGTTTGTGCCGGCGCCTTTTTGTATTTCCTCATAGGCTATGTCAATACCAAGTTAGGGTCGGTAGGAGCGGTTATTGGACCTGGCCTCCACCATATCGGCTACTGCCTTAATTCTCGATTCAACCATGATCTTATCCCTCTCAAATTCTCCGCCCTCTTAATCTTCTCATGTCCCGGATTCCGGGTAGCATTAGAGCGTCGGTAATACAAAATAGTAAAGTGAAATAAAATGACAAAAGCTGCCGCACATGACTAAGAGATGAAAAGTGGCATGGTTTAAAGGCATGCGTTTGATGCTGTAAAGTATTCCTCCTGTGGAATACAGGATGCCACCGATTAGCAGCCACAATAATCCGCCTTCGGCAAGATTGTCCGTAAGCGGTTTGATGGCAAAAACAATCAGCCATCCCATCAATACATACATGATTGTAGACAGCAGCTGGTACTTGCCGGTAAAAAAAATTTTCAGGCAGCTTCCCACCAAAGCCAGGCCCCAGCTGATGGCAAAAATTACCCAGCTTGTCATACCTGTTAATACAATCAATGCGAAGGGAGTATAGGTGCCGGCAATAAGAATATAGATAGAAACATGATCAAATATTCTTAACCTGGCACGCAGCGCTGGTTGCTTGCAGTTATGGTAGAGGGTAGAGGTGGTATAGAGCGTCACAAGACTAAGGCCAAATATTGTGGCACTGATTAATGGCAGAGCTCCGGCTTGCTGACCTGACCTGATCATCAGTAATACCAGGGCGACAAGACTCAGGACTATGCCGATAGCATGGGAATAGATATTGATTGATTCTTCGAATGGTGAATAGGTGCTGATTGGGGCTTGCGGTTTCATAGAGTCAGCTTGATCGGGTTTTACTCGATCGGCTATCCGTCCAAAAAAAAGGATATTTTTTCTTGTAGGCTGCATTTCCATACTATAATCAATTTGCATTTTTACTTCTCAGTTTTTTACTGCATAATCGTCTCCCCGTTTTGTAATCGTTAATCAGTTGCTAAATAGTGACTAAAGAAAATTTCCCAGGTTTCGAATTTTATGTGGTTTAAAAATCTCCGTTTATATTGTCTCGCGCAACCCTTTGATCTTCCTCATGAACAATTTGAATCGCAGTTGGCAGAACTTGCCTTTGTGCCATGCTCCAACTATGAAAAGTCGCGCATTGGCTGGGTTAACCCGCTGGGAGATGCGGCACCTGCAGCGGCTGATAGTACA